>DASXNR010000373.1:0-4270 GCA_036494925.1 Acetobacteraceae bacterium
CACCGATCCCATCGCCGCGCAGATCACGCACGACGCGAACATCCGCCTGCCGAGCATGCGCTTCCTCCCCCGATTTGCTTGACGTTAGCGCCGCCAGCAACGGGCGGCAACGTTGCGGCCAAGACCCAAAGCCACTCGTCAGGACCAGGCTCACCTGCGTCATCCTCGCCATGACCTGCCGTGGCCTGTAGCTTGGAGCCAGGGCACCGGGGGGTTCGCAATGACCGAGGTAGAGCGGCGCCGCGAGCGCGCCATGGCTCTCGGTGTCGGCACCGACGTGTTGACCGCCACGCCAATGCTCGGCATCGCGATCTGGTCCCACTCGCTGACGCTGCTTGCGGACGGCCTCAGGGGCGGGCTGCTTACCCTGCTCGAACTGTTTGCCTATGTCATGCTGCGGCGGATCCACCGGCGGCGATTGCCGAGCTACGAGTATGGCGCCGGCAAGATCGAGAGCTTCCTCAATCTGCTTATCGGTGCGATGCTGGTGCTGTCCGGCATCTGGGTGTTCGTACTCGGAGTGCTCAGCCTGCTGCAGCCGCCATCGGCGCATCCGCTCGGGCTGGCGGGCGCGACGGCGATCGCCGCGGTCAATGCAGTTCAGAACGCTGGATGTTCGTCACCTTCCTGCGTGCAGGAGGCGACCGCGGTTCCGTGCTGATCAACGGCCAGGTCCGGACCCGGCTCCTCAAGCTGATCTCGTCGATCGTCGCAACGGTTGCCATCCTCGTCTCGGCGATCTTCGCCGGACACCTGGCGGGCGTGCTCGCCGATCTCGCCGGCTCCGCGGTCGTTACTCAGGTGATGCTGTGGACTGCATATCGGCTGATCACCGGCTCATTGCCGGACCTGCTCGACCGAACCTTGGACGAAACGCAACATGCCGCGATCAACAGCGCGCTGATCCGTCACTTCGCAGCGTTCGACCTGATCGACCACGTGCTGACGCGAAGGTCCGGTATCAGGATGTTCGTGGAGATCGGCCTCGGCTTCGACGCGGAACGCCGCATGGGCGATGTCGATCTGGTCAATCAGGCCGTGCGACGCGAAGTCGAGGCGGTGATCCCAGGCGCGACAGTCACCGTAGTGGCGACCGCCTGGCGACCCGAGGCACTGACTGTTGCCGGATCACCCATCAGGCCGTCCGCACGCGCGCAAACTTTGCCTGCACAGTGCCCACCAGCCGCTGCGGCAGGAAGATGATGAACAGCACCAGCAGCGACCCGTAGATGACGTTGTCCCAGCCCACCGCGCCGGTACCGAAGCCGACGCGCAAAAACTCCGCCAGCAGGATGGTGATGAACGCGCCCACCGTCGGCCCCAACAGCACATAGATCCCGCCGACCACCGCGGCGAACACCATCTGCAGCGACACCGAGATGCCGCTCACCGTATCGGGCGAGATGAACATCTGATACTGGCAATACAGCGCCCCGGCGAACCCGGTCATCGCCGCGCTGATCAGGGTGATCTTCAGCTTCTCCCAGGTCACATGCACGCCCGTCGCGGCCGCCGCGTCCTCGTCTTCCGCGATCGCCTCCAGTGCGTAGCGCAGCATGCTGCGATCGACGCGGTAACGGATGAACAGCGCCACGCCCCACACACCGAGTGCGATCAGGTACCACGTCACTTTGTCGGTGAACTGCAGTGCGAAGATCGAACTGCCGCCGTTGTAGCGCTGCGGTGTGTAGCCGAGCGAACCGCCGGTGATATCGCGCGACGCGATGATCACCTGCAGCACGATGGCGCTCAGCGCCAGGGTCACCAGTGCGAAATAGTGGCCGATGATGCGGAAGCGGAAGCAGGGCCAGGCGATGATCAGCGCGACGATGGCGACCACCAGCATGGCGACGGGGATGCCAAGCCAGGGCGTAAGCCCGAAATTGTTCCACAGCAGCGCGGTGGTGTAGGCGCCGATCCCCATGAACCCGCCATGGCCCAACGACACCAGGCCGAACCGGCCCATCACCGACCAGGACGTGTACATCGACGACCAGATCAGCACGACGATCAGCAGATGCATCGGGTAGGGTTCGCGGTACACGAAGGGCAGGGCGATCAGTGCCGCACCCGCCAGCCAGGGCAGGATGCGGCTCATGCCCGGCGTGCCAGCAGGCCCTGCGGTTTCGCGAACATCATGGCGATGAAGAAGCCGAAGGCGAACACGTAGCCCCATTCGAGGTCGAGATAGAGGCCGCTCACCGAGATGATCTCGGCGAACACGAACGAAGCGACGAAGCCGCCGACCATGTTGCCGAGCCCGCCCAGCACGCAGATCATGAACGTGGTCGGTCCGAACGTGAGGCCGATGAACGGGTGCACGTCGTATTGCAGCACCAGCAGGGTCGCGGCGAGGCCGGCCAGCGCGCCGCCGATCGCCGAGGTGATGATGTAGATACGCCGCGCGTCGACACCCATCAGCGGCATGATCTGGCGGTCCTGGGCGATGGCGCGGATCGCGGTGCCGGTATAGGTGCGCGAAAGAAACAGGTACAGCACCACCATGCCGGCGAGCGCGGCACCGAACGCCAGCAGGCGCGCGTAGCTGATGAACATGTCGTGCACCTCCAGCACCGGCAGCCGAATGCCGAGGTTGCGAAAGTCGATGCCGAACATGACGGTGGCAGCGCTTTGCAGGAAGAACAGCACGCCGCCGGTGGCGAGCAACTGGTTGATCGGCGCCGCACCCAGCAGCGGCGCGATCACCAGCACGTGCAGTGCCACGCCGAGCACGCCGACGCCGGCGATGCAGATCACCGCCGCGACCAGGAACGGCACGCTGTAGATCTTGAACAGGAAGAACATCCCGTACATGCCCAGCATGATCAGCTCGGCGTAGCAGATCCACACCACGTCTATCACGCCGAAGATCAGGTTCAGCCCGAGCGCCAACAGTGCCAGCACCCCGCCCAGCAGCACGCCGTTGATCAGCGCCTCCAGCAGGTAGATGTCGAAGATGTCGAACAAGCGTCATACCCCCAGATAGGCTTCGCGGATCGTTTCGCTTTGCAGCAGTTCACCGGCGGCGCCCGAGGCGCGCAGCGTGCCGGCTTCCAGCAGGTAGGCGCGATCCACGACACGCAGCACCTGGCGGACGTTCTGTTCGACAATCAGTACCGTCAGGCCGCTGGCGCGGATGCGTTCCACCAGTCCGAACACCTGCTGCACGATCACCGGTGCCAGGCCGGCGGACGGTTCGTCGAGCAGCAGCAGGCGCGGTTCCGACATCAGCGCGCGGCCGATCGCGCACATCTGCTGTTCCCCGCCGGACAGCGTGCCGGCGAGTTGGGTGCGGCGTTCGCGCAGGCGGGGGAACAGTTCATAGGCGAAGTCGAGTCGTGCGCGGAACTTTGGCCGCGCCGCCGGGATGAAGCCGCCCATGCGGAGGTTGTCCTCCACCGTCATGCGCGGGAACAGGCGGCGGTTCTCCGGCACGTGCGCGATGCCGAGTTCGACGATGCGGTGCGCCGGTGTGGCGGCGAGGTCGGCGCCTTCCATCTGCATGGTCCCGCGCATCGGCCGGATCAGGCCGGAAATCACCCGCATCAGCGTGGTCTTGCCGGCGCCGTTGGGGCCGATCACCGCGACGGCCTCGCCGGCGTTCACTTCCAGCGAGATGTCGAACAATGCCTGGAAGCTGCCGTAGCCGGCGTCGATCGAGCGGAGTCGCAGCATCTATACCCTTTCCGCCGCGTACGCCTGCGTCGCGGCGGCGTCGGTGCCGAGATACACCTCGATCACCCGCGGGTCCGCCGCCACTTCGTGCGGCAGGCCCTCGGCGATCTTCTCGCCATGATCGAGCACCATCACGCGATCCACCACGCGCATCAGCACGCCCATGATGTGCTCGACCCAGATGATGGTGACGCCGAGTTCACGACGGATGTTGCGCAACATCTCGGCGGCCTGCTCCATCTCGGCTTCGTCCAGTCCACCCAGGCTTTCATCCGCCAGCAGCAGCTTCGGCTGCGTCGCCAGCGCCTTTGCAAGTTCCAGCTTCTTCAGTCCCGCGGCACCAAGTCCGCTGACCGGGGCGGTGCGGTCCGTCGGTAGGCCAACCATCTTCAGTGCGCGTTCAGCGGCATCGAACGAGCCGGCCTTGGTCGTGCCATCGCTGCCGTAGAAACCCGCCAGCACAACGTTCTCGAAAATCGACAGGCGCTTGAACGGTCGCGGGATCTGAAACGTCCGGCCAATGCCGCGATGGATGATCCGATGCGGCGGCGCACCCGCGATTTCCCTTCCGTCGAACCGGATTGAGCCCGCCGTC
>DASXNR010000374.1:0-12292 GCA_036494925.1 Acetobacteraceae bacterium
CACCGCCAACTATGTTACTCCAGTTCCTGGCCACCATCGCTTTGTTCCATCTTCCCTGCCTGCGCCCTCGCGTTGGCTCGGTCTGGCGGACTGATCGTCACGTCCCACCGAAGCCGGCGCCTGGGCACGGGGCCGGTAATACATTACACAGCCGCACCATGCAACAATTACGGGCCTGCCTCGAAGGATTGAGGCAGGCCCGCCAGACTTGGTTCGCTAGCTGAAGGCGAAGTTCTGCGCGTGGATTGTCGCAAAAGCCAGGTCGAGTGAGCCTGTGCCGAGGTGGATGAGTGTGCCACCATTCCCGTCACTGGTCGCGTTGAGCTGACTGATGTTGGTGTAGCCGAACGCTTGCAGGTCGATCAGCCCATTGGTGTCGCCATCGTCGGCGAAACCGGTCAGCACGACAGTTCCGGAATTACCGGCACTGGCATTGATCGTGAGGTTCAGTTGCCCGCCGGACAACTCGTCGGCGATGTTCACGTTGGCGTTGGAGTTCAGAACGATGCTGTTCTGGGTGCCAATTGAATCGATCGTCGTTCCCGTTCCGGTGGCATTCAGCGTGACCACGCCGTTGCTGCCGAGCGCGATCGAGTCGGTTCCCTTGGTGGCGGTGATCGTATCGCTGTCACCCTTCGCGGAAAGGGTGTTCTTGCCGCTGCCCAGGGTGATGGTGTCGTTGTTGCCGTCTGCGCCGATCTTGTTGTTGCCGTTGCCGACCTTGATCGTGTCGGTATTGCCGTTGGACGTCAGGGTGTTGCCGCCATTGCCGAGCGTGATCGTGTCGTTGTCGCCGTTGGACATGACAGTGTTGGCGCCGTTGCCGAGAGTGATCGTGTCGCTGCCGCCGTTTGCCGTCACTTTATTGGCGGCGTCCCCCAGTTTGATGCTGTTTGAGGAGCCGTTGGCCAATACGGTATCGCCGCCCGGCTCGTCGGAAGTCCCCATGACGATCGTGTTGTTGTTGCCGCTGGTGTTCAGGAAGTTGTTGCCGTCTCCCAGCGTGAACTTGCCCGCCCCACCGTTGGTGACGTTGATCGTGAAGTCCTGATCGCTTTTGCCGGTTACCGTGTTGTTGGTGCCGGCGAGGGTGATGACGTCTGTGTTGTCCGGACCAGGTTCAGAGGCATTTGCAGGACCCACCGTGATGGTCGCGTGCCCGCCAAGGTCCTTGATGACGTTGTTGCCGCCGCCAACCGACATCTTGTCCTGAACACCGGCCTCGGTGATGGTGTTGTCACCGTTGCCGATCATGATGAGGTCGAACCCTTGGCCGCCACTGATGGTGAAGTTCTGATCGCCACCGATGACAGTGTTGTGCTGACCCGCGTCAATAACTGACGTAGTGAACCCGAAGTTGCCGTCGCCGCTCTTGCCAGCGTTCACGGAGCTGTTTCCCGCCCCGCTGAAGATCGTGTTCGTGGCATCGGAATTGACGGTGATTGCGTTGAAGTAACCCTGAAGGGAGACGTTATTGTTACCGTTCGTGTTTTCCAGCTTCGTGGTGTTCTCGCCGGTGCCGCCCTGGACGGTAAGAGTGCTGCCGATATGGCCGCCGCCTTCCGTCTGGACCACGTTGAAGGCGCCGCCGACATTCACGGTGTCGGTCACGCCAACGAAGGTCGTGGGTGGACTTCCGTTGAGGTGCACCGTCGCGTTGCCGGATCCGGTGTTGATCTGGTCGTTTGCCCCCATCGCATAGATGACGTTGTTGAAGGCAAAGGCGGTGATGGTTTCATCAAGCCCGGGCAGCGGGTCCCCGAAGAGGATGCTGTTCCCGTTGGGGCTGCCGTATATATTGGAACTCATGGCGTCCTGCTCTCCTGTCGTTGGTTGGCCCTTGCCCCCGGCATCAGCAGGACTGCTGGGCACGTGGTCTTGAAGATGCCGAAAGTAACTGAGGCGCGGGTTCTTGTGGCTTCACGATGGAAGCACCGCCACAGTAACGAATTACGTTTCGCTGTCTATGGATCGGAGGTATCGATCACTACGATCGAAGCCCGTAGCTGTAGTGCCAGTCATGGGCGCAACTGTGGATATATGCGTGGGAGCCTGGCTTAAATCCTGGGTGGCAAGTGCCTGGTATCGCGCGGCAGATCACCCGGAGGTGTGGCCAGAAGATTCATACCAGAAGCCGGGAAATCTCGACTCTCCAACCGCCGCTCCGCGGCATCGCCGGAAGGTCAGCACTTCGGGCTTCCGGTGTCACTCCTCGCAGGTTGTAATTAGGGGTGGAGCTTGGCGCTCCGGTCGTCCCAACCTAGCCTGCGATATGGACTGGGATGCACCCGCAATCGTGCTCGATGCGCGACCGTACGGCGAAGGCGACGCCATCGCCACGGTGATGACCGCCGAACATGGCGCGCATCGCGGCCTGGCGCGCGGCGGTGCGGCGCGCGGGCGCACGGCGATCTGGCAGCCGGGCAACCTCGTGCATGTGCGCTGGGTCGCACGTCTCGCCGAGCAACTCGGCAGCTTCAGCGCGGAACTGGTGCATCCCGGGGCCGCGCTCGCCATGGACGACGCGCTGGCGCTGGCGATGCTGTCGGCCACCTGTGCGGTGGCCGAAGGAGCGTTGCCGGAACGCGAACCCCATCCACGGGTGTTCGATGGCCTGCTGCACCTGATCGCCCACCTGCCGCAGGGTGCGGTCATGCTCAGCGACCTGATCCGCTGGGAGACAGTGGTGCTCGCCGATCTTGGCTACGGGCTTGATCTCACGAGCTGTGCGGTCACCGGCGGGTCGGCCGGCCTCGCCTTCGTCTCGCCGAAGACCGGCCGCGCCGTGACCGCGGCGGGGGCCGGCAGCTGGGCCGAGCGTCTGCTGCGTTTGCCGTCTTTTCTGGTGGGCGGAAACGATGCCGCCTGGACGGACTGGCGCGACGGTCTGCGGCTCACCGGCCACTTCCTGGAGCGCGACGCGTTCGGCCATCACCACCGCCCGCTGCCGGCCGCGCGCCGGATGCTATACGACCGCGTTGCGGCACAGGCCGCCGATTCGGAGCAGCACAATGCCGGATGACCTGATCGGGCGCATCGAGGACACGCGCCTGACCGACGCGCTGTCCGAGCGCTATCTCGCCTATGCGCTCTCCACCATCATGTCGCGTTCGCTGCCGGATGTGCGCGACGGGCTGAAGCCGGTGCACCGGCGGCTGATCTATGCCATGCATCTGCTGCGGCTTGATCCGACTGCCGGCTTCAAGAAATGCGCCCGTGTGGTGGGCGACGTGATCGGCAAGTTCCATCCGCACGGCGACGTCGCGGTCTACGACGCGCTGGTGCGGCTCGCGCAGGATTTCGCCGCGCGCTATCCGCTGGTGGAAGGCCAGGGCAACTTCGGCAACATCGACGGCGATAACGCCGCGGCGATGCGCTACACCGAGGCGCGGCTGACCGAGGTCGCGCGCGCGCTGCTGTCCGGCATCGACGAGGACGCAGTGGATTTCCGTCCCACCTATGACGGCGAGGAAAGCGAACCGATCGTCCTGCCGGGCGCGTTTCCCAACCTGCTGGCGAATGGCGCGGCGGGGATCGCGGTCGGCATGGCGACCTCGATCCCGCCCCACAATGCTGCTGAGGTCTGCGCCGCGGCGATTCATCTGATCCGTCATCCGGGGGCCACGACAGCGGATCTGCTGGAGCATATGCCGGGGCCGGATTTTCCTACCGGCGGGGTGATGGTGGAGGACAAGGCGGCGATCCTCGCCGCGTATGAGACCGGACGCGGCGGCTTCCGGGTTCGGGCGAAGTGGGCGGTCGAGAAGGGCAAGCACGGCACCTGGCAGATCGTCGTCACGGAGATCCCGTATCAGGTGCAGAAGGCGAAGCTGGTCGAGCAGATCGCGCTGCTGCTGGAAGAGCGAAAATTGCCGCTGCTCGGCGATGTGCGCGACGAAAGCACCGAGCTGGTGCGGCTGGTGCTGGAACCCAAGACGCGCGGCGTCGAGCCCGAGGTGCTGATGGAGACGCTGTACCGCGCCTCGGCGCTGGAGGCGCGGTTTCCGCTGAACATGAACGTGCTGGATGCGACGCGCACGCCGCTGGTGATGTCGCTGCCGCAGGTGCTGCGGGCCTGGCTCGATCATCGCCACGAGGTACTGCTGCGCCGCACCCGTCACCGGTTGGCGGCGATCGAACGGCGGATCGAGGTGCTCGACGGCTACCTGCTGGTCTATCTCAATGTGGATGAGGTGATCCGCATCATCCGCAACGAGGACGAACCGAAGCCGCAATTGATGCAGAGCTTCAAGCTGACCGACACGCAGGCCGAGGCGATTTTGAACATGCGCCTCCGCTCGCTGCGCCGGCTGGAAGAAATGGAGCTGCGCAAGGAACACAAGGCGCTGTCGAAGGAACGCAAGGATATCCAGGCGCTGTTGCAGGACGCGGCGCTCCGCTGGAATCGCATCGCGGAGGAACTCGAGGCAACCCGGAACAAATTCGGTTCCGGCACGCTGGGTGTGCGGCGCACCGAACTCGGCGTGGCGTCGGCGGTGGTCGAGGTGACCAGCGAGGCGTTGGTCGAACGCGAGCCGATCACCGTGATCCTGTCCGACAAGGGCTGGATCCGCGCGGTGCGCGGTCACATCGGCGATGACGCGGAGCTGCGGTTCAAGGAAGGCGATCGGTTGAAGCGCCTGCTGCACTGCCAGACCACCGACCGGCTGACGCTGTTCGGCACCAACGGCCGCGCCTACACGCTGAAGGCGGCCGACCTGCCGCGCGGCCGCGGCGACGGCCAGGCGGTGCGGCTGCTCGCCGAGCTGACCAACGAGGACGACGTCGCCGCACTGTTCATCGCGGTGGAGGGCGGGCGGTACCTGGTCGCATCATCGACCGGCCGCGGCTTCGTCGTGCCGGCGGCGGAACTGGCGGCGGAGAAGCGCACCGGCAAGCAGGTGCTGAACCTGCGGCCGGGCGAGGAGGCGGCGCTGTGCGTGCCGGCCGACGGCGACCATGTCGCGGTCGTCGGCGGCAACCGCAAGCTGCTGGTCTTTCCGCTGGATCAGGTGCCGGAGATGACGCGCGGCGGCGGCGTGATCCTGCAGCGCTACCGCGACGGCGGGCTGGCGGACGCGAAGGTGTTCCGGCTGGCGGACGGACTGACCTGGCGGCTGGGCGACAAGACACGGACCGAGAGCAACCTGCGCGATTGGATCGGCGAGCGCGGGCAGGCGGGACGGCTGCCGCCGAACGGGTTCCCGCGGGCGGGGAGGTTCGGGTGACTCGCTGTCCGCTACCCGATTGAGAATCGGGTGTCGGCCATGGTCTCGAACTGTGGCCCCATTGGATCGGTCCTCCTATATTAGTCGTCTTGCACTCCAGTGACGGCGGCCACAGTACATCAGGGCTCCGGCGCGGCAAACCGGCCCGGACGCTTCACATTGTGTTCATGCATTGATAACAATGATCGCGCAGTTCCGCGCGCCTGGGCGTCAAGCCGTGCCGCGGCAACCCACGCCGGGCGATGAAGACAACGTCGAGCAACGGGAGATGCCGTGATGTGCGCGATCTGCGGCTGCGGGACCGAGACATTCGAGGACAGGCCGGTGACCGTGGGCATTCAGCCGCACTCGCATCACCACCATCATCATCCTCACGACGATCACCACCACCATCATGACGATGGCACCGGACCGCGTCGGGCAGAGGGTCTGTTGGATGCCGGAGGTGGTCTTGCCGGCGTCCATATACCGGGTCTCAGCCAGGAGCGGATTGTCCGCATCGAGCGGGACATCCTCGCCAAAAACGATGCCTATGCCCACGACAACCGCCTGCGGCTCGCCCGTACCGGCACCTTCGCACTGAACATCGTCTCGAGCCCGGGTTCCGGCAAGACGACGCTGCTCTGCCGCGCCATCAACGATCTCAAGCACCGCCATCCGATCGCGGTGATCGAGGGCGACCAGCGGACCTCCAACGACGCCGAGCGCGTTCGCGCCACCGGCGTTGCCGCCGTGCAGGTCAACACCGGCCGGGGCTGCCATCTCGACGCGCACATGGTCGGCCATGCGCTCGACGATCTGCCAAGCAAGCCGGACGGCCTGCTGTTCATCGAGAATGTCGGCAATCTCGTCTGTCCGTCCGGCTTCGACCTCGGCGAGGCGCACAAGGTGGTGGTGCTGTCGGTCACTGAGGGCGAGGACAAACCCCTGAAGTACCCGGACATGTTTGCCGCCTCCGATCTGATGCTGCTGAACAAGTCCGACCTGCTGCCGCATCTCGAGTTCGACGTGGCCGCCTGCATGGCCGCAGCGCTGCGGGTCAACCCGCGGCTGCAGATCCTGACGGTTTCGGCGCGCACCGGCGATGGTCTTGCTGCGTTCTACGCCTGGATCGAGGCGCGAGCCGCTGCGGCACGAGTTACGCGGTCCGCCGAGGCGTGAGTCATTCTCCTTCGAATGAAACGACGCGCATTTCGCGCCCGGCGAGAAGGTTGCGAGCGAAACTGCCGCAGGCCGGGCAGGGGGAGATCAGCGTCTCCGGCGCGTAGTGACTGCCGCAGTCGTCGCAGCTTGCCTGCAAGCCGATTCGGTTGATGACCAGCTCCGCGCTGGCCGCGGCGGTATCCGCCGCCGTGATGGAGAAGCAGAACTCCAGGGCCTGCGGTTCGACCGCCGCCGCGACACCGATCTCGACCACCACGCGCGAGATGCGTGCGATGCGCTCCTGCCGGGCGCAGTTCACCACGAGGTCGACGATACTCTCGCTGAGTGCCAGTTCATGCATGAAATCCGACCCGAGCGCTGTCAGCGGGGCAGCCAGGGGGCCTTGCCCCCCTGGACCCCCCAGCAAAGGCGGAGCCTTTGCAATCCACCCGCATCGGACCCAAGTGAAGGGTTCCAAGGGCTGCGCCCTTGGCGGGAGCCCGGAGGGCAGAGCCCTCTGGTGGGATCCGGGGCAAAGCCCCGGCCTACCTGATGCGGCCGCGCGCCGCGACCGGCCAGATCGCCTCGATCCGTCCGCCACGAACCGCCGCGACCTCCTCGTGCAGGTGTACGGTGGTATCGCCGTAGCCGACCACGAACAGCACCTTGTCGCCGACCGCCGGAGTATCGCTCGGCGCGTCGAGCTCCACCGTCGCGTGCTCGGCCGACAGCGCCACACGGCGCACGCCGGTGAGTCCGAGCGGTGATGGCACCGCGCCGTCGCTGCTCATCGCCTTTTTGCCGGCGTCGAGGATGACGCGCGTCGGCGTGGGCCGGCTGGTCACGCTCGCCAGCAGGTGCAGGGCAGGCGGATAATCCAGGTGGAACCGCTCGCGATACAGCACGTCGCTGAAGATTGCCCCGCCCGCCTCGATTTCCGTGATCCCCGGCTGCATCGCGCAAAACGGCAACGTGCCGCTGCCGCCGCAGCTCACGATGTCGATGCGATGGCCGGCCTGGCGGCAGGCATCCGCACTCGCGGTGAACGTCGCGACGGCGTCGCTCACCACACGCGCCTTTTCGGCCGGATCAGCGAGTGTGACGGCCTGGCTCTCCCAGGTCATCAACCCGACGAGCCGCACGCCCTGCATCGTCGCGACCGCATTGGCCAGCGCGACCACCGGCGCGCCGGGTGCCACGCCGGCGCGGTTCATGCCGACGTTCACCTCGATCACCACCGGCACGATCGCACCCGCGCGCTCCGCCGCCGCCGCAATCGGCGCGCAGTTGGCAACCGAATCGATCCCGACCATCACCTCGGCCCGCGACTGCAACGCCACCAGGCGCGCGATCTTCGACGCGCCGACGATCTCGTTCGCGATCAGAATGCTGCGCACGCCGGCCGCCGCCATCACTTCGGCTTCGCCGACCTTGGCGCAGGTGATGCCGATGGCGCCGGCGGCCAACTCCTTGCGCACGATCTCGACGGTCTTGTTGCCCTTCACATGCGGGCGCCAGTTGATGCCGTTGTCGCGGCACAGCTTTGCGATGCGCGAGATATTGGCCTCGACGATGTCGAGATCGACGATCAACGCCGGCGTGTCGAGCGCCATCAGGGTTTGGCCAGGCAACGGCGCGGCAGCGACGTCATTCATGATGTCATCTCCAGGGTTGCCGTGACGACGGCACGATCGGGTTGCCGTCTGGTGGCACCGGTTGGAGCACGGCACAAGGTTTGCACCGGCAGAGCGCCGCTTCGCAGCGTCAGGACTGCCTTGGCTGACCGGATGCCGCAATCACCGATCGCAATCCTGCAAGCGCCTCTTGCAAAGCTGCCTGCTTCGATTCCTCGAGCGAGGTCCGCAAGATCCTGGCACCGCTGCCCCGCAGCGCGGCCAGCACCTTGCCCGTGGTCAACATGCGGATCAGCAGGAACAGGACGGCATTTCCCGACTGCAGCGCCTTGCCGGCCTCCGTCAAGAAGCCGCCATCGATGCCGAGATGCTTGAGCCTGCCGCCTGGTGCGCCCCAACCCGTATCGGCGAGCGGCACTAGGAACAGCATTCCGATCAAGCAGCTCCAGAACAAGCCGGACGCAGCACCCGTCGCCAACGGGTGGAACAACCGGTTCAGCCTGACCTGACCCGGTGCGCACTTCGTCGCGATGACCGCGTCGTCCGGTTCAACCAGATATTCCTGTCGCATGTCCAACAGCGTGCGGCGAACCGCCACTGCCTTCCTCTCGGTTGAATATACGATAACCAGCAGATCGGGCATCGTTACCTGCGACATTGCCTCGCAGTCTAACGGTCGCCGTATCGGGAAGGATCAGCCTGGAATCCCGTTGCGTTGCGCTGCGTCGCAATCAGGCATTGCAGGAGTGCTAGAAATCCCGCAGCAGGTCACCGAAGCCAGCAATCTCGTGCGGCCGCCGCATCGGCATTGGCGAAATGGCAAGCCCGGCCAACGCGGCGGACCGCACGTCGCTGGGGCTGCAGCCAAACTCCTTCTTGAACGCACGGCTGAAACTTGAAGCATCCGGGAAACAAAGATCATCGGCCATCGTCACGATCTTGCAATCCGATGCCGGACTGCTCAGCATCGAATGCGCCTCGAGCAGCCGCTGCCGCTGAATATAGCGGGCCACACCGCCAATCGATTCCAGCAGGCGGTACAGGTTCGAGCGGGAAACACCGACCAGTCGGCACAGTGTCGCGGGACCAAGGACGGGCGAGCGCAGGTGCCGTTGCACAGCCTTGCGCACCCGTTCCATCCTGCCAAGCTCGATCTGGTTCCTTGCGACCGCTGCCCGCGCCGGAGACGGGGCGACCGCGGCGGCAACCATCGCCCGTACGGCGTTTGTCAGCGCTGGGATTTCACCCGGTGTCAGTGCCGGCAATCTGCGTTCCAGCGCAAGCATATAGTCGCCGAGCAGATGACCGAGCGGCGTGTCCAGGACCGAGCCGCGCGCGGCATCGAGCAGCGGCGCGATATCCTGGAACGCGTCGCGCGGCAGGAACAACTGGACGCGATCGACGCGCGTCCGTTCGCTTTCCGATTCCTCCCCAAGCGACCAGAGATACGGCACGCCAGACGGAACCTCGAACGACGACGCGTCGGCCTTGACCAGCATCGCGCCCTGCTGGGCATAGGTCAGCACCCAGTGATCGATCGGATCCCGCCTTACATGGGTTCTGCTTCGCAGCACGCGTACCGCCGGCGCCGACACGCGGCTCATGACGAGGCCACCCAGCTTCCAGACCCGGTTCTCGGCCAGAAATTCATCGTCGGCGCAAAGCAGAGGCGTCACGTCCAGCACAGGCCGGAACCATTCGTGCCAGGCATCCGGCCGATCCCCTGGAGCCAGTGACTGCGTCGAGAAGACGTCCGGCGTCATGGCATTCTACCCGCGTCGAGCAATGCCCCGATCATCGGGAACGTACGATCCGGCCCGATTTCGAACCGTGCCCATCGTGGCGGTGCGGTTTGTCAACACAAACCCCACCGATCATGTGATCGCCACCATCGGGCCAGCTAACCTGGTGACGGTGGTTGGCTCACCATCGGCCCGGCATTCGGCACCGAGTTGCCAAGACTGAACATGCATTGGACGAAGGCATTGTCGTATTGCGCCTGGATCGCAGTCTGGGCGTTCGAGCTTCTCACAGCGCCCAGACCGGCGCCGCCGAGCGCACCGCCGGCCGCACCGATTGCCGCGCCTTGCCCGCCGCCAATTGCCGCTCCCAAACCAGCGCCAAGCACCGTTGTTATTGCCGCGGTGCCGAGTCCACGCAGATTGGCACCCTGCGCCTGGTCTCTGACGGCCTGCTCCGCGAACTGCTGGCAGACCGCCCGATCGCTCTGGAAGCTGGCGAATGACTTACCGGGACCCGGCAGAACCTGGACGGTCGGACCCATGGGGGTTTCGGCGCAGGCCGCAAGCAGCAGAACGCCGGATAGTGCCGCAAGGCTGTTGGCTCGGCGACTCATGATGAGGTTCTTCCGGTATCGACGATCGGGACGTACCAGCAATGACATTGCCGATGGATCAAAACATCAATTATGCATATCATGTTGCGATGGTAGCGGCCAGACGGTTGCCGACGCCAGTGCGCCGCGTCCCGAACGCGTGCCGCGCGTTCCTGGTCGACCAAACCCGGCCTGATTAAGTACAAATACGGATAGCGTCATCCACATCGCTGCCGATAGATGAACCATCGAGAAACCGGACAGGGTCGGGCGATTGGATGGCGAACTGATGACGTTGCGCGAGTACCCGCCGGGGATGCGGGCGCCGTCGGCTGGTACCTACGAGCAGCGCAACGTGCTTGGTACGCCCACCGGTGTCCGCGTCACCGTCGCGCAGGGCGATGTGCTGCCCGCGGCACCGCGCGGATTTACCTGGAGAATGGTGGACGCATCCGAGGAAGCATAGCCGGCCTGGCACCGCGTGCATCAACGCATCATTGCCACCGCGCCGCCGCCGCATCGTCCGCGGCGCTGGCCTCCACCCAGGTCGCGCCACCGTCGGTGAATTCTTCCTGCTTCCAGAACGGCGCCCTGGTCTTCAGCCAGTCGATCAGGAAGGCGGTGGCGTCCAACGCCGGCTGACGGTGTGTCGCGGCGGCCAGCACCAGCACGATGTTCTCGCCCGCGGTGAGGCGGCCGACGCGATGGATCACGGTGCAGCCCAGCAACTGCCAGCGCCGTTCGGCCACCTCGGTGATGCGTGCGATCGCGCGCTCGGTCATCGCCGGATAGTGCTCCAGCGTCATTGCCGCGACTCGGTCCCCCGCATCGCCGCGCACCGTGCCGACGAAGCAGCCGATGCCGCCGATGTCGGTGCGACCGGCGGTCAGTGCCGCAAACTCCGCGCCGATGTCGAAGTCACCGGTCTGCACGCTGATCCTGGCCATGCCGTCAGCCTCCGGTCACCGGCGGGAAGAACGCCACCTCGTCGCCGGGGCCGACGGGTGTGGCGGGATCGGCGAAGTCCTGGTTCACTGCACAGCGCACCGCGCGGCGGTTGGCGAAGGCGCTGGCGTGACCAGGGCTGCGCTCGGTCAGCCAGGCGATCAGCTCGCCGACTGTGGCCACGCCGGCCGGCAGCGCGACGGTTTCCAGCGACGTGCCGGTGCGCTCGCGCAGCCAGGCGAAGTAGAGGATGGTCAGCGGTGCTTCGGCATCGGCCATGGCGGTTCAGCGTGGTGTGGGGACCGTCTCGATCCTGCCGTCGGAATGTATGATCGTACTGGTGCCATTGCCATTGGGCACGACGATCGCGGAGCCGCCGCCGGGCGGGCTGATGGTCTGGTAGCCGCTGGTGCCCCCATTGGTGACCGCCGGACCCTGTGGCGTCGAGTAGACCTGACCGGCCGGATTGCGTGCCGGCGGCGTCGTATCGGTGGGGCGAGGCGTTGTCGGTACCGGCACGCCCGCCGGACCCGGCAGGTTGGAGACCGGTGGCGTCGAGCTGCCGCGCGTAGCGGGCGGCGGCGGCAGGTTCGGCTGCTGATTGCGGAATTCCGGCGACCCGGGAACCGGCTGTTCGGGCGCGCCCAGCTGGCCCTGCTGTTCAAGCTCCTGCAGGGTCGGCTCCGGCTTCAGCGGACCCGGCCAGATGTCGCCCGGTTCCGGTGTGAGCGGCTGTACCTCGACCTCCTCGCCCGTGACGCGACGCATGTTCTCGCTGTCGCCGGCCGGAAAGTTGGGATTGGAGCCGCTGGTGAACGGCGCGTTCCACCAGGTATTGTAGCCGCAACCGGACAGCGCCAGGCACAGGCAGGTGAAGGCGATGCGGCGCATGAACCAGGGCTCCCACCGGGGCGAATCGTCGGACGACGGGCCGGACGGGCCAGCCGGGGCGGACTGTGCCCCGGTCATGCGCTGCGCTCAAGCACTTCACGGATTTGGCCCGACCA
>DASXNR010000375.1:0-13872 GCA_036494925.1 Acetobacteraceae bacterium
AGCGGCGTCGGGAACGGCTTGTCCACCTTCTGACGCAACCGCGACACGTGCACGTCGATCACGTTGGTCTGCGGATCGAAGTGGTAGTCCCATACGCCTTCCAGCAGCATGGTGCGGGTGACCACCTGGCCGGCGTGGCGCATCAGGTATTCCAGCAACCGGAACTCCCGCGGCTGCAGGTCGATCTTCTGGCCGGCACGCTTCACCTGGCGCGACAGCAGGTCGAGCTCGAGGTCCTCGACCACCAGCTTGGTGACCGGGCCCTCGCCCTTGCCGCGCCGCGCCAGCGCATCGACGCGCGCGAGCAGCTCGGCGAAGGCGAACGGCTTGGTCAGGTAATCGTCGCCGCCGGCCTTCAGCCCGCGCACCCGCTCATCGACATCGGCGAGCGCCGACAGGATCAGCACCGGCACCGTGTTCTTCTGTGCCCGCAGCGTCTCCAGCAGCCGGATGCCGTCGATGCCACCGGGCAGCATGCGGTCGAGGATCACCGCGTCGAACGCCTCGCTGGCCGCCATGAACAGCCCGTCGCGGCCGTTGTCGGCGAGCTCCACGACGTGGCCCGCCTCCTTCAGCCCGCGCACCACGAAAGCGCCCACGTCCTTGTCGTCTTCCACCACCAGGATACGCATTGCCTTGCTCCCTCAGCCCGGGCCCTCCGCGGGACGCCGACCGACCGTGACCGACACATCGATGTCGTGTCCCTGCCGGCGAATCGACAGGTTGACGCTGCTGCCGGGGGGCACCGCGGCCACCGTGCGAATCAAGCCACGCGAACTCTCGACATGCTCGCCGTTCACCGCGAGGATCAGGTCGCCGGCGCGGAGGCCCGCACGCGCCGCCGGGCTGGTGCGGTCCACGCCGGCGACCGTGACCCCGCTGTCGGCGTCCTGCACCGATACGCCCAGCCAGCCGCGCTCGATATGCCCGCTGCCGCGCAGCTGGTTGACGATCGGCATCACCAGCTCGCTGGGCGTGGCAAAGCCGATGCCGACCGAGCCGCCGGACGGCGAGACGATGGCGGTGCTGATCGCGATCACCTGGCCGTCCATGTTGAAGATCGGTCCGCCGGAATTGCCCGGATTGATCGGCGCATCGAGCTGCAGGAAGTTATCGAACGGGCCGGCTCCCAGGTCGCGGCCGCGCGCCGAGATGATGCCGGCGGTGACCGAGCCGCCGAGACCGAACGGATTGCCGGCGGCCAGTACCCAGTCGCCTACCTCGACGACGCGCGAATCACCGAAGGTGACCGCCGGCAGCGGGCCGGACGCCTCCACCTTGATCAGCGCGACGTCGGTCAGTTCATCGGAGCCGATCACGCGAGCCTGCAGCCGGGTGCCGTCGGTGAGCGAGACCACGATCTTGTCGGCGTGGCCGACCACATGGTTGTTGGTCACGATCAGCCCGGATGGATCGATGATGAAGCCGGAGCCGGCGCCCATGGTCTGTTCGCGGCGATTGCCGAACCGGCGGCGGAACTCGCGGCCGAGCGGTGTGTCGCGCAGTTCGGGCGGCAGCTCACCCAGCGCTTCGCCTCCCGTGACGGTCTCGGTGACGGCGATGTTCACCACTGCCGGCAGCACCCGCTTGACCAGCGGCGCGAAGCTGTCGGGCGTCGAGCGGGCGATGGCGCTGAACGGTGTGCCGGCGCAGGCGGTGACGCTGAGCGCAAGCAGCAGCACTGCCAGGCGGTGGCTTCGTCTGTCACGGCCGGGCCGGGCCATCCCACGGAAGGGTTGCCGCCAAGGGATCATTGCGATGGGGTGTCTCCCGCGTGGAACCTGTCAGCAGCAGATGGCACGCCCCCGCCGCGGCAACAAGAATCCCCAACTCGGTCCGGACGCCTCATGCCTGACCTGCGGGATCTTCCGGCCAGGGATGCTTCGGGTAGCGCCCGCGCATGTCGCGGCGCACGTCGGCCCAGCCGCCACGCCAGAAGCCGGCGAGGTCGGCGGTGATCGCGACCGGCCGTCCCGCCGGCGACAATAACGCGAGCTGCAGCTTCACCCGGCCCGCAGCCAGACATGGCGTGGTCGCCAACCCATAGAACGCCTGCGCCCGCGCCGATGCGACCGGCACCGGCTGGGTGTAGTCGATCGCGGCCTGTGCGCCGGGCAGCGCGAGATGCGCCGGCAGTGCCGCATCCAGCCGACGCGCGAGGGCCCACGGCAGCAGCCCCCGAAGCATGCCTGCCAGGTCGAGCCGGGTCAGATCGGTCAGCCGCGACATGCCGGCAAGCTTCGGGGTCAGCCATTCCGAAGCGCCGGCGGCGAGCGCCGCGTCGGACAAATCCGGCCAGCCGTCGTCCGGCTCGAGTTGCCGCATCAGCGCGACCCGCGCCTGGAACTGCCGCGCCGTCTCGGTCCACGGCAGCGGCCGCAGCTCCTCCGCTGCCACTGCGCGGGCGAGCGCCGCTGCGACCTCGGCCGGATCCGCCGGTTCGGTGCGGTCGGCGAGCACCAGCGCGCCGAGCCGTCGCCGCCGTCGCGCCAGCACCGCGCCGGACACGGGATCGAAGCTGGTCTCGACCTGCTCGGTGATGCGGTCGGCGGGCAGGATGTCCGGATCGAGCGGCGCCGCCAGACGGATGCGTGCCGCCGCCTTCAATTCCAGTGCGGCGACCGCCAGCAGCGGCGCGCTGGCGAGCGGATCGGCACGCGGCAGCCGCGCGCCGCCGCCGCCTGCCAGCCGGAAGCTGCCGGGCTCGCCCCGGCGCTGTGCGATGCGATCGGGAAACGCTGCGGCGAGCAGGCGGCCCGGATCGCCCTCTGCTGGTGCATCGACCCGCAGGCGGCGGCGGTACTGCCCCGCCACCCGTCTGATCCGCGACAGCGCGCCCCGGTCGGCGGCCGGATCGCCATCGGCGATCGCCGCCAGCCGCAGCGCGATATCCGCCGGCGCGTCGGGGCTGCGCAGCGGGTCGCGCTCCTCCAGCAGCGCGGCGAGATCGGCGGCGAGCGCCGCCTCGCCCGGTGTCCGGGCCGCCAGCATCATCGCCGCCAGCCGCGGATGCGCGCCGAGTGTCGTCATGCGCCCACCGGCGTCGGTGATGCGCCCGCCGGTGTCGAGCGCGCCGAGCTCGGTCAGCAGCGTGGTTGCCGCGGCCAGCGCGCCTTGTGTCGGCGTGTCGAGGAACGGCAGCTCGGCTGGCGCCGATCCCCAGGCGGCGCAATCAAGCGCCAGTGCCGACAGGTCCGCCTCGAGGATCTCCGGCCGGTCATGGGCAGCCAGGCCACGATGCAGCGCCGTGGACCATAGCCGGACGGCGAACCCCGGCGCCTCGCGCCCCGCCCGTCCCGCCCGTTGCTCGGCCGCGGCGCGAGAGATGCGCAGCGTTGTCAGCCGCGTCAGGCCGGTGGCGGGATCGAGCCGCGGCGCCCGGCGCCAGCCGCCATCCACCACGATCCGTACCCCCGGCACGGTGAGCGAGGTTTCGGCGATCGAGGTCGCCAGCACGACGCGCCGCCCTTCGGCGGGCCGCAGGGCGCGGTCCTGCTCTGCCGGCGGCAGGTCGCCGTGCAGCGGCAGCACCAGTGCGCCGCAGCCTTCCAGCTCTGCCTGGGTGCGGCGGATCTCCGCCATGCCGGGAAGGAAGGCGAGGACGTCGCCGTGGTGCGCCGCCAGGGCGGCACGCACCGCGCGGGCCATCGCGGCGGGCAGCTCGCGCGGGCCGGGTATATCTCGGGCGGCGTGGCTGATCTCGACCGGGAACATGCGGCCGGCGCTTTCGATCGCCGCTGCGTCAAGCAGCCCGGCCAGACGGGCCAGGTCCGCCGTGGCCGACATCGCGATCAGCCGCAGTTCGGGGCGCAGCATGCGCTGCAGGTCGCGGCACAGCGCCAGCGCCAGGTCGGATTCCAGCGAGCGCTCGTGCACCTCGTCCAGGATCACCACGGCGACGCCGTCGAGCACCGGATCGGACAGCAGACGGCGGATCATCAGGCCGTCGGTGACGACCTCGACGCGGGTGGCCGGCGAGACGGCGGCGTCCAGCCGGGTGCGATAGCCGACCGTGCCGCCGACGATCTCGCCCAGCAGCGAGGCCATCCGGGCGGCGGCGGCGCGGGTGGCGAGCCGGCGCGGCTCCAGCATGAGGATGGTGCCGTCACCCCGCCACGACGCATCGAGCAGGGCGAGCGGCACCAGCGTCGTCTTGCCGGCGCCCGGTGGCGCCGCCAGCACCACGTTGCGCCCGGCCGCGAGCGCGGCGAGCAGCGGCGGGACGGCATCGGTGACGGGCAGTTCGGGCAGCATGCTGGCGATCCGGTGGAATCTGCGCCATATGCGCACGAATGGCGCTCACCGGGGACTCCATGGCGCGCGAGCCAGTGCATCTAATACGGCGGTGCCTACTCGCCATCACGCTGTTGCTGAGCGGCTGGCTGTCCCCCGCCGCGGCCCTGGAGAGCGCTCCCGTCACCAGCGCGCGCGCCACCGCCACTCTGGTCTCGGACATCGACACGGTCGCGCCAGGCAAGCCGTTCCGCATCGGCCTGCGGCTGCGGCTGGCACCTGACTGGCACACCTACTGGCAGAACCCGGGCGACGCCGGCGTGCCCCCGGAGCTGGACCTGGACCTTCCGCCGGGCGCCACCACCGGGCCGATCGTCTGGCCCGTGCCGCAGCGTGTCGCCGAGGGAACACTCATGACCTACGCCTACACCGGCGACGTGCTGCTGCCGGTCACCGTCACATCCGCGGCCGCAGAGAGCACCAGCGTTACCGCGCACGCGAACTGGCTGGTGTGCCGCGACATCTGCGTACCCGAGGAAGGCGAGTTCCGCCTCGACCTGCCAGCCGGCACCGCCACGGCATCGGCGCAGGCACCGTTGTTCGCTGCGTTCGACCGCCAGATGGCGCGGCCATCGCCCTGGCATGCGGTGGTCGGCGGTGACGGGACGCTGTCCGTGGAGGGTCCCGAACTGACCCCGGCCACGGTGACCGACGCATGGTTCATCCCCGATGCACAGGGCGCGATCCGCGACAGCGCCGCGCAGAAGCTGACGGTCTGGCAGGGCGGGTTCTCCCTCGCGCTGCGGCCCGGCAAGGCCTTCCGGCCGGATGACGGGCTTTCGGGCATACTATCGATCCGCGACCGCAGCGGACTGCAGACCGACGTAATGGTGCGCGCCGCCGCGGGCGCGGTGCCGCCACAGGCGCCCACGATGAAGCTGCAGCGCGTGCTGGGGCTGGCATTCCTGGGCGGGCTGATCCTCAACCTGATGCCCTGCGTGTTCCCGGTGCTGGCATTGAAGGTGGTCGGTCTGGCGGGTGCGGAACGCAGCAAGGCGCGCTGGCAGGCCGCCGCCTACACCGCCGGGGTCCTGGTGGCGTTCGCCGGCCTGTGCGCGGCGCTGCTGACGGCACGCGCGGTCGGCAGCGCGGCCGGCTGGGGGTTCCAGTTCCAGTCGCCGGTGTTCGTTGCGGCCATGACCTGGCTGCTGTTCGCGGTCGGGCTGAACCTGTCCGGCGTCTACGAGATCGGCAGCGGCCTGAGCCGCACTGGTCACGGACTTGCGGTTCGCCCAGGGCAACTGGGCAGCTTCTTCACCGGGCTGCTCGCCGTGGTGGTGGCGACGCCATGCACGGCGCCGTTCATGGGTGTTGCGATCGCCGCCGGGCTCGCCGCACCACCGGCGGTGACGATGCTGGTGTTCCTCGCGATGGGACTCGGCCTCGCGACGCCATACGCGCTGCTGGCCACGGCGCCGGCACTGTGGCGCGCCGCGCCGAGTCCGGGGCGCTGGATGCAGGTGCTGCGCCAGGCACTCGCGTTCCCGATGTATGGCGCGAGCGCGTGGCTGCTGTGGGTGATCAGCCAGGAAGCCGGTCCATCCGGCGTGCTGGCGACGGTGGTGGGCCTGGTGCTGCTCGGCTTCGCCGGCTGGGTGCTTGGGCTTACCCAGGGCGAGGCGAACCGCGGCAGGCGTGTCGGCCAGTCATTTGCCGTCGCGGCCTTGCTCGCTGCGTTGGCGGTGCTGAGCGGGATCACAACGGCGCCGGACGCGGCTCCAGGCGTGGCCGAGTCGGGGTCGGAGCCGTTCAGCGCCTCGCGCCTTGCCTCGCTGCGCGCCGAGGGCCGGCCGGTGTTCGTCAACATGACCGCCGCGTGGTGCGTGACCTGCCTGGTCAACGAGCGGGTGGCGATCAGCAGCGACGCGGTGCGACGCGCCTTCGCCGATCGCCATGTGGCGTATCTGAAGGGCGACTGGACACGGCAGGACCCGCAGATCACCGACTATCTGCGCAGGAACGGCCGCGATGGCGTGCCGCTGTATGTTTACTACCCGCCGGGTGGCCAGCCATCCGTGCTGCCGCAGATCCTCACCGACAACACGCTGCTGAGCGAGCTGAACCGCGGGTAACCTCAGCTTCGGATCGGATCGGCGAACCCACGCTGGATGTGGACGAGCTCATCGACCGCGCCATCGCCAAGGCGACGAGCATACGATCAAGCTGACCGAAGCGTGCCTGCGTGAAGACCGCATACGGCCCGACCCCGTCTATCGCGCTGCGGCTGAAGCGGTACTTCATCGCATCGCACCGCTGGGCTGAGGGTTGAAGCGGTTCAACCAAGGTTCGGCAGCTCGACGCACAACAACCGCGCGAACAGCCTGTCGCTGATCTTCCGACCTATGACGGTCGAACCGACCGCATCGCGCAGCCACACCGCAATCGGGTTGACTGTCTGCAGCAGGTTGCCCATGCGCCGAGATTCCGACACCACGTAATTGGCGCGGGCGCGGCGCCGGTCCTGGTAGGCGAGCAAACCGGTCTCGATCGTGGCACCGTGACTGATTGCGTCGGCCAGGACGACGGCATCTTCCAGCGCCTGACAGGCGCCTTGGCCAAGGTCGGGCGTCGTCGCATGAATCGCGTCGCCGAGGAGGGTCACCCGGCCGCGACCCCAGACCCGGCGCGGCGGGCGATCCATCACATCATTGCGCAAAATCGCATCGGTGGCCGTCGCTTCGACGAAGCTCCGAAAATCGACCCGCCAGTCGCCAATCTGCCGCAGGATACCGGTACGGTCATCCCGCAGGTCAGGCTGCGAGCCACGCGACGCATTGCGGGTGAGGAACCAGTATACGCTATCGGCGCCGCAGTGAAACGCACCGGCCTGGGCGCCAGGCGCGAGCACCGTCAGTGCCTCGCGCTCCGGGAGCCGGGATGCCACCCCGTGTGCGATGCCGCGCCATGCGAAGTAACCGGCGAAGCGCGGCGCCTCCTGGCCGAACAGGCTGTTCCGGACGGTCGAGTGAATACCATCGGCACCGATCAGCAGGTCGCCCTCCTCGCGAGAGCCATCGGAAAAGATCGCGGTGACGGCCGAGGCCGCTTCGGCGTATCCGACGCATTCTCGACCCGTCTCGACTTTCGATGTCATGCCGGCGCTGACTGCTTCGAACAGCAGGCGCTGCAATTCGCCGCGATGAATGCAGATCGACGGTGCGCCTGCCCGCTCACCGAGTGCCGCAAAGTCTTCCACCGCAAGTACCGCGCCGCTGGATTTGGCCGACCGCACGCGCTCGATGACCGAACCGTGGCTCAGCGCTGCGCTCTCCAGGCCGAGGCGGCGCAACGCCAGCATCGCGCTCGACCAGAGCGACAGACCAGCACCGACCTCGGCGACCGCCGGTCCCTTCTCGAACACTCTGACCGACGCCCCGATACGTTGCAGCGCCAGCGCGGCTGCGAGTCCGCCAATGCCGCCGCCGACAATCAGCGCCTGGATCGGGTTACGACGCGCCGCCTCCGGGCTGCGGTCGATCGCCGCCGACGGGAGTGGCGGACGATTCGTGCTTCTGGCGCTGGCCGGTGCCATGCTGGTCGAACGTCGCCGCCCTCGAATGCGTTGCGATCAACATAATCATTCCGCGGTCAGCTTCAGCACCGCTCGGGCAGCCGCCGGCGTGGACCAGTCGGCGGACCCTTCCAGCCGCGCACGCTCGCGCCCCTGTTTATCGATGATCACGCTGGTCGGAATGCCGCGCGCGTGCCAGGCGTGCGCCGCCGCGCCCTTGGGATCCAGCAGCACCGGCAGCCCGGTGATGCCGTGGTCCTGATAGAACGCCTGTACCGCGCGCGCGCCGCCACGATCCGACGACAGCGGCAGCACGGCGACGTCATCGGGCGCCAGCGTCTTCGACAGCGCAGCCAGCGAGGGCAACTCCTCCACGCAGGGCGCGCACCACGTGGCCCACAGGTTGACCACCATGCCATGGCCGATGAAGTCTTTCAGGCGATGCTCGCTGCCGTCGGCCGCGACGAACGCGACGTCCGGGGCGGGCGCCGGCGGATCTGTCGGCACCAGCTGGGTGGCGAGATCGTGCAGTTCCTGCGCCCGCGGTTTGCGCCCACCCAGGCCCGCCGCTAGGGTCCCGCCCGCCGCGAGCAAGCGCCGGCGCGTGATCAGAACCATGACGGACCCCCTGCCGTGAGCGAGACGCCGGACCAGCGGAACGAGGCCGCCAACCCGCAATGGGGCGGGCGTTTCGCCGCCGGCCCATCGGTGGTGATGCAGGAGATCAACGCCTCGATCGGCTTCGACCGCAAGCTGTGGCGGCAGGACATCCGGGGCTCGCTGGCGCATGCGGCGATGCTGGCGAAGGTGGGGGTCATCGCGGCGCAGGATGAACAGGCGATCCGCAACGGTCTAGCGGCGATCGCGCACGAGATCGAGACCGGGCGGTTCGCGTTCGATGCGGCGCTCGAGGACATCCACATGAACATCGAGGCCCGCCTGACCGAGCGCATCGGCGAGGCGGGCCGGCGCCTGCACACCGGGCGCAGCCGCAATGACCAGGTGGCGACCGATTTTCGCTTGTGGGTGCGCGACGCGATCGACGGCCTGACCGCGCAGCTGACCGACGTGATGCGCGCGCTGGCCCACCGCGCCGCGGCACACGCCGCCGACCCGATGCCGGGCTTCACCCACCTGCAGACCGCGCAGCCGGTGACGTTCGGTCACCATCTGCTGGCGTATGTCGAGATGCTGGACCGCGACCGCGGCCGGCTCGCCGACTGCCGGCGGCGGCTGAACGAGTGCCCGCTGGGCAGTGCTGCGCTTGCCGGCACGTCGTTCCCGATCGACCGCGCGATGACCGCCCGGGCGCTGGGGTTCGACCGGCCCACCGCCAACTCGCTCGACGCGGTGTCCGATCGCGACTTCGCGCTGGAGTTCCTGGGCGCGGCGGCGATCTCGGCGATGCACCTGTCGCGCTTCGCCGAGGAGATCGTGATCTGGCTCTCGGCACCCTGGCGATTCATCCGGCTGTCGGATGCATTCACCACCGGCAGCTCGATCATGCCGCAGAAGCGCAACCCCGACGCGGCCGAGTTGGTGCGGGCGAAGACCGGGCGGGTCACCGGCGCCCTGGTCGCGCTGCTGACCGTGATGAAGGGCCTCCCGCTCGCCTATGCCAAGGACATGCAGGAGGACAAGGAGCCGGTGTTCGACGCCGCCGAGGCCTGGGCGCTGTCGTTGGCGGCGATCGCCGGCATGGTGCGCGACATGACGCCGGACACCGCGCGGATGCGCGAGCTGGCGGGCTCCGGCTTCGCCACCGCGACAGATCTCGCGGATTGGCTGGTCCGCGTGCTGCAGCTGCCGTTCCGCGACGCGCACCATGTCACCGGGCGGCTTGTGGCGGCAGCCGAGGCGAAGGGGGTCGATCTGGCTGGCCTGACGCTGGTGGAGATGCGGACTGAGGAGACCCGTATCACTGCCGATGTGTTTTCCGTCCTGACTGTCGAGGCCTCGGTTGCCTCGCGCCGCAGCTTCGGCGGAACGGCGCCGGCGAATGTCGCGCGCGAGGCGGCGCGCTGGTGCGAGGCCCTGTTGTGAGGGTCGCGCTGCTGTTGGCGCTGGCACTGGTGCTGGCGGTGGCCGCGTGCGGCAAGAAGGGGCCGCCGGAGCCGCCCGGTCCGCCCGATCAGATCACCTGGCCGCGGACCTATCCGACGCACTGATCACGTGCCCTCCCCGGCGCGCGGACAGCAGCGTTACCAAACGCCCAACGCCCGGCCGAACAGCCCAATATAGGTCGCCGAAAGCATACCGAACACCGGCCACAGGATACCTGCCTCGATCCGGCGTCGCCGCGCCAGTCTGGCGCGGCCGCACTTCGGGTTGCTCGATTGGTAGCGACCGAGCGCGTCTCGCCGGATGGCAGGCA
This sequence comes from Acetobacteraceae bacterium, assembly GCA_036494925.1. Classification (GTDB taxonomy): domain Bacteria; phylum Pseudomonadota; class Alphaproteobacteria; order Acetobacterales; family Acetobacteraceae; genus JAMXLO01. Next base: position 10,179 of record DASXNR010000375.1, read on the forward strand.
TGTGGACACCCCGAGCTGGTGCGGTGGCAAAATCCCTGGCCAACGGCACCTTGAAGAGCAGCGCGGGTTTCGCGCCGGGACAGAACATATCATGAACTTATTAGCAGACCGTTAGCTTCCGGATCGCGTGATGCGCCAGGTGCGCGGCCGGCAAAGTATGGTCCGTGCCCTCGACCTCGTGTACTCTGGCCGAACCATGGCCACACCCGCCGCGCCTGACACACCCGATCCCACGATCGCCGAACTGATCGCGGCGCGGCCGCAGCTTGCCATGCACGCGATGGATGGGCTGGTGATCGACGACGTGCCGCTCAACGCCATCGCCGATGACGTCGGTACCCCGGTCTGGGTCTATTCCGCGTCCGCCATGCGGCGGCGGTATCGGATGCTCGCCGGGGCGCTGGCGGAGGCCGACCTGGATGCGCACGTGCACTATGCGATGAAGGCGAACGACCGGCTCGCCGTGTTGCGGCTGTTTGGGGCCGAGGGCGCCGGCGCCGATATCGTCAGCGAGGGTGAGCTTCGGCGCGCGCGCGAGGCGGGGATGCCGGCCGACCGGATCGTGTTCTCGGGCGTCGGCAAGAGCGAGCGCGAGCTGCGGCTGGCGCTGACCGAGGATATCGCGCAGATCAACGTGGAGAGTGCCGAGGAATTGGCGACGCTGTCGGCGATCGCCGCCGCGATGGGCCGCACCGCGCGCGTCGTCCTGCGCGTCAATCCGGATGTCGATGCCGGCACGCACGCCAAGATCACCACCGGCCGCGCCCGCGACAAGTTCGGCGTTCCCTATGCCGACGCGGCCGCTCTGTATCGCCGCGCCGCCGAACTGCCGGGCATCCGTCCGATTGGGCTGGCGACGCATATCGGCAGCCAGATACTGTCGCTCGCACCGTACCGCGCCGCATTCGGGCGGCTGGGCGAGCTCGTGCGCGCGCACCGTACCGACGGACTGCCGGTCAGCGTCATCGACTGCGGCGGCGGGCTTGGCATTCCGTATCGCGGCGAACCCGCGCCGCTCCCGGAGGCATTTGCCGGCGCGATCCGCGGCGCTCTGCACAACCTCGATGTGCGCGTGGTGGTCGAGCCAGGCCGTTGGCTGGTCGGACCGGCGGGCCTGCTGCTGGCGTCGGTCATTCTGGCGAAGCACGCGCAGGACAGCCGCTTCATCGTGCTCGATGCGGCGATGAACGACCTGATCCGTCCCGCAATGTACGACGCGTGGCACGGCATCGTCCCGGTCTCCGCGGTTGACGCCGTCGCGCCCACGGCGCCCGCCGATGTGGTCGGACCGGTCTGCGAAGCCGGTGATACCTTTGCCCGCGATCGCATGCTGCCCCCGCTGGCGGCGGGCGCTCGCGTGGCGATCCTCGACGCCGGCGCCTATGGCTCGGTGATGAGTTCGGCGTACAATGCGCGCACCGTGGCGGCCGAGGTGATGGTGGACGGCAGCAACTGGTCGGTGATCCGCGAGCGTGACAGCCACGCCGACTTGTGGCGCGGCGAACGCGTGCCACATTGGCTGAAATGAACGCCCCGGGCGGAGACTTCGATCGCCTGTTGCGCCGGCTCGCCGGCCGGCGGGCGCTGGCCCGGTTCGCGATCCTGTTCGAACGCATCTGGCCGGCGGTGTGGCCGCCGCTCGGCGTCGCCGGCGCATTCGTCTGCGCGGCACTGCTTGACCTGCCGCGCCTGCTGCCACCCTGGTGGCATCTCGGCCTGCTCGCGATCACCGCCGTGCTGATCCTGGGGCTGCTGGTCCGCGGCCTGCGGACCATCGCCGCCCCGGACGACAAGTCGGCCGATCGCCGGCTCGAACTAAAATCCGGGCTTGCTCATCGGCCGCTTGCGGTGCTGACCGATCGGCCGTCGCGTGGCACCAGCGGGCCCGATACGGCATCGGTCGCGCTGTGGCAGGCGCATGTCGCCCGTGCGGTGCGTTCGGTGCGGCGGCTGCGCGTCGGCCTGCCGCGGCCCGGCCTGGCGCGGCGCGACCCGCGTGCGCTGCGTGCGGCGCTGGTGGTCGCACTGGTCGCCGCCTTCGCGATCGCCGGCGACGATGCCCCGTCGCGGCTGGCGCAGGCAATGGAACCGACGCTGCCACGCGACATTCCGCCACCGGCCACGGAGCTGCAGGCCTGGATCACATCGCCAGCCTATACCCGGCTGGCGCCGATCTTTCTCAAGCCCGACGGCGGAACGGTGTCGGTGCCGGCTGGCGCCCGCCTCACGATCAGCGTGACCGGTGGCAACGGCACGCCGACGCTGGCGCTCGACGGACACTCGGAGCCGTTCCGCGCGCTGGACAAGTCGAGCTTCCAGGCCGACCGCGACCTGACCGAGGGAGGCCACCTCACGGTGCGGCGCGACGGCCACGAATTGGCCGCCTGGAACCTGGCCGTGGTTGCCGACCAGCCACCCACTGCGGAGTGGGGCGACGATCCCGCGCGCGCCGCCGGCAGCCAGCAGACACGTTTGCCATGGCGCGCCTCGGACGACTATGGCGTGGTGTCGCTGCAGGCCGAGATGCGGTTGCGCGACCGGCTCGATGCGCCGCCGCTGGTGGTCAGTGTGCCGCTGCCGGGCGGCACGCCGAAATCGGCGCATGGCGTCAGCCAGCAGGACCTGACGGCGCATCCGTGGGCTGGACTGCCGGTGATCGCCAGGCTGGTGGCACGCGACGCGCTGAACCAGGCGGGCGAAAGCCGCGAGGTCGAGTTCGTCCTGCCGGAGCGGCCGTTCCAGAACCCGGTCGCACGCGCGCTGATGGCGATCCGCCGCGGCCTCAGCCTGCACCCCGAGGATCGCGCATCGGCGGTGAATGGGCTGGACGCGCTGATCATGGCGCCCGATGCCCTCGGCGGCGACTACGGTGCCTTTATGAACCTGGGCGGCCTCTACTATCTGCTCGAGCGCAACAAGGCGCCCGAGGCGGTCGGCGAGGCGCAGCAGCGCATGTGGGAGCTGGCGCTGCATCTGGAGGAGGGACAGACGGAGCGCACCGCGCGGGCTTTGGACGAGGCGCGACAGGCGGCGCGCGATGCGCTGGACAAGGCGATCCGGGAGCCGAACCAGGCCAACCGCGAGGCACTGGACCGCAAGCTGAAGGAGCTGGAGGAGGCGATCGCGCGGCATCTGCAGGCGATGGTGGAAGAGGCGCGGCGCAACAACGAAGAAATGCCGTTCGATCCGGACTCGCAGCACCTTTCCAACCGCGACCTGGACAAGATGGCGGAGCAGGCGCGCGAGGCGGCGCGCGAGGGCCGCATGGAGGATGCGCAGCAAAAGATGGCGGAGCTGGAGCGCATGCTGGACAAGCTGCGCAACGCGCGTGCCGAGCATGGCCGCGATGGCGAGCGCAGCGAGGCGCAGCGCCGGCGCGGGCGCCAGCAGATGGGCGTGGTGCAGGACATGATCGGGCGGCAGGGCGGCTTGCTCGATCGCTCGCAGAGCCGGGCCGATGAGACGACGCGGTTCCGCGGCATCCAGCCGCCGACCCAGCCGGCGGACGGGGGGTCGCAGCGCGAGGCGGATCGGCGGGTGCAGCAGGCACTGCGACGCGCGCTGGGTGAGCTGATGCAGCAATTCGGCGATCTGACCGGTCAGGTGCCGCCCAGTCTGGGCGAGGCTGACACCGCGATGCGCGAGGCCGGACGGCAGTTGGGCGACGGCAACGACCCGGGCGCCGGTGAATCGG
>DASXNR010000376.1:0-12475 GCA_036494925.1 Acetobacteraceae bacterium
ACCGTCTGGCGCGGCATGCGGTGCAGTCCGAACAGGCGCAGCACCACACCCGACGACCTATCGAGCAGCCAGACGACGGGGCCGGTGATGCGCGCCATCCATACGATGGCGGGCGCCACATGGGCCGCGGTATGCTCCGGCCGGCGCAGGGCGAGGTGCTTCGGCACCAGTTCACCTAGCACCAGTGTCAGGTAGGTCGTCACCACGACCACCAGCGCCAGCGAAAGCGGCTCCGCCACCGACGCCAACGCCGGCATGGTTGCCAGCCACGCCCTCAGGTCGCCGGCGATCCGTGCGCCGCCGAACACGCCGGTCAACATGCTGACCAGGGTGATGCCGATCTGCACGGTTGGCAGGAACCGCTGCGGGTCGCCGGAGAGTTCCCGTGCCGTCGAGGCACCCGCCACGCCCTTGCGTTCCAGAACGGCAAGCCGGGCCCGGCGCACCGAGGCCAGCGCCAGCTCGCTCATCGAAAACACGCCGTTCACCACGATCAACAGCAGGACGATGATGATTTCGAGGCCGATGCCCATGGCCCAGCATAACGGGCGGCGGCAATCTGCCCATAGCCACACGGCGCACCATGTGGCAGATGGCCGCATGCCTCTGCTGGCGATTCTGCTGAGCATCCTTGGCCTGGTGCCGTTCGTGGGGTGCGGACTGGCGGCGCTCGGGCCCGATGCCGCCACGTCGGCGCGCATGCTGAGCGCGCTGATCGGCTACGCCGCGGTCATCCTGGCCTTCGCCGGCGGCATCCACTGGGGCTTCGAGCTGCAGTCGCGCCAGCAGGTCGCGTTCGTCCAGCGTGCGCGGCTCGGGCTCGGAGTCATCCCGCCATTGGTGGGCTGGATCGCCTTGCTGTTGCCGCTGGTGGCGGCACCCTGGGTCTCGCTCATCCTGCTGATTGCCGCCTATATCGGCGCCGTGCTGGTGGAACAGGAGGCTGGAAGGCGCGATCTGGTGCCGCCACGCTACCTTTGGCTGCGCTGGGGCTTCACGCTGGTCGCTGTCGCGATGATGGTGACCGTGCTGACCCTGCGGTTGCTGGGTCTGACGATCGTTTTCTAAGATTCGTCTGGAATTTGCTCTGCGTCCATGATCTGTTAACGAATGCCCCGACGGAGCGCAGACCATGTCCGAGCCGACACCAGTCACCGCCGAGATTATTGCCTTCCCGTTGCGTCGGCCGGCACCACCAAAGAATGACGGCCAGGAGCGGCTGCGCCGAGCGCTGGTGGGGCTGGACAGTGCCGTCGCCGGTCAGCGGGCCGCCGTCGCCGCCTGGCGCAACACGCTTGCCGACCTGAGCACAGTTGTCTCGAGCCTCGGCGACAGTCTGCAACGCTACCGCGGCAATCTGGACACCCTCGGCATACGCGTCACCGGGCTGCACGCGCAGGCGGTGCAACTAGAGCGAACCGCCGATGCCGCCCTCGCCACGCGGGCCGACTGACGCCGAGCAGCCGGGGTTTTCCTCGTCGCAGACTGCCTGGCCGCCGCGACGTGGTGCGGGCTCATGCGGCGGGCCGCGCTGGCGGGCCGTCGATTGACAAGCCCGTCGGCTACGATCCAGTTTTCTTGCAAGCCAAGAGACCGGAGGCGCGCCCATGACCGACAACCCGCATATCGACCGACGCGCTCTGCTCGGTTCCGCCGCGGCGGGCCTGCTCGCCGCCGGTCTCGGACGTGGCGCCCGTGCCGCCGCCGGCGGGGAAGACGAGATCGCGCACTGGACGCCGGACTACGTTTCCAGCATCGCCGGCACCGTCGAAGTGGACACCGCGGCGGAATGCGCCAAGGTGGTGCCGCTCAGCACCAGGGGCAAGCTGACCTTTTGGTATGTCGGGCCAAACCAGGCGTCGCCGCCGCTCGATACCATCCTGTGGAACCAGTTCTGGGAGGCGTTCGCCAAGACCTACCCGAACATCACCGTCGAGCGTGTCAGCCTCGACTACAACAGCATCCTCGACAAGCTGCGCACCGCCGCGCTGGGTAACGCGGCCCCGTCGGTTGGGCGGCTGATGCTGTTGTGGAGCCCGGAACTCGCCGCCAAGGGCATGCTGCACGAGCTGCGGCCAGAGGACCTCGGCCACCAGACCGCGGACTTCTGGCCCGGTGCCATGAAGTCGGTCACCTGGGAAGGCAAGATGTATGGCGTGCCGACCAACAATGAGACCATGGCGCTGATCTGGAACGCGCAGCTCTTCCGCGACGCCGGCCTGGATCCGCAACAGCCCCCGGCGACCTGGGACGACCTCGTCGCCTACGCGCGCCAGATCAAGCAGAAGACCGGCAAGGCCGGTTACGGGCTGGTGGCGCGGGTGAACGCCGGCAACACGCCATACCGATTCATGCCGCACGCCTGGGCGTTTGGCGGCGGCGCGCTGGACGAGGCGGACGAACATCCGCAATACAAGGCAATCACCATCAACAATGCGGGGACCAAAGCGGCGCTGCAGCAGTGCTGCGACATGTATGTGCGCGACCAGTCCACGCCGCGCTCCGCGCTGACCAACACGCAGACCGAGAACCAGGATCCCTTCATCGCCGGCCAGCTCGGCATGATGATCAGCCATCCCAGTGAATATGCCGTCATGCTGGACAAGGCGAAGCACGCGACCGGCGACGATCGCAAGCTCGCCGATGCCGTGGTCGCCAACATGCGCTACGGGCTGATCCCGAAAGGGCCGGCGCGGCGTGCCGTGGTGTTCGGCGGCTGGAACTACCACATCTTCGACCCGAGCATGGTCGGCGGCGGCCTCGACCTGGACGCCGCGATGGCGCTCGGCGCGTTCATGACCGGGCCGGAATGGTCGGTGAAGCTCGCCTGGACCGGCTCCAATCCCGGCAACCGGCGCGGCTTCCGCACCAAATGGATGAAGCAGCGGCTGGAGGAGATCAGGTTCCTCAACGTGACCACGTCGATGCTGGCCGGTGGTGTTCCCTTCCCGGCACTGCCGCAATCCGGCGAGATCGAGAATATCATCGTGCCGAACATGATGCAGAATGCGCTCACCGGGAAAATGTCGGTTGCCGCGGCGTGCGACGACGCTGCCGCCAGGGTGCGCGACCTGCTGAGCGCCTGACGTGCCGGCGCGGCGGCTGCGTCGCGCGGCGGCGGATTATGCCTACGTGCTGCCTGCCCTCGGCGTCATGCTGGTGGTGATCGCCTACCCGATCTGCGACACCATCTATCTGTCGTTCTTCGCCACGCCGCCCAATCTGGCGATGTCGCACCGGACCTTCATCGGCTTCGACAACTATGTGCGCATCCTCACCAGCAACGCGTTCCTCAGCGCAACCTGGAACACCTTCATCTGGACGTTGTTCTCGACCGTGATCTCGTTCGCGCTGGGGTTCGGCGCAGCGCTCGCGCTCAATCGCGAATTCGTCGGGCGCGGCCTGCTGCGCGGCATTCTGCTGATTCCCTACGTGGTCAGCGCGGTCGCCGCAGCCTATGTCTGGCGCTGGCTGTACCACAGCGATTTCGGCGTCATCGGCGCGCTTTCGGTCGCACTCGGCATCACCGACAAGCCGATCATCTTCCTCGACAGCGTCGATACCGTGCTGCCGTCGCTGATCGTGGTGAACATCTGGAAGGAATTCCCGTTCGCGATGATCATGGTGCTCGCCGGGCTGCAGACAGTGCCCGAGCAGCTTCTGCGCGCCGCGCGCGTCGATGGGGCGGGCCCCTGGCACACCTTCTGGCACGTGACGTTCCCGCATCTGCGCGGCGTCAGCACGATCACCGCGCTGCTGCTGGTGGTGACGAGCATCAACTCGTTCACCATCCCCTGGATCATGACCGGTGGCGGACCGGCTGGCGCATCGCATATCTGGATCACCGCGATCTACGAGATGGCATTCGGCCGGCTGCGCTTCGGCCCCGCCGCAGCCTATTCGGTGATCCTGTTCGTCATCCTGATGTGTCTCGGCTATTTCTACGTCCGCGCACTCGCCGGCACGCGAAGGCAAGCGGAATGAGCACGCGGCGCCTGGATGGCTGGCGCGTCGGCGGCTGGGTGTTCCTGACCCTGCTGCTGGGCTTCGCCGTGCTGCCGCTGGTCTGGATGCTGCTGACCTCGATCAAGACACAGTTCGCCGCAGTGCAGTACCCGCCGGAGTGGTGGCCGCACAATCCAACCCTGCAGAACTACACCCGCCTGCTGTCACCCAGCAGCGATGTCGGCCAGGAGTTCCTGGGCTATTTGCTGAACAGCATCTGGGTATCGTCGGCGAGCACGGTGCTCGGCGTGATCGTCGCCGTGCCGGCGGCCTATGCGTTCTCCCGCTTCCGTTTTCCCGGTCGCGACGCGCTGTTCTACTCGGTATTGCTGCGCAACATGTTCCCCGGCGTGGTGTTCCTGATCCCGCTGTTCGTCATGATGCGCACCTTCCGCCTGGTGAACACCGAATGGTCGCTGATCCTCACCTACCTGACGTTCGGCCTGCCGCTGTCGATCTGGCTGCTCAAGGGGTTCTACGACAACATCCCCCCGCAGCTCGAGCAGGCGGCGCGGATCGACGGCGCCTCGCGGTTCCAGGCGTTCCTGCGCGTGGTGATGCCGCTGTCGTCGCCGGGGATCATCGCCACCGCGATCTACTCGTTCGTGCAGGCGTGGAACGAATACATCTACGCGCTGACGTTCCTCAACAACCGCGAGAAGCTGACGCTGCCGGTGGGGCTGCAACGCTTCTTCACGGAGTATGCCACGGACTGGCCGGGACTGATGGCTGCCGCCTTCATCATGAGCGTTCCGGTCGTCGTGCTGTTCCTGGTGCTGCAACGCTACTTCGTGCGTGCGCTCGCCGAAGGCGCGGTGAAGGGGTAGCGTCGCAACCACATGAACAGCCAGCCGGTTGCCGCTGTCGTCATTCCCGCGCAGGCGGGAACCAAGGGCCACGTTGCCTGCCCTGGGTTCCCGCTTGCGCGGGAATGACGGGATTAGCCGATGGCGCAGGTGCGGCTGGATGACGTGAACAAGGCATACGGCCCGCTTCGCGTCGTCGATCGCCTGTCGCTGACCATCGAGGATGGCGAGTTCGTTGCGCTGGTCGGACCGTCCGGCTGCGGCAAGACGACCACGCTGAACCTGATCGCCGGACTGGTCGAGCTGACCTCCGGCGACATCCATATCGGCGAGCGGCTGGTGAACGATGTCGATCCGAAGGACCGTGACATCGCCATGGTGTTCCAGAACTACGCGCTCTATCCCAACAAGACAGTGTTCCAGAACCTGGCATTTCCGCTGAAGATGCGGAAGCTGTCGCGCGCGGACATCGACACCAAGGTGCGCGAGGCAGCGCGTCTGCTCGACATCGGGCATCTGCTCGAGCGCCGGCCGCGCGAGCTGTCCGGCGGACAGCAGCAGCGGGTCGCGCTGGGGCGCGCGCTGGTGCGGGATCCGCTCGCGTTCCTGATGGACGAGCCGCTGTCCAACCTGGATGCGAAGCTGCGGGTGCAGATGCGCGCCGAGCTGAAGCGCTTCCATCAGGACCTGAATGCAACGGTCATCTACGTCACACACGACCAGCTCGAGGCGGTGACGATGGCCGACAAGATGGCGGTGATGCACGGCGGCGTGCTGCAGCAGTACGATGCGCCGGAGCTGGTGTTCGCGCATCCGGTGAACACGTTCGTTGCCGGGTTCGTCGGCAGCCCGGCGATGAACCTGATCGATGCGAAGGTGCTGGCCGGCGGTGCGACGCTCGAAGGCTCCAGCGGCTGGCGGTGCGAGCTGTCGCCGGCCAACGCGCGCAAGGCGCTGGCGGCGCGCGAGGCCTCCGTCATCCTGGGTGCGCGCCACAGCACGATCCTGCTGCACACCCAGCAAGCGCCGGGGACGATCCCCAGCCGCGTCTATACGGTCGAGCCGACCGGCGACATCACGTATGTGCACGTGTTCCTGGGCGATGCGACGATCATCGTCAGCGTGCCGCCGGACCTGCGGCTACACGCCGACGAGAAGGTGTGGATCGGCTTCGACCAGGAGCGGCTGCATCTGTTTGATGCAGCGACCGGGCAGGCGTTACCGGCTGGGTGACCGAGGAGGCGTGATGACCACCGCAGACTTGCTTTCGCAATTGCGCACCGCGCGAGTGGTTCCCGTGGTGCGCACGCGCGAGACCCGGCACGCCGCAACCGCCGTGCAGTGGCTGCGCGATACCGGTATCCGCATCTTCGAAATCACCATGACGATCCCCGACGCGCCGGCACTGATCCGCGAACTCGCCGCGGACCCTGCTCTGCTGGTCGGCGCCGGCACGGTGCCGGATCGGGCCATGGCCGAGACCTGCCTTGCCGCCGGTGCGCGCTTCATCGTCGCACCCTGGATCGACGCCTCGCTCGCCGCGCCGTGCCAGGCGGCGAACGCCACACTGATGCTGGGCGCGCTCACGCCGACCGAAGTACGCGCCGCGCTGGCGGCCGGCGCCGATGTGGTGAAGGTGTTCCCGGCTGCCTCGGCCGGCGGCCCGGCGCATATCCGCGCCTTGCACAGCGTGCTGCCCGACGTAGCCTTCTGCCCGACGGGCGGTGTCGAACCTGGCAACCTCGCGGCCTATCTCGCGGCCGGCGCAGCCTTCGTCGGTATGGGCGGCGCGCTGGTGGATGAAAGGCGCATCGCGGCCGGCGACCGCGCCGCGATCGAGGCTGCCGCCCACCAGATCGCCGCGCCATGACGGTCGATCTGCTGTGCATGGGTGAGCCGATGCTGGAGTTCAACCAGCTTCCGCTGCGACCCGACGGCGCGCAGCACTACCTGGAGGGCCACGGCGGCGACACCTCGAACGCTGCCATCGCCGCGGCACGGCAGGGAGCGCGCGTCGGCTACATCACCGCACTTGGCCAGGACATGCCCGGTGACAGCTTCATGGCGCTGTGGGCGCGCGAGGGCGTTGACGCCTCGACCGTGATCCGCACCGACCGCTGGCTGACCGGCGTCTACTTCGTCACGCATGACGAGAGGGGCCATCACTTCCTGCACTACCGCACCAATTCCGCCGCCTCGATGTACACCGCGGCCGATCTGCCCGAGACGGCGGTCGCCGGCGCACGTATGTTCTACATCTCCGGCATCAGCCAGGGCATCTCCACGACCTCCGCCGACGCGGTGTTCGCCGCAATCGACATCGCGCGGCGCAACGGCGTGAAGGTTGCATATGATACCAACTACCGCCCGCGCCTGTGGCCTCCGGCGCGCGCCGCAGCGGTGATGCACGCGGCGATGGCCGAGGCCGACTATGCACTGCCGGGGATCGAGGACGTGCAGATCCTGACCGGCCTCACCGACCCCGATGCGATGCTGGACTTCTATCTGCGCCTCGGGCCGAAGGTGGTGGTGCTGAAAATGGGGGAAACCGGCGCATATCTTGCGACACCTGAGCATCGTGTGCGCATTCCCGGCCATGCGGTTCACGTGGTCGACGCCACCGGCGCAGGCGACACGTTCTGCGGCAGCTTCCTCGCCCGCATCCTTGCCGGCGACGCGCCCGAGGAGGCGGCGCGCTACGCCAACATTGCCGCCGCGCTGAAATGCACCGGCTACGGGGCGGTCGCGCCGATCCCGCGGCCGCCGGAGGTCTACGCGATGCTGCGCGGAACCACCGGCCATGGGTGAGCACTGTGCGGAGCTACCGGGCCGCGCCCCCGCCGATGGCCGGGCCGATCGTGACCGCCGGCTTGCTCCCGCCACACCCATATTGTAACCGGAGGGACGCAGGGAAATTCGAGTCGGGCCGGGATGCTTTTCAACAGCTATCTGTTTCTGCTCGCGTTTCTGCCCGGCGTTGTCGCGGTCTATGCGATCGTCAACGCGCGCGCGGAGCTTCGGATACCGTGCCTGCTGGCCGCCTCGCTGCTGTTCTATGGTTACTGGAATCCGCTGTACGCATCGCTTCTGGTCGCCTCCATTCTGGTGAACTGGTTCGCCGCACGCCAGTTCGCCGCGACCGGCAACCGTGCGATCATCACGGGTGCGATCGTCCTGAACCTGGCGGTCCTCGGCCTGTTCAAGTACGCGGACTTCTTTGCCGGCAGCCTGGCAGCACTCGGCGGCTTTTCGCTGGGCCGGCTCGATCTCGTGCTGCCGCTCGGCATCAGCTTCTTCACGTTCCACCACATCATGTATCTGGCGGACCTGCGGCGCGGCCGCGCCGAGGCCACCACGCTCGACCGCTATGCGCTCTACATCTGCTTCTTCCCGCAGGCGGTGGCAGGTCCGCTGGCGCGCTGGTCGGAGGTGGGGCGGCAGTTCGGCCGCGATGCGCTCGCGCCGGGCTGGGAACAGCGCTGCGCGCTCGGCATCACCTTCATCATGATCGGGCTGATCGAGAAGGTTGCGTTTGGCGATCCGATCGGCCAGGTACTGGACCCGATCTATCAGGCCGCTGCCACCGCCCCGTTGCGGGATGGATCGGCCTGGCTCGCGTTAGGCTTCGGATTCCAGATCTTCTTCGACTTCTCGGGCTACTCCGACATCGCGATCGGCGTGGGACTGCTGTTCGGCATCCAGCTCCCGTACAATTTCAACGCGCCGTTCCGCGCCACCAGCATCCTCGCCTTCTGGCAGCGCTGGCACATGACGCTGTCACGCTTCCTGCGCGACTACGTGTTCATGCCGCTGGCGGACATGCGGATCGCGGGAACCCGCCACACCACCGCGCAGTATGTCGCGGCGATCCTGCTCACCATGGCGCTGTGCGGCCTGTGGCACGGGGCGGGCTGGAACTTCGTCCTGTGGGGCACGATGCACGGCGTCGCCATCGTGTTTGCTCTCGGCTGGCGGCGGGTGCTGCCGTCACCCCCCATGGTCGTGGGTTGGGCAGCCACCATCGGCTTCTTCCTGCTCAGCACGGTGGTGTTCCGCACCGCGACGCTGGGTGCCGCATGGAATGTCCTCAGCGGGCTCGCCACGCTTCCCAGCGGCAAACTGCTGGGCAAGGCCTGGATCATCGGGGTGGGAATGCTGCTGACGCTCCTGCTGCCCGCGACCCAGGATCTGTGCAAGCGGGTCAACCTGCGCCCGCTGGCGTGGGTCCCGGCGGTGCTTGGCGTGATCGGCCTGGGAATCCTGGTCCAACTCGGCGGCAACGAGTCGTATGAGTTCATCTACTTCCGGTTCTGATCGGGTCGGCCACGCCGAAGCCGCGGCCCGCCTGGCGTGGCGGCGCTGGCTGGCCGTGTTCTGCGGCACATTCTTCGGTATCGGCGCGCTGCTGTTCGCGCTGCTGCTGCTGATCGATCCTTACGACACCGGGCGCTTCCCCTCGTTCGGGATCGTCGGCATCAGCGATCACAGTCTGCGCACGGCCGATGTCAGCCGCGGACGCGATCCTCGCTTCAACGCGGCGGTGATCGGCAACTCGACCGGCCAGATGATCGATCCCTTCCGGCTGTCGCGTGAATCCGGCCTCCGCTTCATCCAGCTCTCGATCCCGGCAACCGGACCCCGCGAGCAGTTGGCGATCATGCGCTGGGTGATCTCCCACCACCCGACATACGGTGCCTTTGTCATCGTGGCGGACCTCGCGTGGTGCTCGCACGATCCCGATCTGCCGCTCTACACGGCCTTTCCATTCTGGCTGTACGGTGACAACCGCACCTACCTGGCGAACGTGCTGAGCTCGAAGTCGCTGGATCGCGCGGTGTGGCGAATTGGGGTTGCTCTGGGACTGCAACAGACCGTCGATCCGGTCGGGTATTACGACTTTCTGAAGGGCCGGGATGTGGTTTTCATGCCCGAATTCGGCGACCCGTCGGAAGACACACGCAACCTTAAGTTGCCGCATCGGTTGCCATGGATCGACCGGCTGCGCGCGCTCATCGCGGAGCTGCCGCCGAACACCGGAGTCGTGGTCGTGATGCCGCCGGTGTATTACACCTCGCTGCCGCCTCCGGGCAGCGAGCGGTCGGCCGCGATCGATGCATGCAAGGCGACTCTGGCGAAGCTTACCGCCGACCGGCCGCGCAGCGGCTTCCTTGACTTCCGCGTGGACAACCCAGCTGCGCACGACGGAGCGAACTTCGTCGACCAGATTCATTATCGCGAAGACCTGGCGCGTCTGATCGAAGCCAGGATCATTGCCGTGCTGAATTCGGGCGAGATCGGAGCACCGCAGGCGCGCGCCGAATTCGGGTCGGGACTGGACATCCGCTCGCCTTGAACGGATCGACCGGCGACTTGGCCGCTCGCGCGGGCAAAGTTACTGTCGGCGAGAATGCACGCAACGGAGCAGACATGCCGCAACACACGCAGGACGCGACCGAGCCGGAGATCCAGACATGGTGCGCCGGCTATCTTCGCAAGGCGCTGAAGCTGCGCGACGCTCACATCGACGTGGACGCGGATTTCGCCAGCCTGGGTCTCGACTCGGCCGAGTCGGTATTCTTCGTTGCCGCCATCGAGGACTGGCTGGGGCTGGAGCTTGCATCCGACACCGCCATGGAACATCCCACGATCTCGGAGCTGGCACGTTTCGTCGCGGGCCGTCTCGACGCGAGACCCCGGGTATAGCCGATCGGGTGGTATTGTCTTGACCGATTGCGGTTCCAGCTCCGGGCTTGTCTCGTTGGTCGATCTGCTCGACCGGCGCGCGATGGAAAATCCGGACGCGAAGGCGTTTGTGTTCGTGCCCGAACGCGGCGACGCGCATCTGCACCTCACCTATGGCGAACTGCATCGGCGGGCGGGCGCTCTTGCTGCGCGCCTCGCGCGACGCGCGGTCAAGGGCGATCGCGCACTGCTGATGTTCCCGCCCGGACTGGACTTCATCGTGGCCTTCTTCGGCTGCCTCACCGCTGGCATGATCGCGGTGCCGTTGATGGTGCCGCGGCGCACCGCAGCCAGGGACTCCAGCGCCGCCGTCATCGCCGACTGTGCTCCGACAGTGGCGATGACCGGCCGCGAACTGCTGGAACTACGTGGCGACGTTGCCGACCGGTTTCGTGACACAGGCTTCGACTGGATGATGGTCGATGCCATGGCCGAGGCGCCGGCGGATGCTGCCGCCGTGACGCCGGTCGTCGGGCGGGACGACGTTGCCTATCTGCAATACACCTCAGGCTCGACGTCCGTGCCCAAGGGCGTCGTCGTGACGCACGGCAACCTGCTGGCGAACTTCGAGATGATCCGGCTGGGGATGAGCAACACCCGGCATTCGTGCAGCGTCGGATGGGTGCCGGTGTATCACGACATGGGCCTGATGATGGGCGTGATGCAGCCGCTGTATCTCGGCGCAATGTCGGTGCTGATGGCACCGGCGGCGTTCATGCAGCGGCCGCTCAACTGGCTGCGGACCATCCATCGGTATCGCGCGGAGCTGACCAGCGCGCCGAACTTCGCGTTCGATCTCTGCGTCAGCCGGTTTCGCGCCGACCAGATGGAGGGGGTCGATCTGTCGTGCTGGAAGGTCGCCCTGAACGCCGCGGAACCGGTGCATGCAAACACGATCGCGCGCTTCACCGAGACCTTCGCCCGGTACGGCTTCGACCCCGGGACGATGTATCCCGGTTACGGCCTGGCCGAGGCCACCTTGCTGGTCTCCGGCGGCGTGCGCGGCGAGGCACCGTCCAGCCGCGCGGTCAGTCGTGCGTCCATGCTGCGCGGCGACGTGACGGAACCCACAGGAACCGACGATGTGCAGCTACTGGTCGCATGCGGTCGCAGCGTCGTGGGCCAGCAGATCGCGATCGTCGATGCGGACGCGCGCCGCCGGGTTCCGGCATGCGAACTTGGCGAGATCTGGGTCAATGGACCGAACATAGCCCGCGGCTACTGGGGCAATCCCGCAGCCACCGCGGACACGTTCCAGGCACGCATCGTGGACGCGCCTGACCTGGAGTGGCTGCGCACCGGAGATCTCGGGTTCGTGGACGAACACGGCAGGCTGTTCATCACCGGCCGGATCAAGGACCTCATCATCATCCGGGGCACAAACCACTATCCTCAGGATATCGAACGCACCGTGCAGGAAAGCCATCCGGCGCTGCGCCGGGACTGCGGCGCGGCGTTCGCCATCCTGGACGAGGAGGGAAATGAGCAGCTTGCGGTGGTGCAGGAGATCGAACGCACGCAGCGCAGGGATCTGGACTTTGCCGAGGTCGCGGGCCGGATCCGCGAAGCGGTCACGCGGCAGCATGAAATTGCGATCGAGACGATCGCGTTGATTCCACCGGCGACATTGCCGAAGACCACCAGCGGCAAGATTCAGCGCAGCGC
The DNA here is from genome assembly GCA_036494925.1 of Acetobacteraceae bacterium. Taxonomy (GTDB): domain Bacteria; phylum Pseudomonadota; class Alphaproteobacteria; order Acetobacterales; family Acetobacteraceae; genus JAMXLO01. The sequence continues at coordinate 12,219 of DASXNR010000376.1, forward strand.
GGCGAGGAAATTGCTGCTTGAAGGGGCACTGGAGCTGCTCGGCTGACGCCGGGCGTGCGGCGGACCAGCCTGCAGGTTATCCGGCGGTCGGCATCCGACGAATCAGCACGCCGGGGCCGGCCATCGCTGGCCCCGTGCGTGACGTCGCGATCGTCCGGTGAGGGTAAGGTTCAGGGCGGCCCGGTGCCGTCTGGCACGTCAAGCCGCGAGGTTGGTGGTTGGGATGCGGCCGGGGTGACCGCGGACCGGAGCCGGGC
>DASXNR010000377.1:0-3779 GCA_036494925.1 Acetobacteraceae bacterium
CGCTAGGCCGGCCGAGGTGGCGGCGCCATCGGCCAACAGATCCACGCCCTTGTCGTCTACCCATTCCCGCGCCAGCGCGCCGGCAACATCTGCCTTGTTCTGATCGTCTGCCTGCATCACTTCGATCGGGCGCCCGAGCACCGACCCGCCGAAATCGGCGACCGCCATCTCGGCCGTCAGCCGGCTGCCAGGCCCACCGACATGACGGTAGGGACCCGCAACGTCGCTCAGCAGGCCGATCTTCACCGGCGCAGACGAACTCTGCGCACGCAGCAATGCAGGACGCGCCAGCGGCGCAGCGGCAATCGCGCCGAGTGCGGCGCGGCGTGTAATCTTCATGATGGTTTCCCTAATAGGATTATATATGGATGCGGTAGAACCGGGCCGCGGTGCCATGGAACAGCGCGCGGCGTCCATCGGCTGATGCGCCAGCGACGGCCGACATCAGGCAGCCAACACCGGTTCGGTGCCGACAATGGTGGTACGATGCATCACGCGGCGCTCGCCTGGATCGTGCGGCGTCACCTGATGCATCGTGCAGCGGTTGTCCCACATCACCACGTCATGCGGCTCCCAGCGGTGGCCATAGACGAAGCGCGGCTCCGCGGAAAACTCCGCCAGATCAGCAATCAGGCGCCTGGCATCCGCCGGGTTCAAGCCTTCGACTTCGTCGTTGTAGATCGGGCTGATGTAGAGCGAGTGACGGCCGGTGACCGGATGCCTGCGCACCATCGGCTGCCAGACCGGCGGCATCGCTGCCATCTCCTCCTCGGTCAGTGGTTTCAGGTTCGCCAGCTTGTGCAGGTGGCCAAAATTGTGCCGCGCCTTGCGGCCCTGTACTTGCCGCTTCAGTGCGTCGGGTAGCGCTTCATACACCGCGTACATGTTGGTGAACTGGGTCTCGCCACCGGTGCGACTGGTTTCCACTCCGTGCAGCAGCGCGCCGGTGCAGGGAATGGTCCGATAGCTGCTGTCAGTGTGCCAGAATTGTGCGAGCGATACCTGCTTCACTGTCGGATGATCTGGCGGCATCAGGTTGCCATCGTCATCGACATTGGAGACCCGAAAGATCTCTTTCACCCGCCGCGAACGGATGATGTTCTGGTGGAAGATCTCCGGCTCGCCCAGACCACGCGTGAACGCGACGTGCTCCTCATCGGTGATCCGTTGCCCAGGGAACACCAGCACAAGATGCTGCATCCATGCGTCATGCACGGCATGCAAGGTATCGGGATCAGGTGGAGTTCGCATATCGACGCCGCGCACCTCTGCGCCAAGCGCCGGATGCAGAGGACGAACGTTCACTTGGGGTGAAATGGTTGCTGCCGCTGATGCCATGGCCGCTTGCTTTCGGTTGTTTCACGCAGGGTGTTCGGCGAACTCGAAGCCCATCGCACGTGTGTGGTAGTAGATCCCGCCATCCTGCACGATGAGAAACAGCGCTTGCTCGTTGCCACCGTTGTGGTGCGAGTGAACCGCGACGGGCGGTGTGATCGTGGTCGCCCACGGCGCCCACTCCTTGCGCTTGCCGTCGATGATGGAGAAGCAGCGGTCGCCCTTGATGATGAGCGACACCGCGACCGAGTTGTGCCGGTGCGGACGCTGCACCACACCACCAGGCAGCGAGTTCATCGCAACCGTAAGTGTCGGCAGGATGTTGCGCGTCGCTTCCTGTTGCTCGGCCGAAAAGATCAGCGCCGAACCGGCAATCTCCTCGTTGCGGCCGACGTCGTAGATGAGCTCGATCTGCCGTGTGATTTCGTCGGCCCGATAGTGCACGACGTCCGTCGGTGCCTGGCCAGGTGCCGGTGCTTGCAGGTTCTCGAACGCAAGCTGCGGTTCATTCGTCACCAGCCACAGCACCGCGTCGGTTTCGTCGGCGCCGTGCAGCGCCGGTTCACCACCGGGCAGGATGAACAGGTCACCGGCGCTCCACGCGATATCCTGTGCAGCGCAGGACGTACGACCGCTGCCGGCGATGACATAGGCGATGACGCCGCTGGCCACGAAGTCTGTCGTCAGGTTTTCGCCGGCACGAATTCTCGCATAGCGAGCCAGCACCAGCGGCGTGGTCGCAGGACAACGGCTGGCCAGTTCGGCGGCGATGTCACACGCGATCAAGCCGGTCGGCGTTACCGGATCGAGTGCGATGGCGGGTTCGCGGGAAAAAATCTGATCTGGCACAGGCGGCAGTTGCACATTGAACCCGTTGCCGGTGTTGAAGAATCGCCCGCGCGCTTCAGCTGGGGTCGCCGGCGCGGCAGGACGTTGCACCGGCATCTCGGCAATGCTGTGTGGACGATCGTGTTCCGGCATCGATGGCTCTCCTCCCGGCACCGACTTTGCCACCATCGCCGGTCGCGGACAGCATGTCAAGGTTTCCGAATATAATTCGGGTATGCGCGAAGGTCAGACGGGATCCCAGGGAAACGCCTGCTCTGAGGTATCGAGCGGCATGAACGCCGCCTGCATCGCCGGCAAGGCATGCTGCGCGATCGCCTCGGGCGTCCAGCCATCGGCGCGATGCACGATGCGGATCGGGCGCGGCGAACTGAACAGATAGATCTCGTTCATGCGCGTGCCGAACACCTGGCCCGTGACTTCCTTCGCGGCATCTGACGCAAGGAACACCGCGAGTGGCGCATTCTTGTCCGGCGTCATGTGTTGCAGCTTTTCCACCATTACTTGTTGTTCCGGCGTGGTCGCCGGAATCGAACTGGTCATGCGGCTCCAGGCCCAGGGCGACAGGCAATTGGAACGGACGTTGTAGCGCTGCATGTCGAGAGCGATCGACTTGGACAGCGCGGTGATGCCAAGCTTGGCGGCGGCATAGTTGGCCTGCCCGACATTGCCGATCAGGCCGGAGGTGCTGGTGATATGCACGAAAGCGCCACTTTCCTGCTTGCGATAGAGCTCCGCCGCGGCACGGCTGACAAAGAAGCTGCCGTTCAGGTGGACCGAGATGACGGCCAGCCAGTCATCGGCGCTCATCCGATGGAATATGCCGTCACGCAGGATGCCTGCGTTGTTCACCACCGCGTCGATGCGGCCGAAGTGATCCAGCGCGGCCTGGATGATCTTCTGGGCCGACGCCCACTCTGCGACGGAGTCGGTGCTGATCTCCGCCAAGCCGCCATTCTGATGAATGATCGCCTGGGTTTGCTGGGCCGGCGTGACGGATGCGCCGCCACCCGTCAGCGAGGCGCCGACATCATTGATGATCACCCTGGCACCGGCGGCCGCCATCATGATGGCGATCTCACGCCCGATGCCGCCACCGGCGCCGGTGACGACGACCACCTTGCCTTCCATGATGCCTGCCACGGTCTCGCTCCTTGTGCCGTCCAGTGCGGCAGATTGACAGCCAGGGACGGGTCTCGCAACGTCAATCCTGAATGGAATTCGGGTTTTGACCGATGCTTGGCCTCAATCTCGACTATCCGCTGGTGCTGTCCACTATCATCGAGCACGCCGCAGCGACGTTCGGGGACACGGAGCTCGTATCGCACGATCACTCAGAAACCACCCGCAGCAACTACCGCGATGCTGCCCAGCGCAGTCGAAGGCTTGCGGCTTCGCTGCGGTTCCTGGGCGAAGAGCCAAGTGGCTTTATAGGGTCGCTTGCCTGGAACACGCATCGGCATTTCGAACTGTTCTATGGCGTGAGCGGCATCGGTGGCGTTCTGCACACTGCCAATCCGCGGCTGCCACCGGAGCAAATCCTCTACACCATCAATTTCCCCGGTTACCGCACCTTATTCATCGACCTCGATACGCTT
>DASXNR010000378.1:0-12748 GCA_036494925.1 Acetobacteraceae bacterium
GGCAGGGTGATGATGGTCGGCATGTCGATCGGGAACACTGCCGCTCCCATGCCCAGCACCTTGCCCCAGACCGTCGGCCCCAGCGTCACCAGGATCACCGAGCCAAGCAGGCCGACATAGCCGCCGGCGAGCGCGCCCCGCGTCGTGAGCCCGCGCCAGAACATCGCGAGCACCAGGATGGGGAAGTTGCTGGAGGCGGCGATCGAGAAGGTGAGCGCGACGATATAGGCGACGTTCTGCTTCTCGAAGGCAATGCCGAGCAGGATCGCGACAATGCCCAGGACAACAACCGCGGCCTTCGACACGCGCACCTCGGTCTGCTCGCTCGCCCGGCCATGCGCCAGGACGTTGGCGTAGAGGTCGTGCGAGATCGCCGAGGCGCCGGCCAGCGTCAGGCCCGAGACCACCGCAAGGATGGTGGCGAAGGCGACCGCGGCGATGAACCCGAAGAAGAGGTCGCCGCCCAGCGCCTGCGCGAGGTAGACCGCCGGCATGTTGCCGCCGCCCTTCAGGTCGATGCCCTTGGCGGCATCGACCAGGAAGGCGGGATCGCTGGCCACGAACACGATCGCGCCGAAGCCGATGATGAAGGTCAGAATGTAGAAGTAGCCGATGAAGCAGGTGCCGTAGAGGACCGACTTGCGGGCCGCCTTGGCGTCGGTCACCGTGAAGAAGCGCATCAGGATGTGCGGCAGGCCGGCGGTGCCGAACATCAGCGTGAGGCCCAGCGAGATCGCCTCGATCGGGTTGGGCTTGCTACCGATCGGCGCCATCGACTCCATGATGGCAATGTGCTTCGGGTGGATGCGGACCGCCTCGGCGAACATGGCGCCGGGGCTGAAGTCGAAATGCGCCAGCACCAGGATCGCCATCAGGGTCGCGCCGCCCAGGAGCAGCGCCGCCTTGATGATCTGCACCCAGGTCGTCGCCTTCATGCCGCCGAACGTGACGTAGACGATCATCAGCAGGCCGACGATGATGATCGAATGCCAGTACTGAATCTGCGGCACCAGGGTGTGCAGCAACTGGCCCGCGCCAACCATCTGGCCGATCAGGTAGAAGATCACGACGACCAGCGTGCTGACGGCCGCCATCACGCGGATCGGTTCGCGCTTCAGGCGATAGGCGGCGACATCGGCGAACGTGTACTTGCCGAGGTTGCGCAACCGCTCCGCGATCAGGAACAGCACGATCGGCCAGCCGACCAGCCAGCCGACCGAGTAGTTGAGGCCGTAGAAACCGTTGAAGTAGACCAGTGCCGCGATGCCGAGAAAGGAGGCAGCCGACATGTAGTCACCGGCGACCGCAAGGCCGTTCTGCAGCGCCGAGATGCCGCGTCCGGCAGCGTAGAAGTCGGTCGCACTCTTGGTGCGCTTGGCCGCCCAGTAGGTGATGACGAGAGTGAGCGCAATGAACGCCAGGAACATCACGATGGCGTGCCAGTTGACCGGCGGCCCAGCGGGCGCGTCGGCGGCAAGTGCCGCGGTCGGCAGCAGCGCGAGCGGTGCTGCCGCGACGCCGGGGAGCCGGGACAGCGAGCGCATCATTCGGACCCCTCGAGCAGCCTGCGCGTCAGATCGTCAAAGGTGGTGTTGGCCTTCCATACGTAGATGGCGGTCAGCACGATGGCGCTCAGGATGACGCCGATGCCGATCACGATGCCAACCGTCGTGACGCCGCCTGTGACCAGCGGCGCCGCCATGAAGTCGCCGCCGAACGCGACCAGCAGTATGAACGACAGGTAGATCGCAAGCACGATTGCCGACAGGGTCCAGGCGAGCCGGCTTCTGGATTGGCAGAGCTGCGCGAACAGCGGATCCCGGCGGATCCGATCGAGTCTCGGGTTGCTCACGACGTTGTTCTCCCATTTCGGCGGTGATTCTCGTCACTCGTTCCGATTCGCTGGTTAGTCACCTCGTGTCACTAGCAAATTCATCGCGGTCGGCGCAAATCGTGCCTCGCTTCATCGCCCGCCATCCACCTGCAGGATCTGTCCGTTGACAAATGCGGCGAGGTCGGAGGCGAAGAACACCACGGCGTTGGCGATGTCCTGGGCGGTGCCGAGCCGCTTCATCGCGATCCGCTCCACCAGCGCCTGCTGCCCGTCGGAACCATAGCTCTCCCACTGCCGCTCGGTCGCCGGATTGGTGCGCATGAAGCCCGGAGCGACCGAATTCACCGTGATGTTGTACGGCCCGAATTCGTGCGCGAGCTGCCGGGTCAGCCCCACCACGGCGTGCTTCGCGGCGCAGTAGGCCTGGACGCCGGTCAGCGACGCCTGCAGGCCGGCGCCCGAGCTGGTGTTGACGATCCGCCCGCCGCCGGCGCGCTTCATCGCCGGCGCGGCCGCCCGGCACACCGTGAACGCCGCGTTGACATTGATGTCGAACAGCACGTTCCAGTCCTCGTCCGACACCTCCTCCAGCGGCTTCGGGCCCTGGCCGCCGACGCCGCCGGCGTTGTTGACCAGCACATGGATCGGACCGCCGGTCTGGGTCTCGACCTCGCGGATCCAGTCGGTGCCGGCGGCGCGGTCACGCAGATCGACGACCCTGGTCGCGATGCCGCCCTCGGCTGTTCCGGCGAGTTCGTCTGCCGAGATGTCGGTCGCGAACACGCGCGCGCCGAGCTGTGCGAAGGTCTGCGCGATGCACCGGCCGAAGCCGTGGCCGGCGCCGGTCACGGCAACGGTCTTGCCATCGAAGCGGATGTTCATGGGACCTCCATATTCGGCGGAAGGCGTCGCAGAGTGCCTGACCGGCCGTCAGGGTTACTGCAATTTCGCCCGAGCGATCGCCTCAACTATGTAGTGCCTTGCCTCGGCGGCGTCGCCCCAGCCGATGATCTTTACCCACTTGCCGACCTCGAGGTCCTTGTAGTGCTCGAAGAAGTGCTGGATCTGTTCCAGCGTGATCTGCGGCAGGTCGGTGTAATTGTGCACGTGCAGATAGCGCTTGGTAAGTTTGGGCGACGGCACCGCAATGATCTTTTCATCGCCGCCGCCGTCGTCATCCATCTTCAGCACGCCGATCGGTCGTACGTTGATGACGGCGCCGGCGACGATCGGCCGGGTGTTGGCGACCAGCACGTCGGTCGGGTCGCCATCGTCGGAGAGGGTGTGCGGGATGAAGCCGTAATTGCCAGGGTAACGCATCGGCGTGTGCAGGAAGCGATCCACGAACAGCGTGCCGGCCGCCTTGTTCATCTCATATTTGATCGGCTCTCCGCCGATGCCCACCTCGACGACGACGTTGACGTCGTCCGGGGGATCGTTGCCGATCGGGATCGCGTCAAGGTTCATAGGACGCTGGGCCCGTGGGTTCGGATTGGGTGCATCGGCGTCATCGCTCCGGCGGCGCTTCGATCACCGTGCCGGTGTAGGCCTCGACGAACACCAGATGGTCGATCACCTTCTTCACCCCAGGCGTGTTCTCGGCGATCACGCCGATCGCCCGGCGTTCCTGATCGTTGCCGATGGTGCCCCACAGATCGACCACTCCGTTCACCACGGTGACATTCAGCGTCGTGCGTGGCGCCCAGGGCGCGCGCGCCAGCGCGTCCAGGATGCGCGCTCGAATACTGCCGTCATCGGCCGCCACCGCGCCATGCTCGCGCGCCGCGACCGACAGCGCGCGCAGCAGATCGGCGCGGCTCACCACGCCGACGACGCGATCGCCCTCCAGCACCGGCACGCGCTTGATGCGATGCTCCTCCATCAGCGCGACGATCGCCTCCAGTGGTGCGCCGACATCCACGCTGACCACGTCGTGCGTCATCACGTCGGCGACGCGGCGGCCGTGGGTGCGGGTGAAGTCCGCCGCCTGCCGGCCAGGCGAGGCGATCAGCCGCAGCCACCAGGAGCGTCGCCGCTCGGTCCCCAGTTCGTCGCGGCGCAGCAGGTCGCCCTCGGTGACGATGCCGGCCAGCGTGCCGGCGGCATCGACGACGAGCAGGCCGGAGATACCACGCTCCAGCATCAGTTCGACCGCCTCCGCCACGGTCGCGTCCGGTGCCACCGAGATCACGTTCCGGGTCATCACGTCGCTGGCGATCATGGGCGCGGTCCTCGTGTTCTTGCGGTCAGCCGGTCGATGCGCAGACGCTGGCGATCATCGGTCAGCCGCATTGCCGCAAGGTAAACCACAGCGACAGCAGCAAGGCCACTGCCGCCGGACAATAAGAAAATCAGCAGGATCTGGTATTTCGCCGCCTCGAGCGGATCCATGCCGGCCAGAATCTGGCCGGTCATGATGCCGGGCAGGGTCACGACGCCGGCCGCCGACATCTGGTTGATGATCGGCAGCAGCGCACGGCGCACCGAGGCGCGGATCAGTCCGCGCATCGCCCGGCCGAAGCTGGCGCCAAGCGCAAGCTGCGCCTCGATGGCCGCGCGTTCCCGCACCACGCCGCCCAGCAGCGAATCGAGCGCCAGGGAACCGCCGTTCAGCACATTGCCCAACACGATGCCGGCGAGCGGGATGGCGTAGCGCGCCTCGTACCAGGGCTGCGGCCGGATCGCCGTGGTAAGCGCCAGGATCGCGGTGAGGAAGGTGGCGATGGCGACCGCCGAGGCGCCCACCGCGTAGTTGCCGAACCGGCCCAGCCGCTGTTCGGGCCGCGCCGCCACCTCGCGGCCGGCGATCGCCACCATCACCAGCACCACCGCCAGCGTCGCCAGGGGCGATGCGAGGGCGAACACCAGGCGCAGGATGAACCCGATCAGCACCAGTTGCACCACCATGCGCCCTGCCGCCCAGGCGAGTTGGGTGTGCAGGCCGAGCCGCAGCACCAGCGACAGCACGCCATCCAGCACGATCAGCACCGAGGCGATCGCGAGGTCGAACGGGGTGAGCAGGATCGCGTTCATGCCGGGACCAGGCGGCCGGCTTCCATACGTAGATGACGGTGGCCGAGCCGGGCGGCCTGCGCCGCGCTGTGCGTAACCATGGCGATGGCGACCCCGGCGGCGAGCCGTTCCCGCAATACCGCCTCCACCAGGGCCGTGCTGTCCTCGTCCAACGCTCCGGTGACCTCGTCCAGCAGCAGAACGGGGGAGGCGAGTGCCAGCGCACGGATCAGCGCCATGCGCTGGCGCTCGCCGGTGGAAAGCTGCACCACCTGATCGTCGAGCAGCGATACTGCCAGCGCGAGGCGCGGCGCCATGGCGCGGACGAACTCAACCGCCTCGCCGTCGAAATGATCGGCGACCCGCTCGTGCCACCAGCCGGGTTCCGCTGCGTTGTAGACAACCTTGCGACGCCATGCGGGCGCCGCCAGCGTGCGGTGCTCGACGCCGTCGAGAAACATTTGGCCCTGATTTGGATCGAGGTCGGCGACCATGCGCAGAAACAGGCTCTTGCCCGCGCCGGAGGGCCCGGTGATGGCGAGGCACTCTCCGGAGGCGAGTTCGAGGTCGAATGGCCCCACGAGACGGCTGCGCAGGTCGACGATGCGCAGGCGGGGGCGAGTCGGTAACTCCCCCTCCCCCCAACCCCCTCCCGCAAGAGGAGGGGGAGTATTCTGGCAGCTCACTCTGACGCTTTGCTTCCGCTAATTCCCTGCGAACTTCGCCAGCAGCCGGATATGCGAGCGGATGCCGTGATGGAAGCAACGCTGCTCGAACTTCTCGTTCGGACTGTGCACCTGGTCGTCGTCCAGCCCGAAACCCATCAGCAGACTGTCGATGCCGAGAACCCTGCGCAGCGACATCACCACCGGGATCGAGCCGCCGCTGCCGACCAGCACCGCCGGCCTGCCGTACTCCTCGGCGAGCACGTCCTGGGCGGCACGGACCCAGGGGCTTTCCATGTTCACCTCGATGCCTGGCGTGCGCGTGCCGCCGTCGATCTCGACGGTGGCGCCAGGCGGCAGTCGTTCGGCGACGAAGCGCTTGAACTGTTCGAACACCGCCTCCGGATCCTGATCAGGCACCAGGCGGAACGAGATCTTGGCGGATGCCTCGGACGCAATCACCGTCTTGCTGCCGGCGCCGGTATAGCCGCCCCACATGCCGTTGATATCGGCGGTGGGACGCGCCCACAGCCGCTCCAGCGGCGAATAGCCACGCTCGCCGGCCGGAGTTTCCAGTCCGATCTTGCCCAGGAAGGCCCGTTCGTCGAATCCCAGCGCGTCCCACTGCGCGCGCTGCGCGTTGGAGACCGGCTTCACCTTGTCGTAGAACCCCGTAAGCTGGATGCGGCCATTGGCATCGTGCAGATCGCCGACGATGCGGGCGAGTGCGTTGATCGGGTTGAGCGCCGAGCCTCCGTACAGCCCGGAATGCAGGTCGCGGTTGGCAGCCTTCAGCGTCACCTGGGCAAAAGTCATGCCGCGCAGCCGGGTCGTGATCGCCGGCGTGTCGATGTCCCACATGCCGGTGTCGCTGATCAGCGCGAGGTCCGTGGCGAGTTCGTTCCGGTTGGCCGTGAGGAACGGTTCCAGGCTGGGACTGCCGACTTCCTCCTCACCCTCGATCAGCGCGGTGATGTGCGCGGGAATGCCGCCGGCGGCTTCCTTCCAGGCGCGCAACGCCTCGACGAACATCATGGTCTGGCCCTTGTCGTCCACCGCGCCGCGCGCGACGAAGCGCTTGCCGTGCGGGCCGTCGACCAGCTGCGGATCGAACGGCGGGCTGTGCCAGAGGTCCAGCGGATCCACCGGCTGCACGTCGTAATGGCCGTAGAACAGGATGTGCGGCCCTTGGTAACCCGCAGGCGCCGGGTGATGCGCGACGACCACCGGATGGCCGGCGGTGGGCCGTACCTCGGCTGCGAACCCGAGGCCGGCGAACTGATCGCGCATCCATTCAGCGGCGTGCCGGCAGTCGCGGCGATGATCCGGCTGCGCGCTGATCGACGGGATTCGCAGCAGCTCGAACAGGCGCTCGCGAGATGCATCCAGCGATGCATCGGCGTGATGCAGGACGGCGGCTACGGTGTCGGACGAGGGGACGGACATATGAGGTTGCTCCTGTGCGTTCCGCCATGTCGCAGGGTGCCAGGCGATGTACGGATGACGGACCGGGTATGACGTAGGATGGGTTGAGCGAAGCGAAACCCATCGTCACGGTCAAGGTGGCACTGTCCCCTCGCGCGGGTCGATCGGCAGCAGCCTGTCGATACCGGTGAGCCGTTCGAACAGTCCCGCCGCGCCCATCGCACGCGCTTCCTGACGGATCGGCGCGGTGATCTGGAATCCGATCGGCCTGCCGTAGCGATCGAACCCGCACGGCACCGCGACCGCCGGGCAGCTGGTCATCGTCACCGCCGCGTTCAGCGTCGAGGCGCCCATGTAGTCGGTGAGCCGCGTGCTGCCGACATACTCCGGATGCCGCAGGTTCACGTCGAACGCTGGTGTCGCCGCACTGGGCGAGACGAAGATATCGTAGGTCTCGAACATCTCGGCGAAGCGTCGAAAGAACGCGGCGCGCTCGCGTTCTGCCCAGGCGATGCGGCTCGGCATCTGCGCCAGGCCCTGTTCGGTGTTCCAGATGATGTCCGACTTGAGCAGGTCGCGATGCGTCTGCATCTGCAGCTCGCGATCCACCACGAAGTGCTGCGAGCGCAGCACCATGAACGCTTCGTCGATCGCACCAAGATCGGGTGCGTACTCCTCCACCACGCAACCAAGTTCCTCGAAGCGCCGTACCGCGCGTTCGCAGATCTCGCGCGTCTCGTCGTCGATCGCGATCCGGCCGCCATAATCGGCGGTGTATGCGATCCGGCCAGGCGGTTTCGCGGCGGCAACCGACTGGGCGAACGATACTCCGGGCGCATCGAAGGTCAGCGGATCGCGCGGGCACAGTCCGGCCATCGTATCGAGGAACAGTGCGAGATCCGGCACGTTGCGTGCCATCGGTCCCTGTACCGACAACGGCGACCACAGGTTGTTCGACGTGCCTCGTGTTACCCGCCCCGGCGATGGACGCAGCCCTACAACCGAGCAATACGTCGCGGGTCGGCGCAGCGATCCGCCATGGTCGGTGCCATGTGCCAGCCACACCTCGCCGGTCGCCAGTGCAACCGCGCCACCTCCGGTGGAACCGCCACAGGTCAGCGACGTGTTCCACGGATTGCGCGTGCGACCGAACACTTCGTTGAACGTGCTGCCGCCGGCACCGAATTCCGGGGTGTTCGACTTGGCGATAACGATGCCGCCTTTGCGCTCGATGCGCTGTACCACCGGATGCGACGTCGCGGGCACGTGATCGCGGAAAATCGGCGAACCATACGTCGTGCGCACGCCGGCGACGTCGGTCAGGTCCTTGATGGCCACCGGCAGCCCGGCGAGCCACCCGGCCTCGCCCGCGGCCTCGCATCCCTGACCGTTCATCAGCCGCTTCGCATGATCGCGGGCGCGATCGAGACACAATGTCGGCAGTGCATTCACCGCCGGTTCCACCGCCGCGATGCGGCTGGCGGCGGCCTCGATCAGGTCCAGCGGGGAAATCTCCCGCCTTCGCAGTCGCGCAACCGCCTCTGTGGCAGTGAGGCGGATCAGTTCGTCGCCCATGCTGCATCCTTTTGCTCAGGCGTCCGTGATCGCCCGCGGGGTCGAACCGTCGCGCCGTCGGCCCTTAATGGCAATGCACCCGGCCGTGGAGATCCGATGGACGACATCCACCCTGTTTCTGCTCGCGATCGCGCGACCTGGCAGAGCGATGCCGAGCGGCAGGCGGATCGTCATCCGCCACGCTGGCGGCGCACGGTCGGCATCGCCCTGGGGGCTATCGTCGTCGTGATACTGCTCGGTGCCGGCACGCTCTATTGGTTGCATGCGCGGCAGTTCGAATCCACCGACGACGCGTTCGTCGATGGCTACGTGACGCAGATGGCGCCGCAGGTGGCCGGCCGCGTCATCGCGCTGAAATTCGCCGACAATGAACATGTCAACGCGGGCCAGACCCTGGTCCTGATCGATCCGCGCGACTTTCAGGTCAAGGTCGATCAGGCGAAGGCGCAACAGAGCAACGCGGTAGCCATGCGGCAGCAGGCCGATGCACAGCTTGCCGTGCAGCAGGCCAACGTCGATCAGGCGCGGGCCAACGTGACGGTCGCGGAAGCCGATCTCGTGCAGGCGCAGAAAGACTACCAGCGCTTCACGTCGATTGATCCGCATGCGGTGTCGCGTCAGCAGGTCGACAGTGCGACAGCGACGTTTCGCTCGAGCCAGGCGAAACTGGATGCGGCGCGCCAGGCGGTGAAGGGCGCCGAGGCGCAGCTTCAGGCCGGGCATGCGCAGGTGATCGCCGCCGAATCGCAGGTGCGGCAGGCCGATGCGAATTTGGCGGCCGCCGAGTTGCAGCTTTCCTATTGCACCATCACGGCACCGGTGGCCGGGCGCATCGCGCACCGCAACGTCGATGTCGGCAACTACGTCAATCCCGGTCAGGCCATGTTCGCCATCGTGCAGGATGATCAATGGGTGACGGCCAATTTCAAGGAGACGCAGCTGGCCGACATCCGTCCCGGTCAGCGGGTCGATATCGACATCGATGCGATCCCGTCGGTGACGTTTCGCGGTCGGGTGGATAGCTTCCAGCCGGGCACCGGCTCGGAATTCAGCGTGCTGCCCGCCGAGAACGCCACCGGCAATTACGTCAAGATTGTGCAGCGCCTGCCGGTGAAGATCGTATTCGATGACGCTCGCGTGAATAACTTCCGCATAGCGCCGGGCATGTCGGTAGTGCCTTACGTACGGATCCACTGATGGCCGATCCGATGCTGCCGCGCTCGGCTGCCGGCAACCGCAGTCCCTGGTTGATCGCGGTGATCGTGTCGGTCGCCACGTTCATGGAGGTGCTGGACGTCACCATCGTGAACGTCGCGCTGCGCCACATCTCCGGCAGCCTGGCGACCAGCCTCGACGAAAGCACCTGGATCGTCACCAGCTACCTCGTCTCCAACGCGATCGTGCTGCCGATCAGCGGCTGGCTCGCCAACGTGATCGGCCGCAAGCGCTTCTATATGGGCTGCGTTGCCGTGTTCACGCTGAGTTCGGTGCTGTGCGCGATATCCACGACGCTGCCGATGATGCTGCTCGCGCGCGTGATCCAAGGAATCGGCGGCGGCGGGATGGCGCCGACCGAGCAGTCGATCTTCGCCGACACCTTTCCCCCTGAAAAGCGCGCGCAGGCGTTCGCGCTGTACGGGCTGACGGTGGTCACCGCGCCGGCGGTCGGCCCGACGCTGGGCGGCTGGCTCACCGACAACTACTCCTGGCATTGGTGCTTTCTCATCAACCTCCCGGTCGGACTGCTGTCGCTTACCTTGGTGCAGCTCTTCGTGGTGGAGCCCGAGGCGCTGAAACGGGACCGCCGCCGCTTGCTCGCCGGCGGGCTGCGGGTCGATTACATCGGCTTTGCCCTGACCGTGGTCGGCTTCGGAGCGCTGCAGATCATGCTTGACCGCTACGAGCGCGACGACGGCTTCTCCTCGGATTTCATCACCGCGCTCGGGGTGATTGCCGTGCTCAGCCTGTTGACGCTGGCGCTCTGGGAGATCTGGCATCCGCAGCCGGCGATCAACGTCAGACTGCTGCGATCCCGCGCGTTCGCCATCTCCTGCGCCGTGATGTTCCTGTTCGGCGTCCTGCTGATCAGCTCGACGCAGTTGCTGCCGCAGCTTGCTCAGACTTTGCTGAACTACGATGCCCGCACCGCCGGCCTGACGCTGGGCGTGGGCGGTGTGGTCACGCTGGTCATGATGCCGTTGGCCGGCGTGGTGACCGGGCGGGTGGTGCAGCCCAAATGGTTGATCCTGGCCGGGCTGGCCGGTACCGGCTGGGCGCTCTATGCCGGCGCACGGCTCGATCTCGATATCGGCTTCTGGAATCTCTCCATGCTGCGGGTGATGCAGGCGGTGTGGCTGCCGTTCGTGTTCATTCCGCTCAGCGCCGTGTCGTATGTCGGTGTGCCCCCCGACCGCACCAACGAGGCATCGGCCATCATCAATCTGATGCGCAATCTGGGCGGCAGCGTGGGCGTGTCGTTCACCACCACGATGCTGCAGGAGCGGCTGCAGTTCCACCACGAACGTCTGGCCGAGCACATCACCGCCTACAACGGCTACAGCTGGAACACGCCGCTGGCGCCGGTCGACCTTATGGTGCAGGCGCAGGCCGGCATCATGAGCTATCTCGACATATTCTGGGCATTGGGCATGCTGGGGCTGATGATCTGGCCATTGGCGCTGTTTCTGCCTCGTATGCCGAAAGGGGCGGCGCCGGCGCATTAGCCCGAGGAGACGCGCATGGCGTTGAAGGACCGGATTGCGTTCGGCATGTCGCTGCCGCACCGCTCGCCTGATCCGATCGACGTGCGAGCGGTGCGTACGGTGGCGCAGCGCGCCGAGGCGCTTGGGTTCCGCGACCTGTGGGTGACCGAGAACACGCTGGACCATGTGACGTGTCTCGACCCGGTGGTGGCGCTGACCTATGCGGCGGCGGTGACCAGCCGCATCCGTCTCGGCGCGTCGGTGGTGGTGCTGGCGATCCACAGCCCGCTGCTGGTGGCGCATCAGTGGGCGACGCTGGACCATCTCAGCAACGGTCGCGCGATCCTCGGCGTCGGCCTGGGACGCGAGCACCACTACCGTCAGTTCGAAGTGCCGGAGGCAGGCCGCGTGCGTCGCTTCCGCGAGGAAGTGGAGTTGATCCGCGCGCTGTGGACGCAGCCGAAGGTCGATTACCAAGGGCGGTTCTACCGGTTGGAGGGCGGCACGATGTCGCCCAAGCCGGTGCAGTCGCCGATGCCGATCTGGATGGGCGTCGGCCATCCCGCCGCGGTGCGCCGCGCGGCGTCGATCGCCGACGGGTGGATGGGGTCGGGCGGTTCCAGCATCGCCGAGTTCGGCCGCTCGGTGCCGCTGCTGCGCGAGGCGCTGGAGCAGGCGGGGCGGGATCCCGCGACGTTCCCGATCTCCAAGCGCATCTTCATGGCGGTGGATGAGCGGCCAGAGGTCGCGCGCGCGGACCTGCACCGGTGGTTCACCGAGGTGTACCATAATCCGGCAGGCACCGACGCGTCGGGTATCCACGGCACGCCGGAACAGGTGCGCGAGAAGCTGGAGGCAGTGGCCGCAATGGGCGCCAATCACCTGCTGCTGAACCCGGTGTCGCGCCACGCCGAACAGGTGGACGCGCTCGCGGAGGTCGTCGGGCTGGCATAGGAGGAAACCATGGAAGCAATCGTCGGCAGCGGAAGTCACCGCTACAAGGTACACCAGGACTGGGCAAAGGTACCAGCCAGTATCGAAATGAAGCCGGCGGCGGTGACGGTCGATCCGCACGACCGCATCTACTGCTTCAACCGCAGCGCCGAACATCCAGTGGTGGTGTTCGACCGCGCTGGCGAGTTCCTGTTCTCGTGGGGCGCGGGCATGTTCCGCTTCCCGCACGCCATCCGGTTCGACGCGCAGGGCTTCGCCTGGCTCACCGACGGACACCACATGCAGTTCATGAAGTTCACCTCGGATGGAAAACTGCTGCAGACCATCGGCGTGAAGGACGAACGTTCCGATACCGGCGTGCCAGCCGATGACTACAGCTCGGTGGCATGGAAGAAGGTGACGCACGGCGGCGGGCCGTTCAACATTCCGACCGACATCGCCTTCGCGCCGGACGGTTCGATGTTCATGAGCGACGGCTACGGCAACGCCCGGGTGCACAAGTTCTCGGCGGATGCCAAGTACCTGTTCTCCTGGGGCGAGCCGGGCAAGGCACCGGGGCAGTTCAATCTGCCGCACGGCGT
>DASXNR010000379.1:0-8651 GCA_036494925.1 Acetobacteraceae bacterium
CCGACCACGCTGGACGCGGTGAAGACGCGCTACAAGGAACTGGCCAAGCGCCACCATCCCGACGCCAATGGCGGTGACCGTGCCGCCGAGGAACGCCTGAAGACGATCAACCTGGCCTACGCCGCGCTACGCTCCCGTCTGATGCCCGCGCCCAGCGTGGCGGCAGCCGGGTGATTCCGCCGCTCTTTGCGCCAGCGTAAGCCGGGGTTACACTTTCACCGACCACACAGGAACCGCCCAGCCGATGAACAAGGTTGCCACTTTGGCCGAAATTCGCCACACCTCCGCGATCGACCTGCCCGATACGACGGTGTCGGCGCGCGAGGCTTTCGAGATCGAGACCGACATGGTCGTGCCGGCCTTCTCGGTGCGCACCGAGCATGTGCCCGACATCGACACCGCGTACAAGTTCGACCGCGAGACGACGCTGGCGATCCTGGCGGGGTTCGCACACAACCGGCGCACGATGATCCAGGGCTATCACGGCACCGGCAAGTCGACGCACATCGAGCAGGTGGCGGCGCGGCTGAACTGGCCGTGCATCCGGGTCAACCTCGACAGCCACATCAGCCGCATCGACCTGATCGGCAAGGACGCGATCGTGCTGCGCGACGGCAAGCAGGTGACGGAGTTCCGCGAAGGTATCCTGCCGTGGGCGCTGCAGCATGCCTGCGCGCTGGTGTTCGATGAGTACGACGCCGGCCGTCCCGACGTGATGTTCGTGATCCAGCGCGTGCTGGAGGTCGAGGGCAAGCTGACCCTGCTCGACCAGAACCGGGTGATCCGTCCGCATCCGTCGTTCCGGCTGTTTTCCACCGCGAACACGGTGGGGCTTGGCGATACGACGGGGCTGTATCATGGGACGCAGCAGATCAACCAGGGTCAGATGGACCGCTGGAACATCGTCGCCACGCTGAACTACCTGCCGCACGCGATGGAGACGTCGATCGTGATCGCCAAGCTCGGCGCCGATGCGAAGGACGCGGGGGTGAAGAAGCGGATCGAGGCTATGGTGGCGCTGGCAGACCTGACGCGCGCGGGGTTCATCAACGGCGACATCTCCACGGTGATGTCGCCGCGCACGGTGATCACGTGGGCGGAGAATGCGCGGATCTTCGGCGAGGTAGGGTTCGCATTCCGGGTCACGTTCCTCAACAAGTGCGACGAGGCGGAGCGCGCGACGGTGGGTGAGTACTACCAGCGCTGCTTCAATGAGGAGATTCCGACCGGCGGGTTCACCACCAGAAAGTTCAATTGATTCTCTAGCCCCCTCCCCCAACCCGCTGCCGCGATGGGAGGGGGACACTGTTCCTGAATACTCCCCTCCCCTTGCGGGAGGGTCGGGGGGAGAGGCAGCGGAAGCATCGCAATGAGCACCACCACCAAAGACAACACGCGAGCGGAAGAGTTCAAGCGCGCGACCGCGGGCGTGCTGCGCGCGATCGCGGAAGTGCCCGACGTGCAGGTGGCATTCCAACCGGGCCCATCCGGCCTGTCCGGCAAGCGCGCGCGCCTGCCGCTGCCGACGCGCGCTTTGCCGCCGGCTGAGATGGCGCGGCTGCGCGGCGCCTCGGACGCCCTCGCGCTGCGCCTGCGCCACCACGACGACGCGCTGCACGCGGCCCGCATGCCGGTGCGCCGCGAAGCAAAGGACGTGTACGACTCACTCGAGCAGGTGCGGGTCGAGGTCGTCGGATCGCGCCACATGGCGGGCGTGGCAGCCAATCTGCAGTCGAAGCTGGCGGAAGAGTGCGAGGCCGAAGGCTACGACCGCATGACGCGCAAGGACCAATTGCCGATCCAGGCAGCACTGTCGCTGCTGGCGCGCGAGCAGATGTCCGGCGAGCAAAGTCCCGCGGCAGCACACCGCATCCTGGACATGTGGCGCGACACGCTGGGCGAGACGGCGGACTCCGCGCTCGCCGAAATGAACCGGGCGCAGGACGACCAGAAGGCGTACGCGCGCGCCGCGCGAAAGCTGCTGGCGGCGCTCGATCTCGCCGAGGCGGAAAGCGACGCCGACCCCGAGGACCAGACCGAGGAAGGCGAGGAAGGCGGCGAACAATCCGGCCAGCAGGATGAGCAGCAGGACGGCTCGGGCCAGAGCGAGGCCGAACAGGACAGCATGCTCGGCGCCAATCCCGAGGAGATGGAAGGCGACGCGGCGGACGATGAAGGCACCGAATCGGACGACGAAGCCGCGGTGGCGGAGGGCGACGATCGACCCGGCGGCCCGCAGCCGCGGCGCGAGCGGCCTAACCCGGACAACGAGGCGGTATATCGTGCATACACGCGTCTATACGACGAGGAGATCGACGCGGAAGAGCTGTGCGATCCGGATGAGCTGACGCGGCTGCGTCAGCAGCTGGATCAGCAGTTGCAGCACCTGCAGGGAGTGATCTCCAAGCTGGCGAACCGGCTGCAACGCCGGCTGCTGGCGCAGCAGACGCGGGCCTGGGAGTTCGACCTGGACGAGGGGCTGCTGGACGCGGGGCGGCTGTCGCGCGTGGTGGTGAACCCGATGCAGGCGTTGTCGTACAAGCGCGAGCTCGACATGGAGTTCCGCGATACGGTTGTGACGCTGCTGATCGACAACTCCGGATCGATGCGCGGGCGGCCGATCACTGTGGCGGCAATGTGCGGTGACATTCTGGCGCGCACGCTGGAACGCTGCGCGGTGAAGGTCGAGGTGCTGGGCTTCACCACGCGCGCCTGGAAGGGCGGGCAGAGCCGGGAAAAATGGGTGCAGGAGGGCAAGCCGCGCAATCCCGGCCGGCTGAACGACCTGCGGCACATCATCTACAAGTCGGCCGATTCGCCGTGGCGGCGGGCACGCAAGAACCTCGGGCTGATGCTGCGCGAGGGACTGCTGAAGGAGAACATCGACGGCGAGGCGCTGTTGTGGGCGTATCGCCGCCTGCTGGTGCGGGCGGAGCACCGCCGCATCCTGATGGTGATCAGCGACGGCGCGCCGGTGGATGATTCGACGCTGTCGGTGAACCCGGGCAACTATCTGGAGAAGCACTTGCGCGAGGTGATCCGCGACATCGAAGCGCGCGACCAGGTCGAGCTGATCGCGATCGGCATCGGCCACGACGTCACACGTTACTACCGTCGTGCGGTGACCATCGTGGATGCCGAAGAACTCGGCGGCACGATGATGAAGAAGCTCACCGAGCTGTTCGACGAGGACATGGAAGCCGCGTGGGCGCGCGCGGCGAGCGAGCGGTCGGCGCTGGTGGTCTGATACCAGCCTGCCGGGTTGCGAAGCCGCGGCAACTCTCCCAGGATACGCCGACCCGCACCTGAACGGAGAGAACGAATGTCCGCAGCGCTGAAGCTGCCCAAGATGACCGACGCCGAGTGGCAGACCCGCTGCGAACTCGCCGCGCTGTACCACGTCGTGGACCACCTCGGGTGGACCGACCTGATCAACACCCACATGTCGGCCCGCATTCCGGACGAGCCGAACACCTTCCTGATCAACAACTACGGCGAGATGTTCGACGAGATCACCGCCTCCAGCCTGGTCAAGATGGACATGGACGGCAACGTGTTCAGCGAGGGCGGCAGGTTCAACAATGCCGGTTTCACCATCCACAGCGGCGTTTACAAGGCACGCGCGGACGCCATGTGCGTGATGCACACCCACACGCGCGCCGGCGCCGGCATCTCGCTGCTGGACAAGGGGCTGCGCCCGATCAGTCAGGACGCGCTCCAGGTCTATGACGATATCGCCTATCACGACTACGGCGTGCCAGCTTCCCCGGAGGAGTGCGAGGCGCTTGGCCGGACCTGCCGGCAGGGCAGCCACGTCGTGCTGCTGAACCATGGGCTGCTGACGCTGGGACCGACGATTCACGGCGCGCTGTTTCGTATGTACTGCCTGGAGCGCGCCTGCGAGCTGGAGCTGATCGCCCGCACCCTGGGCTCGCCACCGCTGCAGGTCGACGGCTTCGTTGTAGGCAAGGCAGCGGAGCGGATGCAGAAGCGGCGCAATACGGCGGAATACGGACTTGCGGAGTGGAAGGGCCTGGTGCGCACGGTGGATCGCGCGGGGGCCAACTACCGCTGCTAGGAGAAGGGCCATGCCGTTCGACACGCTGCTCGCCCCGGTACAACCCAGGCTCCTGGCCGAGATCCTCGACGAACTCGGCGCAACGCCGGTGCCGCTGCAGGCACTGGCCGCGCACAAGCAGGCGCAACTCGAGCGGTTCGCGCCAAGTTTCTGGCACCAGCATCAAACCTGGCTGCCGGTGGGGCTGATCGGTTCCGTGTTCTGCATGGCGATGAGCGGCGGCATAGCCAACGGGGCGCTGCCGGGTTCGCTGCTGCCATCCTGGCTCAGCCTGTTCTGGCTGGGCGTGATGGCGCTGCTGATCGTATTCGGCGTGTTCCGGGTGAGTGCCGGTGCGCGGTGGCAAGAGCGGTCGGTCGCGGCGGAAATGCTGATCGGACTCGGCGTGCCGGTGCCGATCGTACGGCTGGCGTACGAGCTGCAGCGGGAGGCGCCGGGCTCGACGCTGATCCTCGGTGAACTGCTGCAGAACGAGGTGGTGCTCGATCCTTACCTCTTGCTGATGTGCGGCGTGGAACGCGTCTGCCTGGGTATCTGGGACGGATCGCGGATCATTGCGGGCAGGGGATGGCCTGACTGAGCGATTTGCCGTGCGCGCAGCGAAACCCATCAAAGCGCCAGCCGCAGCGCCCCGCCGATCTCGCCGATGACGCCGCGGCGGAACGCCAGCACGCAGATCACGAAGATCGCGCCCTGCGTCACTGTCACCCACTGGCCGAACTGCGCCAGGTAGTTCTCCATCGTGGTCACCAGCACCGCACCCATCACCGGCCCGAACACCGTGCCGAGGCCGCCGAGCAGCGTGGTCAGCACCACCTCGCCGGACGTCGAGTAGTGCACGTCGGTCAGGGTGGCGATGCCGAACACCAGCGCCTTGGTGCCGCCGGCCACCCCCGCCAGCATGCAGGACAGCACGAACGCGATCAGCTTGTAGTCGTCGGTGCGATAGCCTAGCGAGGTGGCGCGCGGTTCGTTCTCGCGGATCGCCTTCAGTACCTGGCCGAACGGCGAATGGATGATGCGGTGGATCAGCAGGAAACCGCCGACGAACACGGCGGCCACCAGCCAGTACATCGTCATGTCGTTTTCGAGCGGGATAAAGCCGAACAGGATGCCGCGCGGCACCTGCTGGATGCCGTCCTCACCGCCGGTGAACGGTGCCTCAACGCAGAAGAAATATACCATCTGCGCCAGCGCCAGCGTGATCATCGCGAAGTAGATGCCGGAGCGGCGGATCGCCAGGTAGCCAAGGCATAAACCCAGTACCGCGCCGGTGGCGCCACCGAGGATGATCGCGATCGAGGCATCGACGTGCCAGAACTTCATGGTCCAGGCGGCCACATAGCTGCCCATGCCGAAGAACGCCGCGTGGCCGAACGACAACAGGCCGACATAGCCGATCATCAGGTTGAACGCGCAGGCGAACAGCGCGACGCACAGCACCCGCATCAGGAACACCGGATACAGCACGAACGGGCAGACCACGATCAGCACCAGCATGATCAGGAAGGCGATCTGCTGCGAACGGGAGAAACCGAACATCAGGCGCGCCTTCCGAACAGGCCGTGCGGCAGCGTCAGCAGCACGATCACCATCACCAGGAACACGACCGTTGCCGAAGCCTGCGGGTAGAACACCTTGGTAAGGCCCTCGATCACGCCGAGCGCGAAGCCGGTGACGATCGAGCCCATGATCGAGCCCATGCCGCCGATCACCACCACGGCGAACACGGTGTTGATGAAGTTGTCGCCCATGTTGGGGTTCACCGAGTAGATCGGAGCGGCCAGCACGCCGGCGAACGCGGCGAGTGCCACGCCGCCGCCGTAGGTCAGCGTGATCACCCGCGGCACATTGACGCCGAACGCCTGCACCAGCGGCGCGTTCTCGGTGGCCGCGCGCAGGGTGGCGCCGAGTGGCGTCTTCTCGATGATCGCCCAGGTCGCGAGGCACACCACCAATGCGGCCAGCACGACCCAGGCGCGATAGTTGGGCAGGTACATGAAGCCGACATTGGTGGCACCCTGCAGGATGTCAGGGATGCGGTACGGCAGGCCGGAACTGCCGTAATAATTGCGGAAGAGGCCCTGGATCACCAGTGCCAGGCCAAACGTCAGCAGCAGGCCGTACAGGTGGTCCAGATGGTACAGCCGGCTGATGATGGTCCGTTCCAGCACCACGCCGAACGCGCCGATGATCAGCGGCGCCACGATCAATGACGGGAAGTAGCCGATGCCGGCGTATTGCAGCAGCATCCAGGAGGCGAACGCGCCCATCATGAACAGCGCGCCGTGCGCGAAGTTGATGATGTTCAGCATGCCGAAGATCACCGCCAGCCCGAGCGACAGCATGGCGTAGAACGCGCCATTGATCAGCCCGAGCAGGAGCTGGCCGAACAGCAGCGGGCCGGGGATGCCGAAGATCATGAGCATATCAGCATCCCCTCATCAACCCTCCCGCACCGGCGCGGGAGAAGGAGTGTTGCTGGTGCGTCATGCCTTGCCGATGAACTCGCAGTGGCCTTCGCCTAGCGGACGGTATGCCTCGTCGCCCGGCGTGGTCGCCACCAGCTTGAAGTAATCCCACGGCCCCTTGCTCTCCGACGGCTTCTTCACCTCGAACAGATACGCATTGGTGAGATTGCGGCCGTCCTCGCGGATCGTGGTCTTGCCGAAGCAATCGTCCTCGACCGGCATCTTCTTCATCCGCGCCACTGTCGCGATGCCGCTCTTCTTCGCCTCGGCCGCCCCCATGTCGGCGACCGTCTTCAGGTAGTGCAGCGTCGCCGAATAGCAGCCGGCATGCACCATGTTCGGCCAGTTGTTCGGCGTCTTCGGCTTCACCCGGTCGGTGAAGGCGCGGGTGCGGTCATTGAGGTCCCAGTAGAAGCTCTCGGTCAGGTTCAGTCCCTGCGACACGTCCAGCCCGAGCGCGTGCACGTCGGTCACGAACATCAGCAGCGCGGCAACCTTCATCGTCTGGTTGATGCCGAATTCGCGCGCCTGCTTGATCGAGTTCACCGTATCGGCGCCGGCATTGCAAAGGCCGAGCACCTTGGCCCCGCTGGATTGAGCCTGCACGAGGAACGAGGAGAAATCCGAGGTGCCGGGGAACGGATAGGTCGAATAGCCGGCCACCTTGCCGCCGGAAGCCTGCACCAGAGCGGTCGTGTCCGCCTGCAACTGCTTGCCGAACGCATAGTCGGCGGTGAGGAAGTACCAGGAATCGCCGCCCGCCTTCACCATCGCGCCACCGGTCGAGCGCGCAAGCATGTAGGTGTCGTAGGTCCAGTGGATGAAGTTGGGCGAGCACGCCTTGCCGGTCAGATCGGACGAAGCGGCGCCGGAATTGAGGTAGACCTTGTTCTTCTCGCGCACCACCGACTGCACCGCGAGCGCGACCGAGGAGGTCGGCACGTCGAGCAGCATGTCCACCCCGTCGCGGTCGAACCACTGGCGCGCGATGGACACCGCGAGGTCGGGCTTGTTCTGGTGATCGGCATTGATCACCTCGACGTTGAGCCCTTTGCCGGAGACGCCGAAATCCTCCAGCGCCTGCTTGGCGCAGACGATCGAGGTCGGGCCGCCGGTGTTCATGTACGGGCCGGACATGTCGTTCAGCACGCCGATCTTGATGGTCGGTGCGCTCTGCGCGCGGGGACGCACGAGCGGCAGCGCGGCCGCGGCGGTCGCTGTGCCGAGCAGAGTGCGGCGGGAAATGGTCATAGCCTGTATCCTCATCTATGGTTGGGTCGGGATTTGGTCAGTGGTTGCGCCCACCGATCCGAACTCTTCCCCTGCTCCCCCTGTGGCTAAACGCCAAGATACTCATGCAGCTTGTCCATGCTGGCTTCCAGCAGGTGGTTTGGGATCATGTCGATCACCTGGCCATGCTCCATCACGTAGTGCCGATCGGCCACCGTCTGGGCGAAGCGGAAGTTCTGCTCCACCAACAGCACGGTGAAGCCGCGCTGCTTGATCTCGCGTACCGTGCGGCCGATCTGCTGCACGATCACCGGCGCCAGGCCTTCGGTCGGCTCATCCAGCAGCAGCAGCTTCGCCCCGGTGCGCAGGATGCGCGCGATCGCCAGCATCTGCTGCTCGCCGCCTGACAGCCGCGTGCCATGCGCCGTGCGAGCGCGCTCCTTCAGGTTGGGAAACAGCGTGTAGATCGTGTCGATGTCCAGCCCGCCGGGTGCCACGATCGGCGGCAGCACAAGGTTCTCGGTGACGCTGAGCGAGCCGAAGATGCCGCGTTCCTCCGGACAGAACGCGATGCCCGCGCGCGCGACGTGGTTCGGCATCATGCGGATCGTCTCGGCGCCACGGTAGGCGATGCTGCCTTCGCGGCGCGGCACCAGACCCATGATGGATTTCAGCGTGGTGGTCTTGCCCGCGCCGTTGCGTCCGAGCAGGGTCACCACCTCACCCTCGCGCACCTCAAAATCGACGCCGTGCAAGATGTGGCTCTCGCCGTACCAGGCGTTGAGACCTTTGATCTCAAGCATGCGGCGTCCCCAGGTAGGCGGCGATCACATCGGGGTTCGCCGAGACGGTGGCGTAGTCGCCTTCGGCTA
>DASXNR010000380.1:0-18698 GCA_036494925.1 Acetobacteraceae bacterium
GGTCATAGACCGGCGCATAGTAACCGTCGCTCTTCAAGCCCGGAGTGCTAATTTGAGTGAAAGCGCCGGTGGCCGGATCAATCGACCCGAAGGCGACAACGCCAACGCCGCCGGTAGCGACAAGCCCGACTAGTTGCCCGCGGGCAGTATCAAATCCCAAACCCAAGGCCAGATCGCCGAAGCCGACCCCCGATGGCAAATGAATGTGGCTGACTGCGCCTGTCGCCGCATCGATCTCGTCAATCACATTCGAGAAGCCGAGAGAAGGGTCGCTAGAGATAGGTTGATCAGTAACAAAGAAAGCGTTTCGCACGGGGTCATAGACCGGCGCATAGTAACCGTCGGCCTTCAGGCCCGGAGTGCTAATTTGAGTGAAAGCGTCGGTGGCCGGATCAATCGACCCGAAGGCGACAACGCCAGCGCCGCCGGTAGCGACAAGCCCGAACAGGTTGGGAGCGGCGGACACGGGCGAAGGATATGAGGCTGCAGTATATATGATACTTGCCGTCCCTACGAAGCGGATGGCCTGTTGCTTCAATGTCTTCTTGTTCACGTCGTTTCCTCCTCGTCCTCATTCGCAAACTTTTGCGATCTCATGTGGCAAGAGAAACGCGGCGCCGGATGCGCCGCGTGTGCCGCCGTCCCGCGGGCCGGCTGCCGAGCAGGGTGGCGGCCCAACTAGATCAATCTTATGGCAGTAGCTCTCCAGAATGCGCCAACCTTACCACTTAGTATTGATCTGCAACCACCCTAAGGTTGAAAACGTGCACAACCCAACGGATTATTCCCGATGTGACATCATGGCGCCGACCCGGGCCTCACGCGTAAAAGAAATTGCGTTTCGTCAAGGACGCGCAGCCGGGCGCGAAACCGATTGGGTGGCGTATATCCCAGCTCTGCCGCGCAGCCGCGGAAGGGTTAGCTCTGGCTGTGGTGAAGGCCCGCAAGTGGGAGATCAAGCAGCTGCAGCCGCCAATCCAGGCGATGCGCGGCAAGCAGGCGGCGCCGGTGGTGCGTGTTCGCCGCCAACGAGGCGTATCAGATCTGCTTCGCGCTTGACACCGGGGCGCGCAGCCCCTCGGCAACCGCAGTAACGCCGGGATGCAGGGCGACTGGGGTGAGTTCAAGAATTACCGCGACCACCTCGATGCGGTGAACAACGAGCTCGTCGTCGTGCCGATGATCGCGACCAACCAGTCGCTGGAGAACCTCGATGACATCGCGTCGGTCCCGGGCGTCGACGTCCTGCTGATCGGCCGTCTGATCTTTCGATCGAGCTGGGAGTGCCGCTCGACTACCAGTGCGACATCTATCAGCGAGCGCTCGATAAAATCGCGGCGACGGCCGCGAAACACGGCATCACCGCCGGGATATATTTTAGTCCGCCCAGAATGGACCCGAACTTCTTCGTCCAGAAGGGGTCAACTTCTTCACCATGCCATGGAGCCCCCTGGGCGACGGCTGGGATCCAGAACGCCCTGGCCGGGATCGAGCGCTAACGACGTCGATGCGGGGCTGGCAAACAGCCGAACCGCCCCAACGCGCGCCGCTGATCAGTTGTTCCGCCACGCCGGTGTCCACGACGAACTCAAATAGAGCACACTTGCTGTTGTCGACTGGATGTAACTGCGGATGGAACGTTCGACGGGAGCGCTGAGCCGGCTGACAGACAGCGGCGGATCTGGCTTGGCAGAAGGCGGCCGAGAGAGAGGTCGTGGTAGTTCATCCTCTCCAAACCACCCCACCTGGGACGTCTCCAGGCCAGACTTCGTGACCCCGCCTATGATTTCGCAAATGAAGAATACCTTGCAGCAAAAGAACACGTCGGGCGTGTGACCCGGGCGGGCCCGGTCCCACACAGCAGCGAGCTTACGGACATTCACGTCGAAACCGCTTTCTTCCCACACCTCCTTGGTGACGCTCACGCCCGCAGTAGCCCCCGTCGTTAAACGCAGCTCCGCGGACATCGATCTTCGGGGGTCGCGTACCGCCTGCGACTGCCGCATCTCGTCAGCCTCGAAGACTTACCATGGGACGAGCCGATCTGACGAACTGGCCGCGCGGTAAGACGCAAGCCCTCCAAGCTGAACCTCACGACGGCTGTGGCGAACGGCCGGAATGGGTGGCTTTCCGCCGATCCGCTCGCAGGCCAGGAAGTGTCTTGATCGGACATTAGGCTCAAGGCCAGGTTCCCACACGGCATGCCGACGACGGATGCGGAATCGATCAAGACCGCGACGCACGTTTGCCGCGCTCTCCCCGGACGTGGGATGCTCTCGCCGTGTGGCGAGGGCTGAATCTCGCCTTGGGGTGCGGTAAATTGCGAGCTTGTTGTCGGACGGGCCACCGACGTGGCCGCCGTAACCGCGGGGCACAGAATGCGGGCTGTCCTGACCATCATCACCGTTGTCATCCTCGTGATCACCGGCGCCGCGCTCGCGCTCGGCTGGGAGGGCGCGCTCACTCGCCGGCACGATCCGGTGACAGTCGATGCCTACGTGGAAGGCGACCGCACGCCGCTCAGCTCGCATTTGTCCGGCTATGTCCGCACCGTCCTCGTGCGCGACAACCAGTTCGTGCGCGCCGGCGACACGATCGTGCAGATGGTCGACGACGACTACCGCGCCATAGCGGCGGAGGCCCAGGCCCAGGCGGATGCTGCCCGCGCGGCAGTCGCCGCGCTCGAAGCGAAGCGCGAGGTGCTGCAGCAGCAGGTGGTGCAGGCGCAGGATGCCGTGACGGCCGCTGCCGACCAACTCGTCCACGCGGTCAACGACGTGCATCGCCAGGAAGAGCTGCTGTTCACGGCCTCGGGGCTGCTGCAGAGCCTGCAGGGGGCGCAGGCCTACCTGAGGCGGGCAGAAGCGACACGGGCGCAGGCGGCGGCGCAGGTGCTGGTGAACCAGCGTCAGCTAGATCTGCTGGACGCGCAAATCCTGCAAGGGAAGGCGCAGATGGGCGAGGCCGAGGCGCAGAGCACGCTCGCCATGATCGCGCTCGGCTATACCCGCATCGTGGCGCCGATCGACGGCACGCTCGGCGTCCGCGAGGTGCGTGAAGGCGCACTGCTGTCGCCCGGCACCGAGGTCGACACCATAACGCCGCTCGACGCGGTGTTCGTCACCGCCAACTTCACCGAACGCCAGATCACCAACATCCAGCTTGGGCCGCGCGCAATCGTTCGCGTCGACGCGTTCCGCAATGTGCCTATCCGGGGCAAGGTCGCCGGCATCCAGCCTGCTACCGGCTCGCAGGTCAGCCTGGTACCGGCCGACAACTCCACCGGCAATTTCACCAAGATCGTCCAGCGCATCCCGGTCAAGATCGCGCTCGACCTCGCCGATACGCACCTGGTCGGGCAGGTCGTGCCAGGCATGTCCGCTCGGGTCGAGGTTATCACCGACGCCGCAGCACGGGAGGACACGCCGTGAACGACAGCTCCCCCGCCGCCACAGCCGCCTTCCAGTCGGTCCCAGGATCAGCGCCAGCCGTCCAGCCGCCGCCACTATCGCCGCAGGGGTTGGCACCGCCGCAGGGATCGGCACCGCCACCGCCCGCACCGCCGCCCAACAGGCTGCGGCGCGTCATAGTCCGCGCGCTGATCGTCGCGCTCGCCGTGCTCGCCGGCGGCCTGTTCATGGTGGACTGGGATGATCTGCTGCTGCTCGGCCCCGTGCAGCGCACCGATGACGCCTATCTCCGCGGCGATCCGACGACGCTGAGCGCGCGCGTTCCCGGTTACGTGCGCCGGGTCGCCGTTTCCGACATGGAAACGGTGAAGGCAGGTCAGGTCCTGTACGAGATCGACGATACCGAATATCGCGCCCAGGTCGACCTCGCGCGCGCCCAGGTTGCCGATGCCAGCGCGCAGGTCGCCATTGCGACGGCGCAGATCGGCCTTCAGGAGCGGCAGATCGACGTCACGCAGAGCAACGCCGATCTTGCGCAATCGGACCTGATCCAGGCCGTACAGGAGGCGGGTCGGCAGAACGCGCTGCGCGGCACGCCCGCCTATCTGCAGCGCGCCTGGGAGCAGGCGACCCAGAACGCTCTCGCGCTGCAGGCCACGGTGGCAGGCAACCGCGCCCAGATCGCATCGCAGACGGCGCAGCTCAAAGTCTTGCACGCGACGCTCGAACAGACGGAGGCAGCTCTGCAGGCAAAGCAGGCCGCGCTGAAGACCGCGCAGATCAACCTCGGCTACACACACGTGCTGGCGCCGCGCGACGGGCGGCTCGGTTTCCGCATCGTCCGCGTCGGCCAGTATGTCGCCGCCGGCGCGCCGCTGATCCAGCTGGTGCCGCGCAACGACGTCTGGGTGGTCGCGAATTTCCGCGAAACACAGGTGCGGAACATGCGTGTCGGCCAGCCCGCGCGGATGACGCTCGACGCCTATCCCGGGATCACGCTGACCGGCCACATCGACAGCATCGAGCCGGGGAGCGAGGCGCTGGGGTCGCTGCTGCCGCCCGACCGCGCGGTCGGCAACTTCACCAAGATTACCCAGCGGGTACCGGTCAAGATCCGCATCGACCCCGGCCAGGCGCACCAGAGCGAGCTGATCGGCCGCCTCCATCCTGGCCTGTCGGTTGAAGCCGCCGTGGACACTTCGGCGCCGCCGCCGTGAGGCGTGTGCTCGCCGCACTCGGGCCGCCTTTGCTGGTGTTTCGCGGTCCGGACGGGCGACCGCTACCTCTGCCCGGCCCGCCGCCGCTGACCGGGCGGCTGTTGTTCGGCCTGTTCGGCGCCCTGATCGCCGGCGTGATGTCGCTGCTGAACACGCGCCTCACCACCTTCGGCATCGCCGATCTGCGTGGCGGCGTTGGCCTCGATGTCAATCTGGGTACCTGGTCGACAACCGCATTCGCGGTCGGTAGCATCGCCATCGTACCGGCGACGCCTTGGCTGACGGACATCTTCTCGTCGCGCCGCCTGTTCGTGGCCAGCATCCTGCTGACGACCGTGAGCGCGGTCGCCCTGGGCACGGTTCCGACGTATCCGTTCCTCGTCCTGTTCCGCTTCTTGCAAGGCCTGGGCGCGGGAGCGCTGCTGCCGCTGCTATTGGGCGCGGTGTTACGCTTCACGCCCTTGCAGCAGCGCGTGTGGGGCATCGCGATGTATGCCGGCATCACAACGCTCTCGCCGTCGGTCGCGGAGTCGATCGACGGCTGGTTCACCGATTATCTGTCCTGGAAAGCGATCTTCTGGCAGGACATCGTGGTCGCGCCGCTCGCGATCGTCCCGATTATGATCGGGCTGCCGGTCGAGCCATTGCGGCTAGCGGTGTTCCGCAACACCGATTATCCGGCGATCATCTTCTCCATCCTCGGCGTTGCCGCACTGACGGCGGCGCTGGGTGAGGGACAGACGCTGAACTGGTTCGATTCCGGCGTGATCAACGGCCTGTTCGTGATCGCCGGGGTCAGCCTCGCGGCGTTCGTCATCAACGAGCTGACCTGCGACCGCCCGCTGATCGACGTGCGGCTGTTCCAGCAGGTCAACTTCAGCCTTGGCCTGATCGTCTTGCTGACCTTCAACTTCACCTTGCTCGGCGCATACTACATTCTCCCCCAGTTCGCCGCGGTGGTGAAAGGCTGGCGCGAACTGCAGATCGGCGAGATCCTGATCTGGCTGGCGCTGCCGCAGGTCGTGCTCACCCCCTTATCGGCACTGCTGCTGCGCTACGTCGATGCGCGCCTGCTGCTTGCCTGCGGATTGTTCACATTCTCGGTCGGCGCGTACATGGCTACGTACATCACGAGCGATTGGTACATCGCCGACTTTCTGCCGAGCCAGCTCGTGCAGGCTTGTGCATTCCCCTTCATCATGCCGCCGCTGGTACTGATCGCCACGTCCCTGATCACGCCGGCGAACGCCGCGTCGGGTGGCGCGCTGTTCAACATCGTCCGCACGCTTGCCGGCAGCCTGGGCGTGGCAGTGGCGGGGGCCGTGCTGACAGTGCGCGAGCGTGTGCATTCGGCGATGATCCTGTTGCATGTCCAACCGGGTGATATCCCGAACTCGGCGTTGGGATCGGTCTCGGTCAGGGCAAGCGCGCAGGCCTTCGTGATGGCGTGCGCAGATACGTTCGGGATGCTCGGCCTGATAGCGATAGCATGCATGGTGTTGGTGCTTTGGTTGCGCGAGACGCCGGTTGCCCGGCCGGTGCGAAGAACACCCGACGCAGGTCGCGTTGGGCACGTTGGGTCGGAAGCGATCGTCCAACGCTGAGCCTCTCACATCATCCGATCCTCGGGCGGTACCAGATAAAGCGGCGTCTCCCCCGCCAGCGCACGCCTGATATTCGCGACCGCCCGCTGCAGCCCCACCGCCCCGGTCCCGGCGATCGCCGCCGCCGAGTTGTGTGGCGAGCCGATCACGTTGGGCAGCGACATGAACGGCTGGTCCATGCGGAACGTGCCGTGGCGCACCGGCTCGATCCACCACGCATCGATGCATGCGGCGAACGTCGGCAACGCCACCAGCCGTTGGTACAGCGCACGCTCGTCGACGATTTCGCCCCGCGCGACGTTCACCAGGATCGCGTCCTGCTTCATCCGAGCAAGCTGCGCCGCACCGAGCATTCCGTGGGTCGCCGGCGTCAGCGGCGTGCAGATCACCAGCACATCCGACGCCGCCAGCAGCAGGTCGAGCTGATCGGGTGTGCCGATCCAGTCGGTCGGTTCCTCGCTGCGGCCGCGCCGGTTGATCGCATGCACCTTCATGCCGATCCCGCGCGCCAGCCGCGCCGTGGCAACGCCGATGCCGCCGAACCCAAGAATGCCGCACACGCCGCCCGCCAGCATGCGGTTCCGTGTGAACTGGTTGAACTCGCCATGTGCCAGCGCCGCATGTTCCACCAGCAGCCGCTTCGACGCAGCCAGCGCCATCGCCAGCGCGTGCTCCGCCATCGGTTCGGCATAGGCGCCGCCATTGGTCGCCACCGGCACGCCTGACGGCAGCTCGGCGAGCGGCACGAAGTCGATGCCGGCGTTGATGAACTGCAGCAGGCGGATGTCCTGCAGCAGTGCGGTCTCGCCCTGGCGCAGTTCGCGCGTGGTGCGCGCCAGCACCGCATCCGCCTTGCGCAGCGCATCGGCACGCCCCGCATCGTCGAGATCAGGCAGATAGATTGCCTCCGCCGCGCCATCCAGCGCTTCGTGCACGATCTTGCGGCCGTTGCCCTCGAGTTCGTACACCACAACCAGTGTGTTCATCCGCGCGCTTCCCTCAGAACCACGACGCCTTGTCGACGACATTGCGCAGCTTCCTGCCGCCCAGGAACGCGCGGCAGTTGTCGATCATGATCTCGTAGCGGCGATCATCCAGGTACGGCCCCCAACCGGCCATGTGCGGTGTCAGCAGCACGTTGGGCATGGTCCACAGCGGATGTTCCGCGGGCAGCGGCTCCTGCTCGAACACGTCCAATGCCGCGCCGGCGATCTCGCCGGCGTTCAGCGCGGCCACCAGATCGTCGAGCTTCGTCGTCATGCCGCGGCCGATGTTGATGAAGAACGCACTCGGCTTCATGCGCTGGAACCGTGCGCGATGCATGAAGCCCTCGGTCGACGGCGTGTGCGGCACGGTCAGTATGACGAAGTCGGCTCGCGGCAGCAGCGCATCCAGCGCCTCCGGCGCGTGCAGCTCGGCCACGCCAGGCGGTGCCTCGCCGCGACGCGCATCGGTCGCCAGCACCGTCATGCCGAACGCCGCCGCAAGCCGTGCCGTCTCCGCCCCGATGCCGCCCACGCCGACGATCAGCGCGGTCGCCTCCGGCAGATGCACCACGCCGCTGTTCTCGCGCGACTTCTTCCACTCGCTGCGAAGCTGCTGGGGTATATACACGTGCAGCCCGCGCGCGAACGCCAGGACGAAGGCCATGATGTGCGCGCTGATGTGGTCGTTGAAGATCTCGCGGAAGTTGGTGACCGTCAGCGAGTGCTCGATCAGCTCGGGGTAGTAGTAGCCGGCGGCAGGCGCGGCCTGCGGCGCCTGCAGCCAGCGCAGCCGCTGCGCCTTCGCCAGCAGCTCGCGCGGCAGCCAGCCGAACGCCGCCTCGGCATCGACGATCTCGCGCTCCGCCGTCGCCTCATCCTCGGCGATCACCACGCGCACTTCCGGCATCGCCTCGGCCAGCTTTTTTCCCCACTCGCGCGCGATCTCCGACTGCGGCGGCAGCATGACGAACTTGAATGTATTGGCGCCTGACATGGCCGTGTGTCCTCGCTGGTGTTGTGCGATTATGGCGGCAGCGTCCAGGACCGCAAAGCGAACAGAAATGCCGCCGCTGCTGACCGCCGGATTCCGCCCTTTTTTCCTTGCCGCCGCCGGGTGGGCGGTGCTGTCGATGGCGGTGTGGCTGCCGCTGTTCTCCGGCGCGGTCGAATTGCCGAGCCGCTTCGATCCGCTGAGCTGGCATATCCACGAGATGTTGTTCGGTTTCGTGATGGCCGCGGTCGGCGGGTTTCTGCTTACCGCGATCCCCAACTGGACCGGACGCGCGCCGGTGGCGGGAACGCCGTTGGCGGTGCTGGTCGGACTGTGGCTGCTGGGTCGCGTGGCCTGTCTGTGCTCCGCTATGATCGCAGGTTGGCTGGTGGTGGTCGCGGATCTTGCCTTCGCCGCAGCGCTTGAAGTCGTGGCGGCGCGCGAACTGTCGGCAGCCGGCAACAGGCGCAACTATCCGCTGCTCGCACCGGTCATCGTGCTGGCGATCGCCAACCTGCTGATGCACCTGCAATCGTTCGGCGTCGCGGTCCCGCCCGGGATCGGCTGGCGTCTCGGCATCGCCGTGGTGATCGTGCTGATCTCGGTGATCGGCGGACGCATCGTGCCGGCGTTCACCAACAACTGGCTCAACGCGCGGGGCATCACGCCGGTGCCACCGAACCTGTTCTGGCTGGAGAACGCCGCACGCGGCACTTTGATTGCTGCGATGCTCGGTTGGGTCTTCCTGCCGGATTGGCGAGCACTGAGTGTGTTGTTGTTGACGGCGGCGGCACTCAATCTGGCCCGGCTGGTTCGTTGGCGCGGTACCGCCACGGTCGAGGAACCAATGCTGCTGATCCTCCATGTCGGCTATCTCTGGCTTGTGGTCGGCGTGGCATTGCTCGGAGTATCGTTGGTCAGCGATGCCGTACCGCCCGCCGCCGCGGTGCACGCGCTGACCGCCGGCGCGATGGGCACGATGATCCTTGCCGTGATGACGCGTGCCACGCTTGGCCATACCGGCCGTGTGCTGCGCGCCGACAAAGTGACAATGGTGATCTACGCGCTGGTCAGCGCATCCGCGCTGTTGCGCATCGCAGCAGCCTGGGTGGCCGATGGACAGATGGACCTGTTCGAGGTCGCCGCCCTGGCATGGCTCGGCGCCTTCGCGCTGTTCGTCG
This sequence comes from Acetobacteraceae bacterium, assembly GCA_036494925.1. GTDB lineage: Bacteria > Pseudomonadota > Alphaproteobacteria > Acetobacterales > Acetobacteraceae > JAMXLO01. The sequence continues at coordinate 9,390 of DASXNR010000380.1, forward strand.
CCGAGTACGGTCCGATGCTGTTGGCGCCGCGCCGATGACGCGGCAATACTGCATCGGCAGCAGGGGTTTGCGTGCATGAAAGCGGTGGTGTGCGAAGCGTTCGGCGGCCCCGAGGTACTGGCGTTGCACGACGTGCCGGATCCGCCGCCACCCGGCCCGGGCGAGGTGCAGGTCCGCATCGAGGCGCGTGGCGTGCAGTACGTCGACGTCCTGATGCTGGCCGGCAAGTACCAGTTCCGCCCCGAGCCGCCGTTCATTCCCGGCGGCGAGGCAGCCGGTGTGGTGATCGCCGTGGGCGCCGGCGTCACGCAATTCCGCGTCGGCGACAAGGTCATGAGCCGCCACAGCCTTGGCGCCTGTGCGGAACTGGGCAACGCCAAGGCCGAGCTGTGCGATCCCGTGCCGGCGGGGATGAGCCTCGAGGCGGCAGGTGTGTTCCGCGGCGCGTATTCGACCGCCTATCACGCGCTGCTGCAGCGCGGCCGCATGAAGCCGGGCGAGTGGGTGCTGGTGCATGGTGCTGCCGGCGGCATCGGCATCGCCGCGATCCAGGTGGCGAAGCTGTTCGGTGCCAAGGTGATTGCGACCGCCAGCAGCGAGGACAAGCGCGCCGCCTGCCTGGAGGAAGGCGCCGATCATGCGATTGACTACCAGGGCGGCTTTCTCGACAAGGTCAAGGAACTTACCGGCGGGCACGGCGTCGATATCGTCTACGATCCGATCGGCGCGCAGGTCGCCGAGGAGTCGCTGCGCTGCCTCGCCTGGTGCGGGCGCCTGCTGATCCTGGGCTTTCTCGGCGGAGGTCCCACCAATATCCGCAGCAACTATCTGCTGATCAAGGGCATCGACGCGATCGGCGTGCGCATCGGCGGGCTGAACGAGGCGGACCCGGAACTGGCGATCGCCAACATGAAGGCGCTGAACGAGCTTGCTGCGCAGGGCAGGCTGCGGCCGCGCATCTCGCATCGCTTTCCATTGGCGCAGGCAGCGGAGGCGATGCAGGCGGTGATCGATCGCAAGGTGATCGGCAAGGCGGTGCTGACAGGCTGATCCACGCCAACGGCGAGCGGAGGACGGCAGGACCGCAGCGTTCCGTCGTCGCATCGGCCCCATTCGCCGCTGGCCAGTCGAGCGGTGCTCTGACATGCCGACGCTTGCGGAAATTCGCCTGGTGGTCTCTTGTGCATGAATGGCCCTCATCGCCGGTTCCACTTCACGTTGACAATCGTTACGAAGCGCTGATGGAGGGCAAGTGACGACAGTCTGAATGACACAGGTTGTACGGTGATGGGAAATTGGCTCTTCCTGTATCGCTGGTTCAGAGACGTCTCCATCGCCCGGAAACTGTATTTCACAGTTGGCACCATGGCGCTGCTGATCGGTGTCGAGCTCCTGTTATTTTCCTTGAATACACTCTCCTCGCTGCGCGCCTATGTCGGCGGTGAAGGACTGTGGTCCAAGGCAGAGAAGGATGCCGTCTTCCATTTGTACAGATACGGCGTCGCCCGTACCGACCAGGACTACGAGCTGTTTCAGCAATTCATGCGGGTTCCGATCGGCGATGCCAAGACGCGACACGAGCTGCTGACGGGCGAGGGGAACCCGGCTACGGCGCGTGAGGGGTTCCTGGAGGGCCGAAACCATCCCGACGATATCGATGGCATGATCAGCCTGTTTGCCGACTTCAATAACGTCTCGTACATAAAGAAGGCCATAGACATCTGGGGCACCGCCCAATCCATGGCCATGCAGCTGCTCCCGATCGGGGCAAAGCTGCATGAGGAAATAAACTCCGCAAACCCGTCCCAGGACAGGATAAACGAGCTCCTGGCATCGACCTATTCGATCAACGAGAAGCTTACCGCATTCGAGGATGAGTTTTCATTTACCCTCGGCGAAGGCTCCCGCTGGCTGGAGCGGGTGGTGTTCAAACTGCTGTTGACGACCGCTCTCACGGTGGAAATCACGGGCTTGCTCCTGGCCATATCCGTGAGCAGAAGCATACAGAAGGGACTGACGAATATAATCCGAGCGGCGAATTCGTTCTCCTCCGGGAATCTGAGTGTCCGTGCCAAGGTATTGTCGCGCGACGAAATCGGAGTGGTCGCCAATTCATTCAATGAAATGGCGGACACTCTGCAGCGGCGTGTGGCGGAACTTGCCCATGAGATTGGTGAGCGTGCCCGCACCGAGGCCGAAGCGCAGAGCGCCCTCGCCCGGCTGGAGGCGACGCTCCGCGAGTTGAGATCCGAGGTCTCCGAGCGCCTGCGAGCCGAGGAAATGCTGCGCAGGTCAGAACAGATGAAGGCGCTGGGGCAGCTCACCGGAGGTATAGCGCACGACTTCAACAACCTGCTGGGCGTGATCATCGGCAGTGCCGAAATCCTGGCGGATGTGGTGGCGGACAAGCCCGAGCATGCGGAGCTGGCGCGCGAGATCCTGAACAGCGCGCTGAGCGGGTCCCTGCTGACGCGTCGCCTTCTGGCCGTCGCACGCAATCAGCCATTGCGACCCGAGCGCGTCGATCTGGTCGCATTGCTCCACAGCCATGTGGAGATGCTGCGGCGCACGCTTGGAGAAGCGATTCGCATCGAGTCGAAGCATGCGACCGCGCTCTGGCTCACCAGCGCCGATCCGTCACAGATCGGCGACGCATTGCTCAATCTGGCGCTCAACGCGCGCGATGCGATGCCGCGCGGCGGCATCCTCACGATCGAAGCTGCCAACGTCCATCTGGATGCGCGCGGCGCGGAGGCGTACACCGAGATGACCGAGGGTGATTACGTCGTGTTGAGCGTGACGGATACCGGCACCGGAATGACGGAAGAGGTGCTGCAGCGTGCGATCGAACCGTTCTTCACCACCAAGCCGGTGACCGCCGGTTCCGGCCTCGGTCTCAGCATGGCCTATGGCTTCGCCAAGCAGTCGGGTGGGCATCTCGATATCGAAAGTGTCGTTGGCGCCGGGACCACGGTCAAATTATATCTGCCGCGTTCGAGCGAAACTGCTGACGCGGCGACAAACGCACCGCAGGAGGCGGTTCCGTGTCCCGGAGGAACCGAAGCCATCCTGCTGGTCGACGACAACCAGACACTGATGTCGGTGGCGCGTCGCCAGCTCGGGTCCCTGGGCTACAAGGTCGTTACGGCGACCAGCGGACCCGCGGCGCTCGCAATCCTGAGATCCGGCGAGCCCGTCGATCTGCTGTTCACCGACATCGTCATGCCCGAGGGCATGAACGGCTATATGCTGGCCGAAGCGGCGCGGCGTCTGCGGCCCGGCCTCAGGGTGCTGTTCACGACCGGCTATGCCGCCGAGCTGTCGGAGCATGATGGGCGACCGATGCTCCATAAGCCCTATGATCGGCGCGCATTGGCGCAGGCAGTGCGCGCATTGTTGGACGGGTTGGTGCCGAAGGCTCGCGATTCGGCCCTTGCCGTGGATCATGGGTAGCCAACGGCCGCCAGACCGCAGCCGCTGCGTTGCCAGCCATGCGCAAACCGCACTAGCCTTGGTCAGACCCCTGGGAGGATGCCAGCCATGGACCGCACCGCGTTCGAGGCGGAGTTGCAGCGCGACGGCTATCAGGTCGTCGTCAACACGATGCAGCCACGCGCGATCAACCCGGAGCACGCACACGACTTCGATGCGCGCCTGCTCGTGGTTGCCGGCGAGATGACCATCGTTGTCGGTGAGCAGCGCAACACCTACCGCGTCGGCGAGACCTTCAGCATGACGAACGGCTGTCGCCACTCCGAGCAGGCCGGCCCGGAAGGCGCCACCTATGTCGCCGGCCGCCGCAAGCCCCACTGAATCGAGGAAACGACCCATGCCAGAGCCAGGCCGCGCCCTGCCGCAACCGACGCCGGAGACGAAACATTTCTGGGACGGCACGCAAGCCGGCGAACTGCGCCTGCAGCGCTGCGATGAGTGCAGCCACACCTATTTTCCGCCGCGGCCGTTCTGTCCGAAATGCGCCTCGCGCAAGGTCAGCGTGCTCAAGGCTTCCGGCCGCGCGATCCTGGATACCTACGTGATCCACCACCGCAAGGTGCCAGGCTTCGAGCCGCCGTACGCCATCGCGGTGGTGAAGCTCGCGGAAGGTCCGCGTATGATGACCAACATCGTCGAATGTCCGCAGACGCCGGAAGCGCTGCAACTCGACATGCCGCTCGAGGTGGTGTTCGAGAAGCAGAACGACGCCATCACGCTGCCCTTGTTCCGTCCGGCGAAAGGCTGAACCGATGCCCCACAACACAGTCGCCGTCGTCGGCGCGGCCGAGACCACGAAACTGGGCGTCATTCCAGACGTGTCGCAGATCCAATTGCACGCCGACGCGGCGCTCAACGCGATGGCGGACTGCGGGCTGAAGCCGAAGGACATCGATGGCGTCGCCACTGCCGGCGAGACGCCGGTGCAGATCGCCCACTATCTCGGCATCACGCCGAGCTGGGTGGATGGCACATCAGTAGGCGGCTGCTCGTTCATGATCCATGTGCGGCACGCCGCCGCCGCGATCGAGGCCGGGCTGGCGAAGACCATTTTGGTGACGCACGGCGAAAGCGGGCGTTCGGGTGTCGGCCGCGGCCCGCGCCCGGTGCCCGCATCCAGCCTCAACGGCCAGTTCGAACAGCCATTCGGGCCGATGGGCCCGCCTTCGCTGTTTCCCATTCCCGTGCTGCGATACATGAAGACCTACGGCGTGACGCACGAGCAGATCGCCATGGTGTCGGTGGTGCAGCGCGAGTGGGCGGCGAAGAACCCGCGCGCGACGTTCCGCGATCCGATCACCGTGGAGGACGTGCTCGGCTCCCGCATGATCGCCTATCCGTTCCGGTTGCTGCAATGCTGTCTGGTCACCGACGGCGGCGGCGCACTGATCCTGACCTCGGCCGATCGTGCCAAGGATTTTCCGACCAAACCGGTCTACATCCTCGGCACCGGCGAAAGCGTCGAGACGCCGCTGGTGAGCCAGATGGAAAGCTTCACCAGTTCGCGCGCGTTCAGTGTCGCCGGACCGACGGCGTTCCGTGAAGCGGGCATCACCCACAAGGACGTCGATCACCTGATGATCTACGACGCGTTCGCGCACCTGCCGCTGTACGGACTGGAGGACCTTGGCTTCGTGCCGCGCGGCGAGGCCGGCCGCTTCATCGCCGAGCGCAACACCGCCATAGGGGGCAAGCTGCCGCTCAACACCAATGGTGGCGGGCTGTCCTACATGCACTCCGGCATGTACGGCATGTACGCATTGCAGGAGAGCGTGCGTCAGATGCGCGGTACCGCGCCTGCGCAGATCGCCGGTGCGAAAATCTCGGTCTGTCACGGTGTCGGCGGCATGTTCGCCGCGTCGGGCACCATCATATTCTCGAACCAAAAGCCGTAATCACATGTCCGACCACCTGTTCTCCGGCCTCAAGGTCATCGACTGCGCGAGCTGGATCGCCGGGCCCGCTGCCGCCACGATCATGTCCGACTTTGGCGCCGATGTGATCAAGATCGAGCCACCCGGTGCCGGCGACCCCTGGCGCGGCCGCAGCACGAGTGGTGCGAACAACGACTACTATTGGCACCTGACGTCGCGCAACAAACGCAGCCTCGCGCTCGACCTGAAGCACGAGGCCGGTCGTGCCGTGCTGTATCGTCTCGTCGCCGATGCCGATGTGTTCGTCACCAACTTTCCGCTCCCGGTGCGCGATCGCCTGAGGCTGGCGCCCAACGATCTGCTGCCGCTGAACCAGCGGCTGATCTACGCATCGTTCACCGCCTATGGCGAAGCCGGCGACGAAGCGGCGAAGACCGGCTTCGACTCCACCGCGTACTGGGCACGCACCGGCCTGATGGACGCCGTGCGCGCGGATGTGGATACGCCGCCGGCGCGGTCGGCGCCCGGCATGGGCGATCACCCCAGCGCCACCGGTCTCTATGCGGCTATCGTCACCGCGCTGTATCGCCGCGAGAAGACCGGCCAGGGCGGCGTGGTGCGTTCGTCGCTGTTGCAGAACGGCTTGTGGGCGAACGGCTGCTTCGTGCAGACGCGGCTGTTCGGTGAGCCCGTGCCGCATCGGCCGACACGCGAGCAGGCGCCCAATGCGCTCGCCAACCACTACCGCTGCCGCGACGGCCGCTGGTTCATCATGGCGCTGTTCAACGAGGAACGGCAGTTGCGCCCGTTGCTCAACGCGATCGGCCGCGAGGACCTCGCCGGCGATCCGCGCTTCGCCACCAGGGAAGCGCGCAAGCAGAACGCCCAGGCGCTGGTGACGGAACTGGATGAGACCTTTGCCGCCCGCGACATGGCCGAGTGGCGCAAGATCCTCGACGGCGTCGGCGTGACGTTCGGCGTGGTGGGCAAGATCGACGACGTGCTGGAGGATCCGCAGATGCAGGCGATCGGCGCGCTCGTACCGTTCGTCGACGGCAAGACACTGACGGTGTCCAGCCCGTTCCACCTCGACGGCGAGACCAAGGTCGCGCCGCGCTATGCGCCCGCCGTCGGCCAGCACAGCGAGGACGTCCTGCGCGACGCAGGCTACTCGGCCGACGATATCGGGCGACTGCGCACGCTGGGCGTGCTCGCATAGACAGAGAGGAGGGCAGCGATGCAACCGATTGTCGCAGTGATCGCGCCGGGCATGATGGGCAGTGCCGTGGGCCAACGACTGGTGGACAACGGCATCGAGGTGCGGACCTCGCTCGCCGGACGCAGCGACGCCACCGTGGCGCGCGCCAAGGCCGCGGGCATGGCCGGCGCGTCGGACCAGCAGATCGCCGCGTCGGATATCATCCTGTCGATCCTGCCGCCCGGCGACGCACTGGGCTTGGCGGAACGGCTGGCGCCGGCGCTGCGTGCCGCGGCGAACAAGCCCGTCTATGTCGATTGCAACGCGCTGGATCCGGCGACTGTGCTGCGGATCGCCCGCGTGATCGAGGAGACCGGCGCCACCTTCGTCGATGGCGGGATCGTCGGAGGGCCGCCGAAGGCGGGATACCAGGGACCGAAGATCTATCTCTCGGGGGAGGCAGCGCCGCGTGCCGCCGAGCTGACGAAATACGGACTGGTGATGCCGATCCAGCCCGGCCCGATTGGCGCCGCCTCGGCAATGAAGATGTCGTATGCCGGCATCACCAAGGGTTTTACTGCACTTGGCGCAGCGATGATGCTGGCCGCGTCACGCGCCGGCACCGCCGAGGACCTGAAGGCGGAGCTGTCCTCCAGCCAGCCGGCGCTGTTCGGCTGGCTCACCCGGCAGGTGCCGAACATGTATTCAAAGGCCTATCGCTGGATCGCGGAGATGGAGGAGATCGCCCAGTTCGTCGGCGAGGACCCCGCGGCGAGGAAGTTCTACGAGGGCGCGGCGCTGCTGTACGAACGGCTGGCGGCCGACTTCGACGGTGAGCGCAAGGAGATCGCGGCGCTGGATGCGTTCTGCAAGCCGAAGAGCTGAGCGGATGATCCAGGGCATCCACCGCTACCCGCCGATGGAGAGGGTGATCTATGGCGTCCCGCTGGCCGAGGCGTTGGCGCAGGAAGTCGAGCGGATCGGCGCCAATGCGGTCTTTGTGTTGGCCAGCGGCACCCTGGCGCGACAGACCGACGTGATCGACCGCGTCCGCGCGGTGCTCGCCAACAAGCTGGCCGGTGTCTGCGCCAGGATCGGCGCGCATACGCCGCGCATCGACGTGGTGGCCGCGGCGAATGCGGCACGCGAGGTCCGCGCGGACGCGCTGCTCACCGTCGGCGGCGGCTCGGTCACCGACGCGGCCAAGATGGTCGGCCTGTGCCTGGGCAACGACGTGACCGACCCGGCTCAGCTCGACAACTTCCGTGCCCGCATCCAGGCGGACGGCCGCACCGAACGCCCTGCGGTGAAGCCGCCCGCCGTCCGCTCCATCGCGGTGCCCACCACGCTGTCCGCCGGCGAGTTCAACTCCCCGGCCGGGTGCACCGACACGGTGCGGCAGGTGAAGGAGAGCTACCTCCACCCGCTGATGATGCCACGCAGCGTCATCCTGGACCCCGCCGTCACCGTGCACACGCCGGAATGGCTGTTCCTCTCCACCGGCATCCGTGCGGTCGACCACGCAGTGGAGGACATCTGCTCGGTCAACCCGCAACCGCTGTCCGACGGCACGTCGCTGCACGCGCTGCGCCTGCTGAGCCGCGGCCTGCGTGCGGTGAAGGCCGATCCCGGTGATCTCGAGGCACGGCTCGACTGCCAGCTTGGGTGCTGGATGTCGATCATGGGTTCGCAGAACGGCGTGCAGAAGGGCGCCAGCCACGGCATCGGCCACGTGCTGGGCGGCACCGCCGGTGTGCCGCACGGCTATACCTCGTGCGTCATGCTGCCGCCGGTGCTGCGCTTCAACGCACCGGTGAACGCCGCGCGCCAGGCCTGGGTCAGCGAGGCGCTCGGGCGGCCGGGCGCCAGCGCCGCGGACGCGGTCGCGGAACTGGTTGCCGATCTGGGCCTGCCCGGCACGCTGCGCGATGTCGGCGTGAAGGCAGAGCAACTCGACCGGATCGCCGAAGAATCGATGCACGACCGCTGGGTCCACACCAACCCGCGCAAGATCGCGGGTCCGCCGGATGTGCGCGCGCTGCTGGACGCCGCCTGGTGAAGGCCGTCAGTCGGCGGTGAGCTCGGTCAGCAGCTTCATCAGCTCTTCCCGCCGGAATGGCTTGCGCAGAACCGACACGTCCGGGTGCTCGTGGAATCGCGCAACGCCCTCGGCCAGCCGCAGGTAGGAATCACTGAAACCGGAGGTCAGCACGACCTTCACCGGGATGCCCGTCAGCAGAATCTCGTTCAGCACATCGATGCCGTCCTTTTCCGGCATGATCATGTCGAGCATGACCACGTCGGGCTTGAACGCGATGAAGGTTTCAGTGGCAAGCGCCGAACTGTTGAGGGATCGCGCGTTCAGCCCAAGCTGTCGGGCGATCATTTCCACGACCTTGGTAATGCCGGTCTGGTCGTCAATCACCAGCAGCTTCTTCGACATCGAGCGCCCTCTCCCAAGTGAGGCCGCGTCCGAAAGCGGCAAGGCTCCTCAGTCACGCACAACGGTATATTTGCCTATGTTTCGCCAAAATACAGCCCCAAAAAGGACTCGACCGTAATTTTTTCCGGGCACGAACAATATTGAACCGGCGTCGGTACTGACTGTACCGGACAAACTCGCAATTCGGACAATTCGCCGATCCCGCCGGCCGGCAGCTCAAATCCAGACGGAATGTAAAGCGCAATGAGACGACTTCTCGTCTTTTGAGCCGCAATAATGTGGTGCGGCTCGATACAACGGCA
>DASXNR010000381.1:0-36717 GCA_036494925.1 Acetobacteraceae bacterium
TGATCCGCCCGTTCAAGCACCACCATGCCAGCTCCTTCGGCAAGCACGAGGCCTTTGCGATGCCGATCGAACGGCCGGCATGTGTCCGGCGCCATGACGCGAAGGGCCTCCCATGCCTTCAGGATACCGTAGGTCAGCGGCGCCTCGGTTCCGCCGACGACCGCCGCATCGATCGCCGAGTTGCGCAGCAGCCATACGGCCGTGGCGATCGCGTGGTTGGACGACGCACAGGCCGATGAGACGGTGAACACCGGCCCGCGGATGCCGTACGCCATGCTGATCTGACTTGCCGGCGCACTTGGCATGACCCGTGGCACGGTGAACACGTTCGCGCGCTTCGCGCCCTCGAGGTACATCCTGCGATACAGGTCCTCGATCGACTCTCCCCCTGCGGTGCCGACGCCGACCACGCAGCCGGTTCGGTGTCCGCCGTTGTCGAGCGACAGACCCGACTGTGCCAGTGCCTCCTGGGCCGCGGCGATCGCCAGTACGCTGAAACGGTCCAACATCGGCAATCGCCGGGCGTCGAGCATATGGCGAGGATCAGGGGCGGGAATCGCACCGACGACCGAGACCTTCAAGTCGGAAGGCGTCGACTCCTCGAGCTTGCCGAGCCCGCAACGTCCGTCCTGCAGAGCCGACCAGAACGCCGCCACCGAATGGCCCAGCGCCGAGACACACCCGGCCCCGGTGACCACGATCGGCTCATGCTCCACCGCGGTGCCCTTCAAGGCCGAGCGAGTGACCCAGCGCAATCAGGTTTGCGACGGTTTTGTAATTGTTCCACGCCTCCGTCGCATCCACTGGTATGGTTATGTCGTACTTGTCTTCGATCGTCATAATGATCTCGACCAGGTCAAGTGACGTCACGCCCAGTTCGGACAAGACGGACTCCGGCGTGATCGCCGACGGGTCCAGGTGGGCCTGTTTGGCAATCATCCCGCGGAGCACGTCTTCCATCGTCTCTACCATGGTCTTCTGCCGTTGTTGTCGCTGTTGGGTTGCAGGCCATCAATGCCTCCCGAGCCAACCTCGGTCAGTCGAGCCATGAGCCGCCGTACCCGCCGCATCAACTTAAGATTTTCCATCGCCTCGGCACGCGGCACGGCCGGATATCCGGCATACACCGCGCCAGCCGGGACGTTGGTTCCAACGCAGGCCGCGGCGCCCACGACCGCGCACGCCCCGATCTTCAGGTGGTCGGCGACCGCGACCCGCCCTCCGAGCACCGCGCCGTCACCGACGATCACGCCGCCCGCAAGGCCCACCTGGCCACACAGCAGACAGTCCATACCGATCTCGACGTTGTGGCCGATCATCACGAGGTCGTCGATCTTTGTTCCCGACCCGATACGTGTCGGCTTCAGCGTGCCGCGGTCGATTGCGGTCAGCGCGCCGACCTCGACGTCGTCGCCGATCTCAACGATCGAGAGGGTGTGGATCTTCTGCAGTTCGTTGCGCTCCGGATCGGCCTGGATCGGGCCGCCGACGCCTTGGGCCGCCTCGAGTGCACCGGGCCGCGCCGGCACAAAGCTGAACCCGTCGGCACCGATCGATGCGTTATGATGCAGGACGGCGCGGTCTCCTACGCGGCATCCCCAGCCAATGCGAACGCCTGGATAGACGAGACAATCCGCGCCGAGCGTGGCACCGGCCGCGAGCGTCGCCTGCGACAGGATTATCGAGCGGGGTCCTACGGATGCGCCGGCGCCGATCACTACCAGAGGCCCGATCGTTGCGCCGTCTCCGATCACCGCGTCCGACGCGACCACGGCGCTCGGATGTACGCCCGGCTGAAAGTCGGGACGATACCGGAAGACCTGCGTAATTTCCGGCAGGCTGGAGCGAGACCCGTGCATCAGGATCACGGTCTGAAATCGCTGCTGTGGGAACTGCGTGCCCTCGGGTACGAGTGCCATCCTCGCTCGCGTCTCACCCAGGAGGCGGATTGTATCCGATGACACCGCGATCGCGACATCGCCGTCGCAGCAGGCTTCCGCCGGATGCACCGCACGGGTGATTTCAGCGTCGGCAGCGCCGATCACGCGCCCATCCAACGCTGCCGCCAGCGCACGCGCCTTCATTGTCGCCGTCCTGATCCGCGACTCGAAGCAATCAGCACGGCAAGCCGGTACTCGCGACACCCCACATGGCAGCGCCCTCCTTCACGATACGAGCTGGCGTCGCCACGGCGCGCAGACCAGCGGCCGACGTCGCAATGGCCGGCCGGCTCCATGTCAGTTTATCGGACCCACCCGAGACGGACAACAATCCCACGTGAGGCTCCCGTGAGCCGACATTTCACAGGCGAGTCGTCCCTTGCGGGAGAGGGATGCCCTGTTCCGCATTTGCTGACAAGGTCGACTGCCGGCTTATCGGCTACGGCAACGCCGGCCTCCATGCATCGGCAAAGCCCCGCACGCGCGGCAGCAGAATCATGTCCCAGGGGCTCGGCATCGGTCCGACCGGCACATGCACCAGCGCCGGCGCATCCAGTGCGAAGGCCTCGCGCAGCACCGCCTCCAACGCCTCGGGCGTCGCCGCCCGGAACGCCGCCATGCCGAAACTCTCGGCGAACCTGACGAAATCCGGATTGGTCAGGTCGCAGGCGATCAATCGGTTGCCGTATTGCTGCTCCTGAATCCGCCGCACATTGCCGAACGCGCCATCGTCGAACACCACCACCACGACCGGCAGCCTGTGCCGCATCGCCGTCGCAAGCTCGGCCGCCTGGAACATGAAGCCGCCGTCGCCGGTCGCCAGCACCACCTTGCGTCCCGGCGCCGCGGCCTGCGCGCCCAGCGCCGTGCCATAGCCCCAGCCCAGCGTGTCCTGGTATCCCGGTGACAGGAACGTGCGCGGCGCATGCACGGTGAAGGCGAGGCGGCTGGCGAAGCCGACCTGCGTCACCTCCTCCACATAGATGCCGTCGTCCGGCAAAGCCGCCCGGATCGCGCGCAGAAAATCCATCGACGGTTGCTGCCGCGCCAGTCGTTCCGCGAACGCAGCGCGGACCGTGGCAAGCTCCGCATCGCGCTGTCGTGCCTGGTTGTGCGCCGGCAGCTCGGCGAGCAACGCGCGCAGCACTGTCGCGGCATCGCCGAGCAGCGCGCAGGCGGGACGGCGAAAGCGATCGATCTCGGCGGGATCGATGTCGAGCCGCACGATCGGCAGCGTGTCGTCCACGCCCCACACGCTCTGCTGCTGATACAGCCGGGTGCCGATCGCCAGCACGGCGTCGGCATGCTGCCACAATGCGTGCCCCTCGGTGAACGACACGGCGAGCGGATGCGTGGTGGGGATGACACCGCGGCCGCGCCGGAACGACGATACCGGCGCGGCCAGTGCCTCCGCGATCGCCTGCACCTCCGGTCCAGCATCCAGCGCGCCGCCGCCCACCACGATCAGCGGCCGCTCCGCGCGGCCCAGCAGTTTCGCTGCACGCGTCACCGCGTCGGCATCGACCGGCGGCACCGTGGGCGCCGCGATGGCGGGAAACTCCACCGCTCCCGTCGCGCCCCAGGTGTCGATCGCACATTCCAGCGCCACCGGCCGCTGTCGCCCGCTGCACGCGATACGCACCGCATCGGCCACCAGCGCCGGTGCCTCGTGCGGCGCGCGGATGCGGGCCGCGTGCTTGGTGATGTGGCGCAGCAGGCCGAGCTGGTCGTGGATTTCGTGCAAATGCCCGTGTCCCCGGTCGATCGCGAATGACGGGATCTGCCCCGCCAGCGCGATCACCGGTGCGCCCATGCCGTACGCGGTGAGCAGCGCCGCCGATGCGTTCAGCAAGCCGGGGCCCGGCACGACCGCGAACGCCTGCGGCTTGCCGGTCACCAGCGCGGCGCCGAGGGCCATGTAGGCGGCGGACTGCTCGTGACGCGGATGCAGCACGCGGAACCGGTCCTGGGCACGATGCGCGGCATCGAACAGGTGATCGTTGTGCACCCCGGGCAACGCATACAGCGTGTCGATGCCGTGGCGGATCAGGCTCTCGATCACGGCGTCGGCGGTTCGCATCAGGCCGGTGCCGCGACAGGTGAGAAGTGCTGCTGCTCCACGATGTGTGCCGGGCCGCGCAGCACCTCGAAGCGCGTGGCGTCGTTGTCGCGCCAGAAGCGGATGTCGAGGCTGCGCCGGCCGAGCCGCAGGTCGAGCAGCGTGATGTCGGGCAGCCAGGCCGGCAGCGCCGGATCGACGAAGACCCGGTCGCCTGGCGCATCGAGCGCGATGCCGAGGATCGCCTGCAACAGCGCGAAGGCGGAGCCGGCGGCCCACGCCTGCGGCACGTTGGCGCCGAGGTATTGCACCGGGAAATCGGCATCGCCGCGTTGCACGCCGGAATAAAGTTCCGGCAACTGGTTGAGCAGGAAATGACCGGCGGCGCGTGAGATGTCGCGGGCGATCTGGCTGACCTGGCGCGCGAAGCCATAACGCTTGAAGCCGAGTGCGATCAGGCTGTTGTCGTGCGGCCAGACCGAGCCGTTCTGATAGGAATACGGATTGAACGCAGGATGCAGCGCCGACAGCGTGCGGATGCCCCAGCCGGAGTTCATGTCCGGCGCCATCAACCGTGCGACCACGCGTGCGGCGCGTTCCGGGGGCACGATACCCGACCACAACAGATGGCCCGGGTTCGACGCGACGCTCAGCACCTTGCGCTTCTCGCCGTCGAGCATGCAGGCGTAGAAGCCGGTTGCCTCGTCCCAGAACGCTTCGTTGAACCGGCGGAACAGCGTCGCCGCCTTGTCGCGCAGCGCGGCGGCGCGTTCCGGTCGGCCCAGCTCGTCGTAGATTTCCGCCGTGCGCAGCCAGGCGTCGTAGACATAGCCTTGCAGCTCGCACACCGCCTTCGGCCCTTTCACCGGCGTGCCATCGGAGTAGCTCATCGAATCGCCGGCGTCCTTCCACGACATGTTCTCGTAGCCGACCGGCGAGCGGGTCTGGTACTCCTGGAACCCATCGCCGTCGCGATCGCCCCAGTCATCGATCCATGACAGGCAGCCTTCGGCCGTGTCGAGATGGCGTTCCAGCAGTGCGCGATCGCCGGTCGCCCGCCAGGCGGCGTGCAGCACGATCAGATACAGCGGCGTGGCGTCCGCCGTGCCGTAATACGGCGTGTGCGGGATCAGCCTGAAATGCGCCAGCTCGCCATAGCGCAGCTCGTGCATGATCTTGCCTGGCTCGGCGTCGCGGTAGTCGTCGCGCTCCGTCGCCTGCCAACGACCGAGCACGTCGAGCGCGCCGCGGGCGAACTCCGGATAGATCAGGATATTCTGCAACGATACGATCAGGCTGTCGCGGCCGAACGGCGCCATGAACCAGGGCAGGCCGGCGGCGGGAACGAACACCATGTCATCGGTGCCGGTGATCGGCAGCCGCAGCGCCGCCATATCCTCGATCGCCTGTCGGTAGCAGCGGTAGAATTCCTCGTTGCTGGTGCGGATCTTCAGCACCGTCTGCTGCCAGTCGCTATGGTCGTTGCCGCGGTTCGCGCAGTCGTGCGGGGCATGGAAGTGTCGGTTGCCGTCGATCAGGTCATACAGCAGGCAGCAGTGCCAGGTCGCAGCCGGATCGATCCGCACTTCCAAACTGAGCCGGCCGTTGGCGTAGCCGACCGACTGGTCGTCATTTCGCGGACCGATCTGGACGCCGCGCAGAAAATCCTGGTTGCGATAGATGGTGAGCAGCTTCTGGTTCGATTCGGACCACTCGGTGGCAATGCGGCCGCGGCGGACGATACGGTTCGACTTCACCTCGAACACGTCGGCGAAGTCGGAGCGGATGGCGATCTCCAGGTTGAAGCGCACCGGACCGCGGCCGTGGTTGGTGATGTCGAGGTCCTCGTGCATGCCGCCACCGAGTTTGCGGCCGATGACGAAGCCCAGGCTCCGCGCCGGGACGGCACCGTCCTCGCTGGGGAAGCTGCGGTTGGTGAGGTGGATGCGTGCGGTGTCGGAGCTGATGGCACCGCCGTTGAGCAGGTCCCACGGCTCGCCGTTGGCAAAGATCGCGAGGGCAGAGATCAGGCGGGTGTCGAGGAAGAACAGGCCCTTCTCCGACGGCCATTCCACCTGGCCGTCGGGCTCGGTGATCAGCACGGTCTGGGCGTGGTGGATAGCGATCTGCGGTGGGCCGACTTCGACCTTGAACGGCATCGTGCGGTGGTTCCTGGGCAGGGGAGGGGTCTGATGCGGCACCCTCTATATGCCCGGCCGTCTCCGGCGTCATGGGCAGCCCAGGATGACCGCCTCAGACCTCGCGCGCAACTGGAGCGGTACTCAATACGCGTCATCCTCGCGAGTTGCCGCCTGTGTCCCCGCTCTTGCGAGGACGACGAATTCGCGGCCCGATCGATCCTAAGCGGCGTGGCGCTGTTGATCGCTGACCACGTACGCCATGCCGCTGGCGCCGGCGCGAACTTCCAGTGTCATCGGACCGTCATGCGCTGGCAGCGGCAGCAAGGCGTTCCCGTTCGTCCACCGGCACGGTGTCGGCCCAGTTCGCTCGACCGCCCACCAGCCCTCGGACAGCCCGGGATGATCCAGGGCAATTTCCTGAACGTTGCTGCCATCGCGCAGAACGATCCGCTCGACATAGGCTCCCAGGCAACGGCGATCCTCCAGCCAGGGGCGGGCATCGGTCGGCGAACCGGCATGCGACATCAAACGGACCTTTGCCGCACCCGGGGGCAGCACAAAAATGTGCAGCCCGTGCTCGACGTGGATCGGCCAAAACTCTCGCCCCAGGGCGAGAACGCGGAGTGCCGGGTCCGTTGCCGTAACGGGCGCATTGACCGGCTGCCCGAGAGCGGTGGCGCGTTCAGCCAATCGCTGCCAGATCGGCCGGACGCTCGCCTCGTCCCACACGAACGGGCGGCAGGATGCCGCCTCGCGCGTCGGGTGATCCGCCTCGCTTGTCAGATCGGGATGTAGCACGAGCGGCTCGCCGGTATTGGCGAAGAAGCAGCGGTTGCCGGTGTCGAGATAGCTCTCGGCCGGCAGCCCTTCCGCAAGCAAAATGGCATGGCCGTCCAGTTCGACGTGGCAGTAATCGACCGATCCGCGGTCGTGCTGCTGCCGGATCGTCGCGCCGTTGATCAACTGGCGGGCACAGATCAGCTTGCCGTCGACCAGTATGGCATGGTCCGGCGAAACGTACAGATCGCGGTGCGGCGCCGAGTCGGCGAGGGCGTCACGCTGGATGCGGATTGGCGCGACCTCGGCCGGGCGGGGATGAGCAGCGAGGTCGATGCGTCTGCGACCCAGCCACTTCACCGGACAGGCGAGCAATTCGTCGCCCATCACGGTCATCACCATGTCACCGTGCTTCAGGCTTTCCACCGCCCGCTCGCCCTCGGCGGTCAATATCCGCGTCCCGGCGGCATAGCAGACGCTCGCCAGGAAGATCTCGGTCCCGCCGTGTCCATCGGATGCGGTTTCGGCAACCCAGCCCTTGGTGAGGTTACCGGTGATTCCGGACAGGGCCAGGGTGTCGCTGTTCGACAGCACCACGGTGCCGCTCGTTCCGAAGACTGTGCCGCTATTTGTGATGGTGACGACTTCATTGGCCAGACCGACGAAGTTCGTCGGGATGGTCTTGGAACTGCCGGCGTTGAGACCAGTGATGTCGAAGTCCACACTGGTATCGCTCTTGCTGTCATTGTACTCGAATTCGCCGGCCGCACCGAGAAACTGGATCGGCACATGGCTGCCGAAGAACAATGCGCCGGTGGTCTCGAACACCGAAGACGCCGAATTCGAAATGACCGCATGAACGGTGGCGTTGGCAAGTGTGCTCGCCACCAGCAGCGTGCCGCCGTTCGCCTCGAGCGTTCCGGTTCCGGAGATTGCCGCAAAGGTGACGGTCCCAGTGCCGCTGGTCGCTTCGATCGTGCCGCTCAGCGCGATCGTGTCCGCTATTGCCCCGAACGAGGAGATTCCGGTCATGCCCACCAGGCCACCGACGGTGGCGCTGTTGTAGGTCAGTGTGGCGCCGGTCGAGATGTTGATCGTGGTTCCGGAGGATGTGGTAAGACCGCCAGCGTTGAGCGTGCTCCCGCTGTTCAGCAGATCGATCGTTCCGGCCTTGAACGTAGTCGCCCGCGACGAGGTAAGGGTTTCGTTCGCGTTGAACACCAACGTCGCCGCGGCACTGTTGATCGTCAGCGAATTGAGCGTTTCCTTGGTCTCATCGTAGGTGACCGTGTAGTTGGCGCCGGTCGCGTTGATGGTAGCCGTGTCGCCGCCGGAACCGGGAATCCCGTTGGGCGTCCAATTAGTGGTGGTTGCCCAATCACCGCTCGTTGCGGTTGTCCATGAATAATCCGGCATTGCTGTCTCCATGCATCTGAAAGAGAGGAAGGCGATGAAATCCAGGTGAGCAAGCTAAAGCATCAACAGATCGACACTGGGAATACCGCGTGACATCAAGCCATCACACGTTTACGTGATGAACTGCAGCTTGACGGATCGGCACTACTTCCAGCAGTACGGCGTTGCGCGCGGTTGTCGCGGCAAAGGCTATGTCTCACGGGACACAACGAGTGCGCAGAGCATCGCCGGGGTCGGCGGCTGCGGTATTGCGCCGACTCCGGGTCGCTCCCGCTATCCGCTGTGGTGAATTTTGCCGGCGTACCCGGGTCAGGAAATTAACCGGCAGTTCACGAATTGTTCTTACACTCTCGCCGGCCGCATCGTCTCGCGGCGGGAGGACCCTCATGGACATGCACACGCCTGACCACGCCCTCGTCGCATTCCCGGCCGCGCCCGGCGGTCCGCCCTCGCGCCTCTTCATCAGGCGCCTGCTCCAGATGCTCGCCGCCGCCACGCCGGGTGCCAACCAGGACGACACCGCCGCCTATAGCGAGAACTGGCAGGCAACGTGCGAACTGTTCGAAGCACTCGGCCCGGGCGACGCTGCCGATGCCCAGCTTGCGGCTATTGCGATCGCTGCCGGACAGTCCGCGGTGGACGGTTTCGTTCGCGCCGCCCGCCCGGGCATGTCCGACGAGACGGTGATCCGTCTGCGCGGCAGCGCGCTGGCCGCCGGCCGCGCCTATGCCGCGTGGATCCACGACCTCCGCGAGCGTCAGCCCGACGCAACGGAGACCACACCGGCAAAGCCGCGCCAGTCGGCCACGACCGGGCCCAGCGTGCCGGACGAGCAACCGGTCAGCGATCCAGCGGAAGTGCCGCCGGGCTTCATCGCGCTGCGGCCTGGCGCCAAGCCGATCCCGGCAGTCGAGACGTTCCAGCCACGCGACCGGTTCGGCCAGCCGATTCCCGATCTGCGCACCGACCTGATGACGCGGGCGCAGTTGCACGCCTCACTGGCCGTACCGCGCAATCCCGCGCTGGAAGCCGAGGCGCTTGCGGAAGAGGAGGCGATGATGGCCGAGCAGGCGGCGCTCGATGCGTGCGGCGCGGCCAAGGATACCACGGGCGGCGAGTCGGGATGACGGAAGCGGGCTGGCGTCAGTCCTCGGGCTGCACGTTGAGCTTGTCCGCCAGCACCTTCTGCTTGTCGGTCCGGTGCGGGCTGCCCTCAATCTCGACAATGGCGTAGGGCACCAGCTTGTCCGGCGACAGGCCGTGCTTTTGCAGCTCGTCCTTGTTGGCGCGCAGGAACACGCAGTTCTCCTCGTCCACCACGCGGATCACCACCATCGTATGGTCGGGCTCGAAGTCCACCCGGACGATCGGCCCGCCCATCGAGACGGTCTTAGCGGTGTCGAACGCCGTCTCCGGCTCAAACTTGTCGTTCTTGCAGAGGGTGATCGATGCCGGGTCGGGGCCGAACATCTGGTCGTCCAGCTTCCACCCGTCGCTTTCCTTCACGAAGCTCAGCGTCAGCTCGCTGTGCAGCGTGCTGCCCGGAGCCGGGCCGCCCGGCGGGATCTTCGCGGTCTTCGGAATGGTCTTTGCCGCGACCGTGATGATGCTGGCCTTGTCGCCGGCGGCGTTGATGCTGGCATGTGCCACCTGGAGCGCGTCCGGCACCATCGTTTTCGCCATCGCCAGGAAGCGCTGGCGGGCAGCGGCGGTCGGCATCTCCTTCTGGGCCTCGGCGCGCGTATGGGCCGAACGCAGCTTGATCGCATCAGGCAGCTTTCCGGCCAGCAGCGCGTTGTTGTAGCCGTCATAGAGCGCCAGCAACTGCTGCTGCAGCGCTGTATCGAGCGGCGCGGCGCGGGCAGCCGGCGAAACCGCGAGCAGCAGCACCAACGTGACGAGGCATCGGCGCATGGTGCTTCCTCCGGTTGTGTGCCGTGACGCGATGATACGCCGTACCGTGCCGGCTGGCGCGCGGTTGATTTGCCGGCTGCCTGCGCCCAGAAAGCGTCGGCACAACCGTGGGACCCGCGTTATGACGCAAGGCTATTTCTTCGAGGACCTGCAGGTCGGCCAGTCCGCCAGTGTGGGCAAGACCATTACCGAGGCCGACATCCTGCTCTACGCGGCGGTATCCACCGACACCAACCCGATCCACATCGACGCCGAAGCGGCGAAGCAGTCGATCTTCGGCGAGCGCATCGCCCACGGCATGCTGTCGGCCGGGCTGATCAGCGCGGTGCTCGGGACGCGGCTGCCGGGGCCGGGATCGCTCTACATGCGCCAGTCGCTGCGTTTCGCCGCGCCGGTGAAGATCGGTGACACCGTGACGGCCACCGCCACGGTCACCGCGCTGAACGCCGACAAGAAGCGCGCCACCCTCAGCACCGTCTGCACGGTGCGCGGCGAGATGGTGATCGAGGGCGAGGCCTACGTGCAGGTTCCCTCGCGAGGATGATCCGGATCTTCCACGACTGGCGGGAACTGCCTGACGACGCGCGTGGCGCCACCGTGGCGCTGGGCAACTTCGACGGCGTGCATCGCGGCCATGCCGAGGTGATCAAGGCGGCGCACGCGGCGCGGCCGAAGGTGCCGCTCGCGGTGCTGACCTTCGAGCCGCATCCGCGCGAGCATTTCCGCCCCGACGATCCGCCGTTCCGCCTGACGCTGTCGGCCGAGCGGGCGGCGGCGCTGGCAGCGCTCGGGGTCACGCTGATCTACGAGCTGCGCTTCGGCCACGAGTTCAGCCTGATGCCGGCGGAGGAGTTTGTCAGCGATGTGCTGCACCGCGGGCTGGGCGCGCGACACCTGGTGTGCGGCCCGGACTTCGCGTTCGGCAGGCGCCGGGGCGGCGGCAGTGAGTTCCTGGCGCAGCGGGCCGAGGCGCTTGGCATGGGGCTGACGCTGGTGCCGCTGCTGGCCGACGGCGCCGGCCCGATCTCGGCGACGCGCATCCGGCGAGTATTGCAGGACGGCTATCCCGAGCGTGCCACCGCCGATCTGGGACGGCCCTGGACGATCCGGGGCGTGGTGGCGCACGGCGACGCGCGCGGCCGGACCATCGGCTTTCCCACCGCCAACATCGCGCTCGGGCGCCATCTGGAACCGGCGCGTGGCGTGTACGCGGTAACCGTGCGGCTGCCGGACGGGCAGTGGTATCGCGGGGTGGCGAATATCGGCCGCCGGCCGACGGTGAACGAGGGGCCGGAAAGCCGGCTCGAGGTCAACATCTTCGACTTCGACGCCGACATCTATGGCGCGGAGCTGTCGGTGGCGCTGCACGCCTATATCCGCGAGGAGCGGCGCTTCCCCGGGCTCGACGCGCTGGAGGCGCAGATCGCGGCCGATGCCGCCGAGGCGCGACGGCTGCTGCAGGCGGCGTAGGCCAATCATTGCGATGGGTTTCGCTGCGCTCTCCCATCCTACGGTCACGTCTCTCCCACGTGCGGGAGACGTCTCGCATCGACAGGGATCGCTACAGTTGCTCGCGTGCCACGCGTGCCACCTCGTCGGTCGTCGTCCGCCAGATGTGGCCGTGCCCCAGCACCCGTGACAGCGCCTCGCGCAGCCAGCGGATGCGATGTGCCTGCCCGGCGATCCACGGATGCAGCGTCAGGTTGAACGACGCGCCACCCTCGTCGTGCAGGAAGGCGAACGCCTCGGCGATGTTGTCCGCCCATACCGGCGGCGGCACTCGGCGCAGCCACATGCATTCGAGGTCGTTCCACTCCGGCTGCGGCGGCAGCGCGACCAGGCTGCGGCCCAGCAGGAACGGCCGATCGTCGCTCGCCCAGTCGGTGGTGTAGGCGAAGCCGGCCTCCGCCAGCAGCGCCGGCGTGCGATCAGACCCGTTGAAGTCCTGGCCGCACCAGCCGAGCGGCGCCTCGCCGGCCGCAGCGCGCACCGCGTCGCGGCTTTCGACGATGAACGCGCGTTCCTCCGCCTCGGTCATCCGGCTGGTGATGCGCCGGGTCGCGTAGGTGCCGTGCGCGAGGAAGCAAGCGTTGCGCCGCGTCAGCTCGTCCACCAGCTCCGGATAGCGCTTCGCCGCGGCGGCCCCCAGCGCCACGCTTGGCGTCACGCCGAAGCGGTCCAGCAGGTCGAGCACGCGGAAGATGCCGACCCGCGCGCCGTATTCGCGCTGGCTCCAGGTCAGCCAGTCAGGATAGAATTTTCCCAGTGGCGAGACGATGCGGGGGTCCGGGTTGGCATCGTCCGGGGGATTGAGTTCCCAGTAGTCCAGCACCAGTGTCGCCGTGAACGCGATGCGTGCTTCGTCCGGCCAGGTGAAGCGTGGCGCCTCGGTCAGGGCGCGGAATGCATGATGTGGATGGTCCATGCCGGGGCGGCGTTGCTCACCGACCGGCGGGGTGTTCGCGGGTTCAGCCATTGGCCGCCTCCCGCGCCGCGAGATGCGACTCGATCAGCGGCAGATGGTGTTGGTTGAACCAGTCGGTGATCGCGCCGGCGGTGGTGAGCCAGACGCCAGGATGCGACAGGATGTATTCCATCGCCGTACGGAATGCGCGGATGCGATGCGGTTGACCGACCCAGTAGGGATGCAGCGCGATGCACATCACGCGGCCCTGTTCCGCACCTTCCTCGTACAGCGTGTCAAAGTGGTCGCGGATCTGGCGCGCGAACTCGTCCGCCTCGATGCCTCGGCGATGCAGGATCACGTCGTTGATGTCCACCGAATACGGCATCGAGATCAACTTCCCGGTCTTCACCTTCAGCGGAAATGGCTGGTCGTCGTGATACAGATCGGCCGTGTAGTCGTAGCCACATTCGGCAGTGAGCTCGAACGTGTCCAACGTGTTGGTGATCGCCGGGCTGAACCAGCCGCGCAGCCGGCGGCCGGTGAGGCGGAGGTGGATGTCCTTGCTCTCCTCCATCGCCGCGCGCTCTTCATCCCGGGAAAAGTTCCAGTGATAGCGGGTGTTGTAGATGCCGTGCGACATGTACTCCCAGCCGCGCCCCTCCATCGCGCCGAGGATCTCCGGGAAGTGCTCGAGTACCGCCATGTTGAGGCTGACGGTGCAGCGGATGCCCAGCGCATCGGTGACCTCGAACAGCCGCCACAGGCCGACGCGGTTGCCGTAGTCGCGTTGCGTGTAGCCCAGCACATCCGGATGCGGCGAGCGCGGCCACGGATCGCGGGTGCGCACGAACTTCGGCAGATATTCGTAGTGCTCGATGTTCGGCACCACCCACAGCGCCACCCGCGCGCCGTTCGGCCAGCGCAGCGGCGGGCGGTGCAGGATCGGCGAATAGGCGACCAGACTGGGTTCCATCGCAGTGCCTCCCGATGGCCGTATTGTATGCGGACAGGACATAGCAGGACAGCCGGAGTTACTGTGCCGGAGGTGGTTGGAGCTTGAGAGCGAAAAGCATGGTCGCGACACTCTTCGCGGCGGCGCGCCCCGGCAGCGTACGCTCGGCACTGCACGACGCGTTCGCCGGTGTGACGCTTGCGTCGATGAACATCCCGCAGGTCCTCGGCTATACCCGTATCGCGGGCACTCCGGTCGTGACCGGCCTTTACACCGTGCTGCTGCCGCCGCTCGCATTTGCCGCGTTCGGATCCTCGCGCCATTTGGTCGCCGCCGCCGACTCCGCGACGGCGGCTATCCTCTCGGGCTCGCTGTCCCGCATGGCCGAACTGGGCAGCGCCAGGTATGTCGCCCTCGCGGGCACAGTTGCGCTGCTCACGGCCGCGCTCCTGCTGTTGGCGCGGATATTCCGCCTCGGGTTCCTGGCGGATTTTCTCTCGCGCACCGTACTCGTGGGCTTCCTCACGGGCGTCGGCATCCAGGTCACCATTGCGATGCTCGGCGACATGCTCGATCTGAAGGTGACCGCGCGCTCGACCGTGAACCAGGCTGTCGAGATCGTACGCGGTCTCGGCAGCGTTCATCCGTCCGTGCTGCTGCTGTCCGCGTTGGTCACCGGACTTATTCTGACCGCGCGCTGGCTGCGTCCGAAATGGCCGGTTCCGCTGTGCGTTGTGATTGGAACGATCGCGGCAAGCGCCGCATTTGAATTTGGTGCGCGTGGCATTCCGCTGATCGGCCCCGTGCCGGGCGGTCTCCCGTCACTCGGCCTGCCCGATGTCACGTGGCGCGAACTGCTGGACCTGGTCCCGGTCGCGGCATCCTGCTTCGTGATGATCCTGGCGCAAAGTGCTGCGACCGCGCGTGCGTTTGCCGTGCGATACGGTGAACGCCACGACCAGAACGCGGACCTGCTCGGGCTATCGGCGGCAAACGCGGCAGCGGCAATCAGCGGCACCTTTGTGGTGAATGGCAGCCCGACACAGACCGCCATGGCGGATGCCGCTGGTGCCCGTAGTCAATTTGCGCAACTGACGTTCGCCGGCATCGTTCTGCTGGTTCTGCTGTTCCTGACGGGGCCGCTGCAATATTTACCGCGCTGCGTGCTGGCGTCGATTGTCACCACGATCGCCGTTGGCATGGTCGACCTTCGCGGACTGCGCGACATCGGGCGCGAAAGCCCGGGCGAACGGAGACTGGCTCTGCTCACCGCCGCGGCAGTCGTAGGCATTGGTGTAGAGCAAGGCATCCTGATCGCCATCGGTCTCTCATTGCTGCGGCACGTCAATCACAGCTATCGTCCGCACTCAGCAGTGCTCGCGCCAGATGCCGCCGGTCGCTGGGAACCCGCAACTGCGTCACCTGGCACCGAGACGGCACCCGGCCTGATGGTATATCGTTTCGGTGCAGATTTGTTTTTCGCCAATGCGGACCGATTCGCAGACGAGGTCCGTGCGCTCGTCGACAAGGCGCCGAACCAGGTGCGCTGCTTTGTGATCGATGCGGCCGCGATCACTGACATCGACTACTCGGCGGCGCGGACCCTGCGCGCGCTTCTTGCCGAGCTGGCTCGACGCGACACCACGGTCATGATTGCACGGGTCAATCAGTTCCTCCGTGCCGATCTGGATCGGCACGGTATCACAGCCTCACTGGGTGCAGCGCGGATTTTCGCGACGCTGCATGAAGGTCTGGCGGCGGCTGACGCCATCGGCGTCGGGTCGGGAGGTTCCGCCGTATAAGCGCCACTAACCGGCAGCGAAGGGACAGCGTCATGGGCACCAGGATCGACGAGATCGCCAGCGGCATCTATCGGCTTTCGACCTACGCGCCGGAGGTCGCCCCGCCGGCCGGCCTGACCTACAACGTCTTCCTCATTCTCGGCGACGAGCCGCTGCTGTTCCATACCGGCAAGCGGGGCATGTTCCCTGCCGTCTCGGCCGCGATCGCACGCGTGTTGCCGCTCGAACGGCTGCGCTGGGTCGCCTTCGGCCACTATGAATCGGACGAATGCGGCGCGATGAATGAGTTCCTGGCGGCGGCACCGGGCGCGACGGTCGCGCACGGGCAGACCGCGTGCCGCGTGTCGCTCAACGATATGGCAGACCGCCCGCCGCGCCCGCTGGCGGACGGCGAAGTGATCGATCTGGGCGGTGGCAAGCGTGTGCGTTTCCTCGACACGCCGCATATCCCGCACGGATGGGAGGCTGGCGTGCTGTACGAGGAAAGCACCGGCACCCTGCTGTGCGGCGATCTGTTCACCCAGGTTGGCGACCCGCCGCCACTCGCCAGCGGCGACGTCGTCGGACCGGCGTTGGCGGCCGAGGACCTGTTCCGGTTCTCCAGCCTGCATCCGAGCACTGGACGCACGATCCGTCGGCTGGCCACGCTGACGCCTCGGACGCTCGCGCTGATGCACGGCCCAGCCTTCACCGGCGACGGCGCGGCGGCGCTGCATGCGCTGGCGGAGGATTACGACCGGCGCATCCGCGCGGAGCTGATGGGCGACAGCGAGTGAACTTGGCTGTGGCAGTGGCGCGCGCGGTGCTATGCCGGGGACACGGCAGCCGGATCGGCAACCAGGGTCCGGCGTGGCGCTGACGAGAGGAGAAAATCCATGGCGAACACCCAGGCGATTTCCGATCTGCTCAAGCGCGCGACCGATGCGGGCGATGTGCCTGGCGTCGTCGTCGCGGCCGGAACCGCGGAGGGGCCGATCTTCGCCGGCGCCTCCGGTGTGCGCGACACCGCATCAGGCGCGCCGATGACGGCTGACACCGTGGTTTGGATCGCCTCGATGACCAAGGCCGTGACCGGTGCCTGCGCCATGCAGCTTGTGGAGCAAGGCCGGCTGTCGCTCGATGCGCCAATTGCCACGCTGCTGCCGGGGCTGGGCAACGCGCAGGTGCTGGAAGGCTTCGCGGCGGACGGCTCGCCGCGGCTGCGGCCGGCCAGGCGGCCGATCACGTTGCGCCATCTGCTCACCCACAGCGCCGGCTTCGTCTACGATATCTGGAACCCCGAGATGGCCCGCTACCTGGAGTCGACCGGCACGCCCGGTATCATCTCCTGCGCGAACGCGGCGCTATCGATCCCGCTGGTGTTCGATCCTGGCGAACGCTGGGACTACGGGATCGGCATCGACTGGGCCGGCAAGGCGGTGGAGGCGGTCACCGGCCAGCGGCTCGGCGCGTATATGCAGCAGAACCTGCTGCAACCCCTTGGCATGACCGACACCGCGTTCAAGATCGGACCGGCGCAACGGCAACGCCTGGCCAAGGTGCACAACCGCACGCCGGACGGCTTCGAGGCCACCGACATGGAGTTGCCGCAGGAGCCCGAATTCGAGATGGGCGGCGGTGGGCTGTATTCGACGGTGGGCGATTATCTCCGCTTCACGCGCATGATCCTGAACGGCGGCACGCTCGACGGCACGCGCGTGCTGGCGCACGAGACGGTCGCCGCGATGTCGGCCAACGCAATGGGCGATCTGGTGTGCCGTCCGCTGAAGACTGCGGCGCCGCCCTACTCCAACCACGTCGACTTCATCGACGGCATGCAGTGGGGACTGAGCTTCCTGATCAATCCCGACCCGATGCCGACCGGTCGTTCGGCCGGATCGCTCGCCTGGGCCGGGCTGGCCAACTCGTACTTCTGGATCGACCCGGCGAGGCAGGTAACGGGCGTCTACGCGACGCAGGTATTGCCGTTCTTCGACGAGAAGGCGGTGCAACTGTTTCAGGATTTTGAGAGCGCGGTGTATCGGCTGGTGTAGCGTCGCCTGTCCGAAGCCGATGCTCATCCGTTGCGCCACGCTGATCATCGTTGCGCTACGAGCCTGCGACGACGATCGTCCCGGTCATGCCGAACATGCTGTGCAGGAAGTGTGTGCATTCCAGTTTGTAGGTCCCGGCCGCGCGAGGAACCAGCGTGATGTCCACGCTGCCACCCGCGGCGATCTGGACCGTCCCCTCCTGCGGCGGTGCGCCTGAGGGGTAAGCGCTGGCGGCAAACAATGCGGGCGCGCTGAAACTGTGGCCGCCGCTGCTGTCGTTCACGAGGTGCAGGCGAACCGGCACGCCGACGCGCAGTTGCAACTGCGCCGGGGCGAACGCGAAGTTGGACAATCGGATCGTGATCGCCTCTGCGGGCTGGCCCTGCGATGGCTGCGCCGAGACTGCAACGGGCACCAGGACAGCAGACAGACCCAGCATGACCGCTACGGCCGCGCGCAACATGCGGCTCATGCCGCGGTCGCTGTCATGGTGTCGATGTTGACGCAGAGTTCCCGCACGATGAGGTATTGCTCCAGTGGCACATGGATTCCGAATGCATCGTCGAGGGCAAATCCGACGTCGAGCAGATCGAGGCTGTCAATGCCCAGGTCGCGCAGCAGATTGCTGTCGAGCGCTATCGTCTCACGCGAAACGTGACAGATCCGCGCAATAATGTCTGCGACAATGTCGAAGGTAGATGGCACCGCCGCCTCGAGACCGTTGGTCATGCATCTACGCCCATGGCACAGTCATTATTCCCTTGCGGTGGATCACGCTTGGCTGTTGCGGGATCGCCAACCGATCGTTCGTTGGGTAGTCAGCTCCAATGGAGGCAGCAATGGCCATCTCATTCACGCTCACCGACGTCATCCCCGCCACTCCCCAACAGATCTATGACGCATGGCTCGACAGTCGCGGTCACACCAAGATGACCGGCAGTACGGCAAAGGTGAAACCGCTGGAGGGCGCGCCGTTTTCGGCCTGGGGTGGCTATATCAAGGGCAAGAACCTCACTCTCGAGCCCGGTCGCCGCATCGTGCAGTCGTGGCGCACGACAAGGTTCACCCGGCAGGACCCGGACTCGCAGATTGAAGTGCTGCTGGCGCCCGTCGTCGGCGGTACGGAGATCACGCTGCACCACACGAACGTCCCGGACGGCCACGCCGGCTACCAGGACGGCGGCTGGCAGGAACACTACTTCGAGCCGATGAAGCGCTACTTCACCGGCTGAAGGGCCGCATCCGCTGTTTCCGCCTCGATCCGCGCCAACAGCGCCTCCAGCTCGCGGATCGAGTAGGGCTTGTTCAGCACACCCTGCAACGTTGCCAGCTCATTTTGCTCCGCCTCACCCAGTTCGGCATAACCGGTCGCCAGAATGATCGGCCCGGCATATCCAAGCTGCCGCATCGCCGCCGCGGCCTGCAGCCCGGTCATCGCCGGCATGGCATGGTCTAGCACCACGATCGCCGGGCGTGTCTCGAGTGCCGCCAGCGCCTCCCGTCCGCTCACCGCCGTGATCACGCCATAGCCGAGTTGCCGCAGCATGTCCGCGCTCACCTGCAGCACATCGGGGTTGTCGTCGACCATCAGGACTTTCGCGCGCGACCGCACGTGGCGCGGTGTAATCTGTAGGCGATCGAGCTTCGGCAACTCAGCCGCTCGTGGCAGCAGCAGCGTCACCGAGGTGCCGCTGCCGGGCGATGTCGTCAGCCGCACGGCGCCGCCGGATTCGCGCACCATACCGTAGACCTGGCTCAACCCAAGCCCACTGCCCGACGGCCCCTTCGTGGTGAAGAACGGCTCGAACGCGCGCTCCGCCACATCGCTGGTCATGCCGACACCCGTGTCGGTGACGATGATTGCGACGTAGTCGCCCGCTGCGATGTCGCCCTTCGTCGTTTCGGCGACGGGATGGTTCGCGGTGGTGATCGTCAGCACACCGCCATCCGGCATTGCATCGCGGGCGTTCAGTGCGAGGTTGAGGATCGCGGCCTCCACCTGGCTCGGTTCGACCATCGCCGGCCACAGATTGTCGCCGAGCCAGGTGTCGATACGGATCCGCTCGCCATGCGTGCAGGTGTGCAGCAAGGGTACCAGATCCGACACCAGCTTGTTGACATCGGACGCCTGCACCGCCAGCCGCTGCCGACGCGAGAATGCCAGCAGCCGCCCGGTCAGTTGCGAGCCGCGACGGACCGCACCGGTGGCGCGCTCGATCCAGGTATGCTGACGCGTCTGCTCAACCGGCACGGTATGCGACAGCAGATCGAGACTGCCCTGTATTGTCGCCAGCAGATTATTGAAGTCATGGGCGATGCCGCCGGCTAATTGGCCTACCGCCTGAAGCTTCTGCGACTGCACCAGTGCCGCCTCGGTGTTCTGGCGTTCGGCGATCTCGACCTGCAGGCGATTGTTGGTGACCGACAGCTCCTGTGTGCGCTCGGCCACACGAGCCTCCAGCGCATCGGCGTGCTCGCGCAGGTCCTCCTCGCGACGCGCCAGCGCGGCGGCCATGTCGTTGTAGGCCGCGGCGATCTGGCCAAATTCCGAATGGGTATCTTCGCCCTGAACCGGTGTGCCGAGATCGCCTTCGCGCCAACGATGCGCAGCCGCCAACAGGGCGCGCGTCGGCCGCCCGATGAAGCGGCGCGCCACGAACAGCGTGAGCAGGAAGGCGCCGATCGCGACCCCGCCCAGCAGCAGGCCGCCACGCAGGGTTGCACGATCGATGTCCGCCATCATCGCGGCCTCGTAGAAACCGATCGCTACCATCAGTCCGTAGGACGATTGCGAAGGCGGAATGAAGCCGACGACGCGGGTGGTGCCGTCGATGCTCTTCAGTCGTTCGACGCCAGCCTGTCGTGCTGTCACCAGGGCCATCGCCTGCGGCGGGAAGCGCTTGCCGACAAACGCTGCATGCTGCGGGCTGCGCGCAAGAATGACGCCGTCGCGATCGGACACGGTGAGTGCGCTGCCGGCAAGGAACGGCGAGCCGGTCTGCCTCAGCCGAGACAGGTGTTCCGACAGACGCCCAAGATCCAGGCCGGCCACCAGGACGCCGCCGCGATCCGGATAGACATCGGTGAGTGGCAAGGCGAACGGCAGAAAGCCATCGCTGACACCGGGCGTTGCGGCAAAGCGGCCGGCGGCGAAGCCCGAGGCGGCGATGGCATCGCGTACCCATTGCGGTCGATCGCCGTCGGTCAATCGCAATGCCGGCGCCGAGGCGCAGATCAGGTTACCGTTCGCATCGAGCAGCGCGACGAATGCGAACATCGGCACGTTGCGCTGGGCCGCCCGCAACCGCTCGCCGCACGTCGGCGCGGCGTCACGCACGTCGTGCAATTGCGCGACTGTGCTCAGCAATGTGCGCGCACCCTCGGCGATGCTGTCGACGTCGCCGTTCAGGAGCTGCGCCTGCTGCAGCGACAAATCGCCAAGCTGCGCCCTGCGCTCCTGCCAGTGGCTGTATTCGACCCAGACGCCAAGCAGGATGACGGGCAGCAGACAGGTCAGCACGACGAGCAACAGCCGCGTCGAAAGCCGCATGCTGTGCCACGGTATCCGCATGTCGGGTGTGCCCTCGCTGATACTGCTCGGCGCCACCTTAGGCCCGGTCGCCGCCATCCGGAAAGATTTCTTGCGTCAGACCTCGAGCCACTCGCGGCGGATGTCGGTGCGCGTGCCGATGTCGGCCGGCGTCCCCTCGAACACGATGCGACCGTGGCCCATGACATAGAGCCGGCGTGAGATGCGCATCGCGATGGTGAGCTTCTGCTCCACCAGCAGGATCGCCACGCCGCGGCGAGCGATCTCCTCCAGCAGGCGCCCGACCTGCTCGACCAGCATCGGCGCCAGGCCCTCGGTGGGTTCGTCGATCAGGATCAGGTCCGGATCGCCCATCAGCGTGCGGCACATGGTCAACATCTGCTGCTCGCCGCCCGACAGCACGCCGGCCGCGTTGTGCTGGCGTTCCGCGAGATTGGGGAACAGCCTGAACACGTCGTCGAAATTCCACCGGCCGAACCTGCCGGCGCGCTTGAGGCCGAGCATCAGGTTCTGGCGCACGGTGAGGGTAGGGAAGACCTGGCGATCCTCCGGCACGTAGCCGATGCCGGCCTTGGCCACGAGGTTGGCGCGCAGGCCGGCGATATCGCGGCCACGGTAGCGAACCGTGCCCACCGGCTCGACCAGGCCCATGATCGCCTTGCACGTGGTGGAGCGGCCAACACCGTTGCGGCCGAGCAGCGACACGATCTCGCCCTCGCCGACGGAAAGGTCGACGCCCTGAAGGATGTGGCTCTTGCCGTAGAACGCGTGCAGGTCACGGACTTCGAGCATTACATGAACCTGCCGAATGGGCAGCGCCGCCGCGCGTGTTCATGTGAGCAGGAGGCCCTTGGGACGAGGAGGAATTTGAAACCACGGATGAACATCGATGAACACGGATGCGGACTGTGTCGTTCCTGCGTCGGTGCCAGTGCTCCGCTCATCTCATCTGTGTGCATCTGTGGTTGAATCACTTTCAGGGTCACGCCGCGATCGCACCCAGATACGCCTCCTGCACCGCGCGGTTTGCCCGTATCTCGGTCGGGGGGCCGGATGCGATCACATTGCCATAGACCAGCACCGTGATGGTGTCTGCCAGGTCGAACACCACACGCATGTCGTGCTCCACCATCACCAGCGTCTTGCCTTCGGTGACACGGCGAATCAGTGCGACGGCATATTCCGTCTCGCTGTGGCTCATGCCAGCGGTGGGTTCGTCCAGCAGGATCACGTTCGCCCCGCCGGCCACCGTCATGCCGATCTCCAGCGCGCGCTGCTCCGCATAGGACAGCAAACCCGCAGGCACGTGCCGCCGCATCGCCAGATTGAGGTCCAGCAACAGTATCTCGGTCGCGTCGTTCAATCCGCGCTGGCGCGGCAGCAGGTGCCAGAACGAGTAGTGGTAGCCGCGGCTCCACAGCAGCGCGCAGCGCAGGTTCTCGAACACCGTGAGCCGCGGAAAGATCGACGTGATCTGAAAGCTGCGCGACAGGCCCAGTCGATTGATCCGCTGCGGCGGCAACGCGTCGATCCGCCGGCCGCGCAGTTCGATCGCCCCGGCGGTGATCGGAAACCGCCCGGAGATCAGGTTGAACAACGTGGTCTTGCCGGCGCCGTTCGGCCCGATGATCGCGTGCCGCTCGCCGGTCGCGATGTCCAGGTTGACGCCACGGATGATCTCGGTGGCGCCGAAACTCTTGCGCACATCGGCAAGCCGGATGGCCGGTGTGGTCGTCACGCGCGAGCCTCCGGCATGTCCGCAGTCACCGCCTCCCAGACACGGGCGAAATAACGGGACTCGATGCGCAGCCAAACCACGCCCAGTGTCAGCAGCGCGATCGCAACGATCCATGGCATTGCGCTGGTCTCGTCGATCGTCGAGCCGAACAGCTCCAGCCGCTTGCCTTGCTCGGAGCCGATCGTCAGGAACGACAGCAACTCGACGAAGCCGACGAAACCCGCGACCGCGGCGAGCCCAGGCACCACCAGCCGCAGATACGGCAAGGCCAGCCGCGACAGCCGCCCGGCGCGCCAGATCGGTCCATGCAGCATGATGATGCCGGCAAGCCCGGTCGGCGCGAAGGTCACCATGGCGATGAACAGCACGCCGACATAGATCAGCCAGGAATTCGACATCAGGCTCACGCCGCTCTGCAGCAGCGTGATGAGTATTGCGCCGAGCACGGGGCCCGCGAACGCCATGTTGCCGCCGATATAGGCCATCAACAGCGCGTTGGCCGACAGCGGCGCCGCGACCGAGTCGAAGGTTACGATTTCATAGGTGATCGCGTAGAGCCCGCCGCCGATGCCGGCAAAGAATCCCGCAAGCGAGAACTGCAGGAAGCGCACGGCGCGCGGGTCGTAGCCCATGAACTGCGCACGTTCGAAGTTGTCGCGACAGGCGTTCGCCATGCGGCCCAGCGGGGTCATCGTCTGCAACCGCATCAGCAGCGCGGCGATGAAGGCCCAGGCCAGGATCAGGTAGTAAACCTGGATGCCGGAGGCGTAGGACAGGCCGAACAGGCTTTGATCGATCATGCGGTTGGTGGTGACGCCGCCCTCGCCGCCGAAGAAGTGGTGGAACATCAGTGCCGCGGTCGCGACCAGCTCGCCGATGCCGAGCGTGATCATGGCGAATGCGGTGGCCCGCTGCCTGGTCGCCATGGCGCCGAACACGATCGCCAGACCCAGTCCGGAGAGGCCGGCCAGCAGCGGCATCAGCTCCATCGGCACAGGCAATTCGCCGGCGCCCGCGGCATTGAGGAAATGGATCGTCGCGTAGCCGCCGAAACCGAAGAACGTCGCGTGACACAGCGAGAACAGCCCGGACTGGCCAAGCAGCATGTTGTACGACAGCGCCAGGATGATCATCATCCCCATCTGGCTCAGCATCGAGATGACGAAGCCGGCGTGGCGATGGTGGGCCCAGTCGTAGAACAGCCAGGGCAGGACGATCGCCAGCACAAGCAGCACCAGCCAGGGGATCCATGCGCGGCGGATCATGTATCGCGGGTCCCGAGCAGGCCGCGCGGGCGGAACAGCAGGATCAGCACCATCATCAGCAGCGGCAGCAGCGCGCCGATCCGTGCCACCGGCACGGTGAGGATTTCGCCCAGCAGGTCGTCGTTGTGCACGGCGATGCCGAGTGGGTGCAGCAGATCGGCGATCGAGGTGTCGATGACCACCGAGAACGTGACCACCATGCCCATGATGATCGATGCGAGGAAACAGCCGGCGAGCGAACCCAGCCCGCCGAACACCACGACCACGAACACGATCGGTCCCATCGCGTCGGCCATGCCGGGCTCGGTCGATTGGTAGTTGCCGCCGATCACGCCGGCGAGTCCGGCCAGCAAGCAGCCGCCGGCAAACACGATGGTGAACACCAGCGGCACGTTGTGGCCGAGCGCCGCGGTCATCCCCGGATGGGTGAGTGCCGCCTGGATGACCATGCCGATCCGTGTGCGCTTCAGCAGCAGCCAGATCGCCGCCAGCATCCCCGCCGAGATCAGCAGCATGAACCCGCGATAGGCGGGGAACTGCAGGCCGTACAGGGTGAACAGCGGGAAATCGAGACCCGCGGGCACGCGGTACGGCATCGGCAGCATGCCCCAGGCCATCTGCACGGAACGGCCGATGATGAACACCAGACCGAAGGTGAACAGCAGTTCGGCGATGTGGCCGTTGTGGTGCACGCGGCGCAGGCCCCAGATCTCGATCGCCGCGCCGATGGCGCCACACAGCAGCGGGGCGATCAGCAGCGCCGACCAGAAGCCAAGGAACCGCGTGCTTTCGTAAGCGAAATAGGCTCCGAGCATGTAGATCGAGCCGTGGGCGAAGTTCAGCACACCCATCATGCTGAAGATCAGCGTCAGCCCCGACGCCAGCATGAACAACAGCATGCCATAGACCAGGCCGTTCAGCAGGGAGACGAGCAGGACCTCCATGCGAACGACCTCGATATGGCTGTGGTCTGGCGGCGAACCGCTACGACGCCGGCCGCTTCATCTTGCACGTGTCGGGCAGGGTCAGATCGGCGCCGGACAGCTTGGTCTCGGTCTTCCAGCCGAGCCCGGTCTTCTCCGCATCCAGCTTCGCGCTGCGGGTGAAGACCGCCTCACGCAGCGGGCTCAGCAACTGATGATCCTCGGCGCGCATGATGTTCTCGTCACCCATCATGTCGGTGACCTTCATGCCCTCGAGCGCGAGCGCGACCTTCTGCGCGTCGGTCGATCCTGCCTTGTTGATCGCCGCCGTCAGCATCTGGAACATGGTCACGTAGTCGAGCGGGATGAAGTTGAAGTCGGCGCGTGCGCGCCAACCTTCGATGAACTTCTCGGCCGCCGGGTTGTGCTCTTCGGCGGGCACGTTGTCATGGAACTCCATCACCGACGTCAGCCGGTTGTCGCCCGCCGGACCGGTGGAGGTCGGGCCACCGGGCTGATGCGCGAGGTAGGCGTCGTAACGAATCTCCAGGCCGGCGTCGTTGCCGGCCTTCATCAACAGGTTCAGGTCGCGGTCATAGTTCGACGTCACCAGCGACTGCGCGCCGGACGCCTTGATCTTGGCAATATAAGGCGAAAAATCCTGGACCTTGCCGAACGGCACCAGTTCGTCGGCGACGATCTTGACGTCCGGGCGATACTGCTGGAGGTACTTCAGCGTCGCCTTCTGCACCGACTGGCCGAACAGATAGTCCTGGTTCAGCACATAGACGCTCTTCACCGACTGCGGCAGCGTCTTGATGCGCGCCACGGCCCGCTGGTCGACATTGGCGGTGAAGCGGAAATGCCAGAAATCGCACTGTTCATTGGTGAGCTCGGTCGCCAGCGCGCCGCAATTCAGATACAGCAGGCGGTTGTCAGGATTGCGGGCATTGTGCTTGGACACCGCATCGATCATCGCCGCGCCGACGTTCGACCCGACGCAATGCATCACGAACGGCAGGTTCTGGTCGGTAACGCTCTTCAACGCGATCAGCGCCTCGGCTGGTTGAAGCTTCGAATCAAAAGTGACCAGTTCGTACTTCTTGCCGAGCGGTCCGCCCTCGGCATTGATCTTCTCGAGGACATAGCTGAACACTTTGAGAAAGTTGTTGCCGGTGGCAGCGAACGGGCCGGAGAATGGATCGATATAGCCGATCTTGATGGTGTCATCGGCGGCGCGCGCCGGACCCCAGAGAGCGATCCCCAACGATGCCGCGAGTAACGCGACGAACAGGCGCCGGCCCTTCATATTTCCCCCCATCGGCTTTGCTGGCGCAGACCTTATGCCGTCGCGCGAAATGGAGTCAATTTGCCGAACCGCTGTCATAGGTAGATCTGCCGCACGATATCTTCTTCATCGGCATTGCCGCCGCGCTGCTCCACCACCGCCCCATCGCGCAGCACCAGGATGCGATCCGCCACCGACAGCGCCAGCCGCAGGTTCTGTTCCACCATCACCATCGTGACGCGCTGCCGCTTCAGCGCGCCGACGATTGCGGCGATTTCTGTTACAAAGGCCGGCGCAAGTCCGCCCGACGGTTCGTCCAGCAGCAGCACTCGGGGCTCGCTCATCAGGGCGCGGCCGATCGCCACCATCTGCTGTTCGCCGCCCGACATCAGTCGCACCACCTGGCCGCGCCGTTCCAACAGCCGTGGAAACGACCCGTAGACGCCGACCAGCAAGCGCGCCGTGTCGCCCCGCTTCGTCCAGGCACCAAGACGCAGGTTCTCCTCCACCGACATCTCCGGAAACAGATCGCGCGCCTGCGATACCTGCACGATGCCGTGGCGGAATATCCGATGCGGCGGCAGGCCGGCGAGTTCCAGATCATCGAGCCGGATCGAACCGCGCCGCGGCCGCACAAAGCCGCTGATCGTGTTCAGCAGCGTGGACTTGCCGCTGCCATTGGCGCCAAGCAACGCCACCACTTCGCCGGCGACCACGTCGAGATCGACGCCGAACAGGACCTGCCGGTTGCCAAAGCCCGCCTCCACAGCCCGCGCGCGAAGCAACGGCTCAGGCATGGCCGAGATAGGCTTCCAGCACGGCGCGATCCGCTCGTACCTGCTCAGGCGGCGCATCGGCAACCTTGCGGCCGTCGTTCAACACGATCACGCGGTCGGCAACGCTCATCACGAGCTCGATCGCGTGTTCGATCAGCAGGATGCCGATACCGCGGCGATGCGCGAGATCGCGGATCACGTCGGCGAGCCGCTGCCGAGCGGCCGGCGCCAGTCCTACCGCCGGTTCATCGAGCAACAGCAACGGCGGATTGGTGGCAAGAGCGCGCACGATCTCCACCATCCGCTGCTGGCCGCCGGATAGTGCGCCCGTCTTCCGCTCGGCAATGGATGCGATGCCCATCGTCGACAGCAGTTCGCGCGCGCGTGCGGTCGCGGATGCTTCGGCAACCGCGGAACGGCGGCCTAACA
This sequence comes from Acetobacteraceae bacterium, assembly GCA_036494925.1. Lineage (GTDB taxonomy): Bacteria > Pseudomonadota > Alphaproteobacteria > Acetobacterales > Acetobacteraceae > JAMXLO01. Next base: position 27,411 of record DASXNR010000381.1, read on the forward strand.
ACAGGCCCAGAAAGCTGCTGGCGACCTGCGCGTGCAATCCGACCAGCACGTTCTCCAGCGCAGTCAGCTCGGGGAACAGTCCACCGTTCTGAAACGTGCGGCGTGCGCCGCGGGCAGAGATCTCATGCGGCGTGAGTCCCGCGATCTCCTCGCCGCGGAAGCGAATATTGCCGCCATCGGCAACGACATTGCCCGCCACCGCATTGAACAGAGTTGTCTTGCCGGCGCCATTCGGTCCGATCAACGCGCAGATTTCGCCCGCATGCAGATCGAACGAGACGGCGTCAACCGCGACCAGGCCGCCGAAGCGCACGGTCACATCGCGTACCGACAGCAGCGGCGCATCAGTCACGATAATAGCGCTCGACGAACGCGGGATGCAGTCTCGCAAGTAAGCTCGCGAGCCCGCGCGGCAGGAACAGTATGACGAGTACTATCAGCAGGCCGAATACCAACTCGTCGAACCCGGGAAAACTGATGAACACCTGTGGCGCCGCGGTGATGATGACGGCGCCCACGATCGCGCCGGCAAGGCTGGCCAGACCGCCCACCATGATGATCGCGAACTGGCGGATCAGCTCGGTGAGGTCGAAAGAGACCGGCGTCAGATGACCCACCGAGATCGCGAGCATCGCGCCCCCCACGCCGACCACGGCGCCGCCCCAGGCAAAGGCGAGCACAATGTAGCGGTCGGTCGGAATGCCCATCGCGGCGGCAGCGATTTCGTTGTCCTTGATCGCCAGGAAGGCGCGGCCGAAACGCGACCGCAGCAGCCGGTCGGTGATGGCGACGATCAGCACGACGAGGGCAAGGAAGACGTAGAAGCGGCGGCGATCGGTATCGAGCGCCCAGCCGAACAGCGTTGCGGTCGGCACCGCCATGCCCATCGAGCCGCCGGTGAGCGACTCCCATCTTATGTAGGTCCAGCGCATCAGTTCGCCGAACGCCAGCGTCATGATGGCGAGATAGAACAGCCGTACGCCACGCAACGCGGGGATGCTGGCGATCGCGCCACCGGCGCCGCCCATCAGTGCGGCCGGTATGACGGTCAGCCACCAGGGCAGACCAATCTGCACCATCAGCACGCCGCTCGTGTACGCACCGAGACCGAAATAGGCGACATTGGAGAACGCGAGCAGACCCAGGTTCCCGACGACGAGATTGAAACCAATGCCGACGGGGACGTAGAGCAGCGCGGTGTTCAGCACGTATTGCTGATAGGGGTTGAGCAGCAATGGCACCGGCAACAAGGCAAGCGGCAACAGCCAGAACGCGCGGCGCCCCTTCATACGCGCAAGACGGCGCGGCGGCCGAACAGGCCTTGCGGCCGCAACATCAGTACGAGGATCGGCACGAGGTAGCCGGTGATCTCGATGAACACGGTATTGATGTAGAACCCGAGCAGCTTCTCGGTGATGCCCAGCAAGATACCGCCGGCGACGGCGCCGCCGAGTGATCCGAATCCTCCAAGCGTCATTGCCGCGAAACCCTGTATCAGCGTCCATTGGCCGAGGTCGGGCGTGAGCGGCGTGATCAGCGACAGCATCACACCGCCGATCGCGCCGAGCGCCGCACCGCCGCCCCACATCAGCGCGTGGAACAACGGGACGTTGATGCCGACCAGTGCAGCGCCACGCTGGCTCTGGAATGTCGCCTGAATCACCTTGCCGAGTGGTGTCACCTGAAACAGCAGGAACAGCGCGGCCAGCAGCAGCAGGACGCAGCCACCGATCACGACGTCATCGGTGGTGACGACGATGTTGCCGAACAGGTAGGCGTCCTGCGGATAGGGGCGCAACGGGTTGATCGTCTCGTTGCCCCACTCCAGGCGAAGCGCCCCGCGGACCGTGTAGCCGATGGCGAGGGCCATCATAGCCAACGACAGATGCGGACCGGCGACGATCGGCTGCAACAGAAGGCGCTGGGCGGCAAAGCCGGCGGTGAACAGCAATGCGATGGCGAGTGTCATGGCGATCAGGAAAGGCAAACCGAAGCCCAGGCCGAACACGAACACCGCATAGGCGCCGGCGGCGACCATGTCACCGTGGCCGAAATTCACCACGGTGGTTGCGCGATATGCCACGGTCATCGACAGCGCGATGAGCGCGTAGAGCATGCCGGTGGATGTGCCGCTGACCACAAGCTGCGGCAGAAGGGCGAGCATCTTTAATCGTCATTCCCGCGCGAGCGGGAACCCGCTTGCGCGGGAATGACGGAAAGGCGCGGCTCCGTTCGCACTACGCCATACCGAACCGCTGCCGCAATGTGGGCTTATGCACCTTTCCCGTCGCATTGCGCGGCAACGCGTCCACGAACCTGATCGAGCGCGGGTGCTTGTAGCGCGCCAGGTTCGCTTCGCAATGCTGAAAGATCTCGGTCTCGGTCAGCGCCTGACCCGGCTTGACGGCGACGATTGCACGCCCGACCTCGCCCCAGCGTTCGTCCGTCACCCCGATAATCGCCACCTCGGCGATCGCCGAAATTTGGTAGAGCACGTCTTCGACTTCCGCCGGATAGACATTCTCGCCGCCGGAGATGTACATGTCCTTCCAGCGATCCACGATGTAGTAGAAGCCGTCCCTGTCCATCAGTGCCGCGTCACCGGTGCGCAGCCAGCCGTCGGTGAAGGCGCCGGCGGTCGCCTCGGGCCGCTTCCAATAGCCGGGTGTGGTGCTGGGCCCCTTGACCCAGATCTCGCCGATCTCATCTGGGGCGGCGTCGCTGCCGTCGGCGCGCACCAGACGGACCGAGAAGTGCAGACTCGACTTCCCGGCCGATCCGGCCTTGGGCAGCGCGTCGCCCGGCTCCATCATCGTGATCACGCCGCAGGTCTCGGTCATGCCGTAACCCTGGATCAGGGTGAGCCCGCGATCCCGCCACTGATGCAACAGCGGCAACGGCACCGGAGCGGCGGCAACATAGGCCAGCAGATTTGGATTGAAGGTCGCCTCGGCGAATTGCGGCAGCTGCGCCATGAACTGGAAGTGGGCGGGCGCGCCGATGAAGTGGGTGATGTTCGCCGCGCGGTCGGTAAACAACTGCAGGGTCAGCGCGGGATCGTAGGCACGCTCCACCACGACCTTGCCGCCGTAATGGAACACCGGGTTGGCGAACACGTCCAATCCCCCGACGTGGAACTGCGGCAGCGCGACGAGGCATGTGCTGTCGGTTGTGACCCGGCACGGGCCGGTCAGGTTGACGGTCTGCCAGAACCGCATGCCGTGCGTGATGATGGCGCCCTTGGGATGGCCCGTGGTGCCGGAGGTGTACAGTATCGTGGCGATGTCGTCGTGCGTCAGCGCCTCCGGCGTCACCTCGTCGGAGGTTTCGGCGATCAGCCGCTCATACGCGCTGTCCGCGGATTCACGCCCGCAAAGATGACGCACGCCGCACGCGGCGGAGAGTTCCAGTGCCGCGTCGCCGAATTCGGGATCGTAGAACATCAGGACCGGTTCGCAATCGCCGACGATGAAACGGAGCTCCGGTATCGTCAGCCGCCAGTTCATCGGTGCGAACACCGCGCCGATACGTCCGCAGGCGAACTGTAGTTCGAACAGATCGGACGAATTATGAGCAAGTACCGCCACGCGATCGCCGCGTGCGACGCCGAACCGCGCGCGGAGCCCGGCGGCGAGACCATCAACGCGGCGGTTGAACTCGGCGTAGGTGAAGACGCGGCCGGTGGCGAGGTCTTCCATGGCCACGCAGTCGCCGCGCGTCGATGCATAGTGGGCAATCCAGTCGTAGCTGGGTATCGTCATGACCGCCTCCCCCGGCGTGAACCGTTATTCGCTTTCGGGCAATGGCTCGCCCCATGACTTGTAGACCGTCTCCTGCCCCTGCGCGTTCAAGCCGACCGCGTACATCCGCTCGACGCCGACGTGCTTGTCGGGACCGAACGTCTCGGTGTCGGCCAGCACGCCGGTATCGAAATCCTTCAGTGACTCCACGGCTTTTTCCCAATTTTCGCGGGTCGGGTTAGGACCGGCGCGGCGGAATGCCTCGACTGTGACGATCGCCGCGGGAACGCCGAAATAATAGAAGTTCGTCGGCTCGCCGACCTTCGGCAGCTCGTCCTTGGTCAGATACTTGACAAAGATGTCGTGGAACTTCTTCAACGGTCCGGCGCCGATCCTGGCCTTGAACTGGTACGGCTGGAAGAAGCGCTGGTTCAGGTAGTCGTGATTCGGGAACGCCTGCACCACCTGGTCGAAATCGGCGCCGAGTGCGCCGAGGACGATGACGTTGATCTGGAACTTTTGCAGCTCGCGCAGCAGCACGATCAGTTCAGGCTGATACAGGCACGCCATCACCGCCTGCGCGCCGGACGCCTTGATCTGCAACGCCTGCGCGGTGCCGTCGGTCGCACCGTGCTCCAGCGTCGTGGTCGCGACGATCTCGCCGTTGTGGCTCTTCACATAGTCCGTCGCGTTGTCGCAGTAGCCGTGCGCCCAGTCGTCGCTATGCATCGCGAGCGCGATCTTCGTGGTGCCTGGCTTTTCCATGGCGAAGCTTGCCATCGCGCGTCCGGACTCGATGCCGGTATAGGTGGCGTGGAAGATGCCCGGCGACACCGGACGGCTGATCTTGGGATTGGCCGAGGCGCCGACCCAGGGCACGCCTTCCTGCACCAGCATCGGCTTGATCGCCATGGCAACACCGCTGCACGGGTTGGCCATGATCATGAAGACCTTGTCTTCGTAGATCAGCTTCTTCGCCGCGGCGATGCCCTTCGCTTCATTGCACGAATCATCGGCGAACACCGAGGTGAACTTGCGCCCGTTCACACCGCCCTGTTCGTTGACGTAGCGGAAGTACGCCTCGGGCCCGTAGTTCAGCGGCGTGAACACCGAGGATGGGCCGGAGAACGGACCCATATTGCCGATGACGATCGTGGTGTCCGTGATGCCCTGTGTGTTGTCGGCACTTGCCGGAATCGCCAGAGTCATGGCGATCAGCGCAACGATCGCGTGCGTGAGGCGCATTGTGAGGTCTCCCTGTATGTGCGGGATCATAACCAGATCGCTACGCCGCGCCAACCACCGCGCTGGCGAATACCGCGCCCGTGGTGCCGTCGGTGATGCCGACATCGGTCACGTGAGGGCCGGGATTGCACGCCAGGCTGGCACCGACAATCGACTTGAACGTCAGCAGCGGCGGCTGCCAGTCGACGATGGCATCGGCGGCCGCGCGCAATGCGCGCAGCTCGGCGGCAACCTCGGTCGCGGGTGCGTCGGACAGCAGGCCGCACACCGGCAAACGCAGCGTTGCGGTCACCGCGCCGTGCGTCGCGACCGCCATGCCGCCGCCGGCACTGATCACCGCGTTGGCCGCCGCGGCGAGATCGGCTGGCTCGCGACCGAACACCACCAGATTATGGCTGTCATGCGCGACTGATGTCGCCAGCGCGCCGCGCCAGGTGTTCCAGCCTTGCAGGACGCCTAGTACCGGCGCGGCCGGCGCGTTGCCGTGGCGATGGATAACGGCCATCAGGATCGCATCACCCGGCAACATCACGGCGCCGTCGCGCACCTCGGCAACAGCTTCGCCCCACTCGGTGAAGCGCGGCTTCGCAACAGTGCGCAGCCGCACGCGTCCGGCGTTCACTCCGGCGGTACGCAAGACGAAGTCGGCCTCCGACAAAGAGCGTACCTGCATGGTCTCCAGAGGTGCGCCCGGCGAGCCAGGCGGCAGCGCCACCAACAGGCGACCGTTCGCGGCGACCAACTCACCGGAAGCGAACACCTGGGTCACGGCAAGCTCGCTCAGATCCGACAGCACGATCATGTCTGCGCGGCGCCCCGGTGCGATCAAGCCGAGATCGCGCCGGCCAAGTCGCATCGCCGCGTTTAGTGTGGCGCAGCGCAGCGCCTGCATCGGTGCCAGCCCGCGCCGCACCAGACGGCGCAGCACGTCGATCATGCCGCCCACCTGCACCAGGTCGTCGGGAAATACATCGTCGGTGCAGACGGTGAGCGTCTGCGGGATCTGCGGCAGCGTGTTCAGCGCCTGCACTGCACCAGGCAGCACGTAGTCGTGCGAACCGCGCAGTTCCACGGTGAAGCCGGCACGCAGCTTGGCTAGCAGGTCGTCGCCGCTGGTGATCTCGTGGTCGCTTTCGATACCGGCGGCCGCGAACGCCTGCAGATCAGCGCCCGTCAGGCCGCGCGCATGGCCGCACACCAGCTTGCCGCTGACCAGACCGGCATCGACGATGCCGCTCATGCGTGCCTGGCGGTCGAGCAGGCCGCGCATGTCCATCACTTCGGCCACACCGGCGATCTCGGGCCAACGCAGCATCTCGCGCATTTCGTCGGGCCCGAAACTGGCGCCGGTGCGTTCCAGTCCCGGCGCGGAGGGAACACAGGACGGAGCGAGGACCACGATGCGCAATGGCAGATCGCATGTCGCCGCGATCGCCCAGCGCAGGCCGTCGAGGCCGGACACATTGCCGATCTCGTGCGGGTCCCAGCAGATTGTCGTGGTGCCCTGCGGCACCACCACCTCGGCATAGCGCCGCGGCGTCACCATCGAGCTTTCGATGTGCAGGTGCGAATCGATCAGTCCCGGTGCGATGATCCGGCCCGCCAACGCGATCGTCTCGCGCGCGTCGCTGCGCGTTTCCGGCGCATGCACGCTGGCGATCAGCGGACCGACCAGGCCGACATCGGCGGCCCGTAGCTCTCCAGTCACCACATCGGCGACCATGCCATCGGTCAGCAGCACATCAAAGCAATCCAGGCCGCGGGCGGCGCGCACCGCGCGGTCGCGCAGCGTCGGATCATGCAGGTCGTCTGGTTCAGGCATTGCCGCGATATCCATAGAACGCGCGCGCCGCTTCCAGGCTGACCTTGCCGTTGCGCAGATCAGCGTGCAGCGCCGCCTGGTCGCGTGCTGCCGGTGTGCCATAGCCGCCGCCGCCGGCGGTGGCGATCACGATCCGGTCGCCCTTGCGCAGCGTGGCCACGATTTTGGATTTCACCACCTCCTCGCCGCCCCCAGCACGTTTGATCACCGCGCTTGCCCGACCACCAGCGAGGCCATCGTCGACACCTTCCGCTTCGCACAGATGACGTTCGCCGCGATATGTCACTGTCGCCTCGCCATCCAGCAGTTCATACTCGAACACGCCGCCCAGTCCGCCGCGATACGTGCCGGGTCCGCCGGAATCACGGTTCAGCTCGATGCGATGCACGCGGATCGGTGCCTCCATCATCAGCGCCTCGGCCGGCACATTCAGGCAGTTGCTGGCATCGGTTTCGATCACATCGACACCGTCGAGATGTGGCGACGCGCCGCTGCCCGCAACCAGAAGCTGTGACGTCACATAACGCCGGCCGTCGGATCGCCGGCCGCCGAAATGCATGATGACGATTTCGCTGCCGGAATCCGCCGGCACGCGATCCGGCGCGGCCTGCCGCAGCGCACCTAGAATCGCCGTAGTGATCCGCTTGATCGTCGAGGTGCGGCAACCGGTCGGCGCCGGCTCACGCGGATTGACCAGACTGCCCTCCGGCAAATGAAACGCCAGCGGACGGAAGCAGCCGCCATTGTTGGGGACGCGCCCCTCGGGATCGGTCACCGAACGCAGCGCGAAGCACGCGGCAGCGTACGGTCCGGACGCCATGCAGTTGAACGGCCCGCGCACCTGCGGCGACGTGCCGGTGAAGTCGCACGTCATTCGGCCATCTTCGATCGTCACCGCGACCTCGATGCGCACCAGCTTGTCGAGCTCGATTCCGTCGTTGTCGAGGTAATCGACATGGCGATACGTCCCGGCCCGCAGGCTGCGCAATGCCTGACGTGTCATGGTCTCCGAGCGGTTCAGCAATTCGTCGAACAGTGCCGGCAGCTCGTCGCGCCCGAAGTTGCCCGCCAGCTCACTGAGCCGCCGCGCGCCGATCGTGCATGCGGCGACCTGCGCGTTGATATCCCCCATCAGCACGTCCGGCAGCCGGACGTTCTGCCGCAGCATCGCGATCAGCGTGGCGTTCAGCGTTTCGCCGCGCCGGAATTGCAGCAACGGGATGCGGATGCCTTCCTGGAAGATCTCGGTGGCGTTGGTCGGCGTGGAGCCGGGCGCCATGCCGCCGACATCCTGGTGATGCGTCATTGCCGCGCTGATCGCGATCACCCGACCGGCGGCGAACACCGGCATCATGATGGCGATGTCCGGCAGATGTGTGCCGCCGAGATAGGTGTCGTTGAGGATCCAGATATCGCCTTCGCCCATCGTCTCGAGCGGCACGTCGTGCAGCAGCCGCCCCACCATCGGCGTCAGCGCCCCCAGGTGCACCGGAATGGCGAGTGCCTGTGCCAGCGTCTCGCCCTGCAGCGTGAACAGGCTGGCCGAGGCATCCAGCCCTTCCTTCACGATGGCGGAAAACGCACTGCGCACCAGCGTGAGCTGCATCTCGTTGGCGATGCCGTCGAGCTTGTTGCGCAGTACCTCGAGCGTGATCGGATCGACGTCCATGTCAGCCTCGCGTCAACAGCAGATTGCCATCTTCCAGTACCATTCCGCACCAGCCCGGTTCGACCAGCGTGGTGGTGTCGTCCTGCTCCACGATCGCCGGGCCGGCGAAGGTCAGGCCGGCCGGCATAGCGGCACGATGGTAGATCGCCGCCTGCACCGATCCACGCGCGCCGGCAACCCGGATCGCGCGTGGCGCCTTGCGCGGATCAGCTTCCACCGGACGATAGGCGCCTTCGTCCAGATGGTCGCTGCCGCCGGCACGATGCACCGACCGAAGGTTGACGATCGCCGCCGGCTGCTCGGTGGCATGGCCGTAGATACGATCGTGCAGCACGAGGAAGTCACGATACAGCTTGCCCAGCGGGTCGGGCGCGCTGGCGGCGAGCGGCACCTCGAGGTGGTAGGATTGGCCGATGTACCAGACATCGGCGGAATACTGGATCGATACCGGCATGCCGCCGATGCTTTCCTCCGCCATCAGCCGCGCGCATGAACGATCCAGTTCGTCCAGCACGCGGCGTGCCTCGGCGAAATCGAGGGCCGCCACCGGACGCGGGAAGGCGATTGCCACCTCATGCTCGATCGGCGCGGCGAGCAGACCCGCGGCAGACAGCACGCCCGGATGGCGCGGGATCAGCACGCTCGCGATACCCAGTTCGGCCGCAAGCGATGTGGCATGGATCGGCCCGGCGCCGCCGAGAGCGACCAGCGTGAACCGGCGCGGATCGAAGCCGCGACGGATCGAGACCAGCCGAATGCCCTCGACCATCTGTGCGTTCACCACGCGGTGAATGCCGAGTGCGGCGTCCTCCACCGACAGACCGAGCGGCT
>DASXNR010000382.1:0-28179 GCA_036494925.1 Acetobacteraceae bacterium
CTCGGCAAGGCCGAACTCGTTCATGGTCTTGCGCAGCGTGACGACGCGGGGATAGGGGTCCTCGGGTTTTTCCGGGTTTTCGCTGTTGGACAGGCCGTTGTGGCCGCCGGCGAGCCATGGGTCCTCGTAGACCACACCGCCCAGCAATGAGGCGGCCTTGGAGTAGGCGCGCTTCCAGAGCGCGTTGAACGCGCGGGCCGAGGAGACGATCGGGTAGTAGTAGACATTGAACCGCGCGGCGATGTCGGACAGCCGGTAGGGCATGCCGGCACCGCAGGTGATGCCGTTGATGATGCCCTTCGCCTGCTCGAGCACCTCGGTGATGATGCGTTCGGCGGCGCCCATCTCCCACAGGATGTTGGCGTGGATCCGCCCCATGCCACTGGCCAGTTCGTATGCGCGCCGCGCCTGGGCGAGCGCGCCCTGGATGGCATAGGCAACCAGTTCCTCGTGCCGGTCGCGGCGGGTGCGGCCGGCATAGACCTGGGCGATGCGGTGCCCCTGTTCGTCGAAACTGTCGGCGTTGACCGCGCTGAACGTGCCGACACCGCCGGCGTACGCCCAGTTACCGGACGAGATGCCGTTCGAGATCGAGATGCCTTTGCCGCCCTCCACGAGCGGCAGTACCTCGATGCCTCCCATGCGGATCGCGTTGATCAGCTTCATGGGCCTTCGCCTCCCACAGGCCATATGACACAACCGTTACGGCGGTTGTCGTTGAATGCAAGGTGAAATGCAGGGTTGGGGCCCCCGCGTGGGGGCCGCCCGAGTTATTCCCCCACCACCGGTTGTTCGGTGCCCTCGGCCGGCGCAGGCTCGAACCGCTCGCGCCGCTCGCCCCTATCCCGGTCCCGATCACCACGTCCAGGCTTTGCGCCGACCTTCTCGGTGATGTCCTCTCCGGTGGCCTGATCAACCACCCGCATCGACAGCTTCACCTTGCCGCGCTCGTCGAAGCCGATGACCTTCACCTTCACCTGGTCGCCGACATTCACCACGTCGGTGGTCTTGCCGACCCGGCCCTGCTGCAGCTCGCTGATGTGCACAAGCCCGTCGCGCGAGCCGAGGAAGTTCACGAACGCCCCGAAGTCGGCAGTCTTCACCACCTTGCCGTTGTAGATGATGCCGATCTCCGGTTCCGCCACAATGCCGCGGATCCAGTCGATCGCACGCTGTGCCTGCAGCCCGTCGGTCGCCGCGATCTTGATCGTGCCGTCGTCCTCGATGTCGACCTTGCAGCCGGTCTGCTCGACGATCTCACGGATCACTTTGCCGCCGGTGCCGATCACCTCGCGGATCTTCTCCTTCGGCACGTTCATGATGGTGATGCGCGGCGCGGTCGCCGCCACGTCGTCGCGCGCGCCGGTGATCGCCTTAGCCATCTCGCCCAGGATATGAACCCGCCCGTCGCGTGCCTGCGCCAGCGCGACGCGCATGATCTCCGGAGTGACCGAAGCGATCTTCAGATCCATCTGCAGCGCGGTGACGCCGACCTCGGTGCCGGTCACCTTAAAGTCCATGTCGCCGAGATGGTCCTCGTCACCCAGGATGTCGGACAGCACGGCGAAACCGCGATCCTCCTTGATCAGCCCCATGGCGATGCCCGCCACCGGCCGCTTCAGCGGCACGCCGGCGTCCATCAGCGCCAGCGAGCTGCCGCACACCGTGGCCATCGATGAAGAGCCGTTGGATTCGGTGACCTCGGAAACCACGCGCAGCGTGTACGGGAACTTGTCCTTCTCCGGCAGCAGCGGGTGCATCGCCCGCCAGGCGAGCTTGCCGTGGCCAACTTCGCGGCGGCCCGGCGAGCCCATGCGGCCGGCCTCGCCGACCGAATACGGGGGGAAGTTGTAGTGCAGCATGAAGTGCTCGCGGTACTCGCCCTCGAGCGCATCGATGATCTGCTCGTCCTGACCAGTGCCGAGAGTGGCGACGCAGAGCGCCTGTGTCTCGCCACGGGTGAACAGCGCGGAGCCGTGTGCCCGCGGCAGGATGCCGACCTCGGCGATGATCGGCCGCACCGTGGTTGTGTTGCGACCGTCGATTCGTGTGCCGGTGTCGAGGATGGCGTTGCGGACGATGTCCGCCTCCAGGTCGTGGAACAGCGACTTCGCCTTCTCGGCGTCCAGGCCCTCGGCAGCCAGGGTCTCCGCCATCTTGCCGCGGACCGCATCGACCTTGTCGTGCCGCGCGCCCTTGTCGGGCTCGCGATAGGCCTCGGACAGCCCAGTGCGGGCGAGTGCATCGACACGTGCCTTCAGAGCCTGCTCCTCGGCTGACGGCTCGGACAGCGGCCACGGGTCCTTGGCAGCGTGTTCGGCCAGTTCGATGATTGCCTGGATCACCGGCTGGAAGCTGGTGTGGCCGAAGGTGACGGCGCCGAGCATAACGTCCTCGGGCAGTTCCCGCGCCTCGGACTCAACCATCAGCACACCCTCGGCGGTGCCGGCCACCACCAGGTCGAGCTGCGTGCGCTTCATCCGGTCGGCGGTCGGATTGAGGATGTACTGGCCATCTTCGTAGCCCACGCGGGCGGCGGCAACCGGGCCGAAGAACGGGATCCCGGACAACGTCAGCGCTGCCGAGCAGCCGATCATGGCGACGATGTCGGGGTCGTTCTCCAAATCGTGGCTCAGCACGGTGGCGATGACCTGGACCTCGTTGCGGAAACCCTCGGGAAACAACGGCCGCAGCGGCCGGTCGATCAGGCGGGACTTCAGCACTTCGGCTTCCGACGGCCTGCCCTCGCGCTTGAAGAAGCCGCCGGGGATCTTGCCGGCGGCAAACGCCTTCTCCTGATAGTTCACGGTGAGCGGGAAGAAATCCTGGCCGGGCCGCGAGCTTTTCACGCCGACGGCAGTGCACAGCACGATCGTGTCGCCGTAACGGGCCAGCACGGCACCGTCGGCCTGGCGGGCGATCTTGCCGGTCTCCAGGATCAGCGTGCGGCCGCCCCAGTCGAGCTCCTTGCGGAAGTAGTTGAACATTCAAACGTCCTTACAGATGCGCGGCATCGGCGGACGGTCGAGGCTGACGCTCCGATGGCCCAACTGGGCGGGAGGCGGCGTCTCGGGTCGCATGGAAGGCGCGGGCTGCGTTTGCGTTGGGCGCCGGCGCAGCCGCGGGCCATGTGGCCGGAAACGCCGTCGCGAATCCCGCACCTCGGGTCGCCGGAACGGCGGTCTATCGGTCCGCCGCGTGTCCACGGCGTTGAGGGCGAAAGCCGGCCCCCACGGCGTTGCCCCGTCCCACCATGGTCCAGGGGTAGGCGCCGCTCTGCCCCATATAAGGGCATCGGGCGGCAAAACCAGTTAACGGCGCAGGCTCAGGCGGCCAATCAACGCTTCATAGCGCCGCTGGTCCTTTGCCTTCAGGTAGTCGAGCAGCCGACGCCGCCGGCCGACCAGCATCAGCAGGCCACGGCGGGAGTGGAAGTCCTTGGCGTGCGTCTTCAGGTGCTCGGTCAGGTTGCCGATGCGCTCGGAGAGCAGGGCGACCTGCACCTCTGGGCTTCCGGTATCCGCCGCCGCATTGGCGTACTCGCCGATCAGCGCCGTCCGGCGCTCCGCAGTGATCGACATCGGGTTGGTCTCCTCAGGTAAAGGTCACAGCATCCGCTCGGGCTTCATCCAGCCATCTTCCAGCCGGGCCAGCCCAAGCACGCGGCCCCCCGCCATGGCGCGGACCAACCCACCCGAGGGATCGGCCGAACCAGGGATGCGGCCCACCAGCGTGACCAGGCTGATCGCCTGGCCGTGCCTCAGGCCGCCGGCCTCGGCTTCGGTCAAGGCCAGCGCCGGGATGTCGGCCAGCGCGGTCACGACCGGAAGCAGCAGGTCCGGGGAAGCCGGCGCGGTATCGTCTGTTGCGCGCAATTTGTCCAGGGGTATCGCCTGGGCCGCGGTGAACGGGCCGACGCGGAGGCGGCGCAGGGCGGCGACATGGCCGCAGGTGCCGCAGGCGGCGGCGAGGTCCCGGCCCAGGCTGCGCATGTAGACGCCCTTGCCGGAGGCCACCTGGAACACCGCGGTATCCGGGTCGGGGCGTTCGATCAGCTCGAAGCTGTCCACGCGGGCAGGACGAGGTTCCAGGCTGGGCGGGCGGCCCTCGCGGGCCATGTCGTAGGCGCGTTCACCGGCCACCTTGACCGCCGAGAAGGTGGGCGGCACCTGCATGATATCGCCGCGGAAATCGGCCAGTGCGGCGCGGATTTGCTCGTCGGTGGGGCGGGCGGCCGACGTGGCGGTGACCCTGCCGTCGGCATCGTCGGTGTCGCGCGCCTCGCCGAAGCGGAGGGTGAAGCGATACAGCTTGGTGCCGTCCATCACGTAGGGCACCGTCTTGGTCGCCGCTCCGAAGGCGATCGGCAGCACGCCGGTGGCGAGCGGATCGAGCGTGCCGCCGTGGCCGGCCTTTTGGGCGTCGAATGCGCGGCGGACGCGGTTCACCACGTCGGTGCTGGTGAGGCCCGGCGGCTTGTCGACGATCAGCCAGCCGTCCAGCGGACGGCCGCGAGGCTTGCGGCGAGTCATGTGAGGTCTTTCGGTCGGTACGCGGGAGGCGCCCTATGCCGCTCAGGGATTCACCACGTCAACGCCGGTGGTGGAGAAAAGTACCGCGGCCGGCGAGGTTCCCACTGGTCGAGCCGCCTGCTTCAATGCCCATGGCTCGGTGGGAACATATTTCATGAACCGCAACGTCTGGCTCCTGTTCTGTTGTCAGGCGCTGATGAATGCCGTGATGTCAGGCCAGACCGTGATGAGTGCGCTAATTGGCCATTCGCTCGCGGTGGACAAGGCGCTCAATACGCTGCCGATGGCGATCCAGATGACGGCGACGATGACCGCCTCGATCCCAGCCGGGATCGTGTTCGCTCGCCTCGGCCGTAAGCCCGGCTTCTGGCTCGGTTGCGCCGGCTCGCTGCTGGGCAGCCTGACCTTCGCTTTCGGCGTCTGGACGCAGAATTTCCAGATCTACTGCATCGGCGCCGTGTTTGCCGGCCTGGGGTTCGGCATCGCCCAGCATCTGCGCTTCACGGCAGCCGAGGTGGCAGCGGCCGAGGCGCGTGCCCGCGCGATCTCGCTGGTGATGGCCGGCGGCATACTGGCCGCGATCATCGGGCCGGAGGTGGTGAAGCGCACCAACATGCTGCTGCCGCCGCTGATGTTTCTCGCCACCTATCTCTGCATCACCATCTTGCCGCTGATCAGCGCCGCACTGCTGCTGTTCATCCAGCTCCCGCCGGCAGTGCGCCAGGTCAGCGCACCGGTGCCGTTTCGCGCCATCATCGCGCGCCCGAACTTCCTCACCGCCGTCGTCTGCAGCATGGTCGGCTACGGCACGATGAACCTCATCATGGCCTCGACGCCGCTGCAGATGCTGTTCTGCGGCTTCGGCGTCAACGCCAGCGCCGATGTGATCCGGGCGCATTCGATCGCCATGTTCCTCCCCGGCTTCGTCAGTGGGCGGCTGATCCAACGCTTCGGCGCGCATCCGGTCATCTGCGTCGGCGCGGTGCTCACCACACTCTGCGTCGCTACCAACCTGGTGTTCCCGCCGTTGCAGGCCACCTTCATGGTGGCGCTCGCGCTGCTTGGCGTCGGCTGGAACTTCATGTTCGTCGGCGGCACCACGTTGCTGGCGACGGCGCACGACGCCCATGAGCGGGTCCGCGTTCAGGCCACCAACGACTTCATCGTGTTCGGCACAGTGGCCTGCACCGCGTTCGCCTCAGGCGCGATCGAGGCAACCGGGGGCTGGGCGGCGCTGAACGCGGTGGTCGTGCCGCCGACGGTGATCACGGCTGTGCTGGTGATCTGGCACTGGTCGGCCCGCGCACGGCTGGCGCCGGCCGCGGCTCAGTAGGCTGGCCCCGGTGCGCCACCCGACGGCGCGGTCTGACTCGGACCGAACGCGTTGAACCGGCCGATATTGCCGAGCAGCTGCTGCAGGAACGACGCCTCTGTGCCAGGCGACGGGGTCGAGCGCGCCACGACCGAAACCGGCACGGAATCGTCCTGGTCCAGGTGTTTCACATCCTGTAGCACGCCCTGATCGTTGAAGCTCAGCACCACCACATTCTGGCTCAGCACGCCCTGCACCTGCCCGATGCGCGGCCGGGTGACCTCGGCGACATAGAGCCAGGTGTTGTCGTCGAATGTGGCCCGGGCGGTCGGCGAGCCGATCAGCGCCGTGACGTCCGCCCGCGTCGAGGTTCCGGGCACCAGCTCCTTGAGCTGGTCGGCATCCACATGGTTGCCGCGAAGCACCGACTGTGCCTCAAAGAAGCTGCAACCGCCCAACAGCAGCAAGCCGAGCAGCGCGACAAGTGGCAGGAGGGCGGCTGAATGGTCTGTATCCAACTGGGCGTATCCTTGACTCCGCGCTATGTCACCTCGGTGTCACGCTGGCCGGCTGCTTGTCAATCGCAAGCGCCGGCGCTGCAAGGCGAAAATGGCGAAGGTGACGAGGGTGCTCGGTTTCAGGGGGTTGCGCAGGGTCGATCGGCATCAAAGGGCTGGCCCCTCCCTGTATGCCGCCGCGGTTGCCGCCGCGCGTGACCCCTGGTTCTACCAGGCCCTCGGTGTGCCGGACACGCTGGACGGACGGTTCGACCTGGTGGCGCTGCACGCCTTCCTGCTGATCCAGCGGCTGCGGGATTCAGCAGACCCCGGTCCGGCCCTGGCCCAGGCGGTGTTCGACGCCATGTTCAGCGACATGGACCACAACCTGCGCGAGATCGGCGTGAGCGACCTCAGCGTCGGCAAGAGGATGCGCGCGATGTGGGAGGCGTTCCACGGTCGGGCCAACGCATACACCGTCGCCATCCGGGCCGCCGATCGCTGTGCGCTGGAGGCTGCGCTCGCACGCAATGTCTGGCGCGGTGCGGCGCCGCAAGGTGCGGCCGGTTTGCTGGCTGGGATGGTCCAGGCGCAGACGGCCCATCTTGCCGCGCAACCGCTCGCAGCCCTGGCATCAGGGTCGGTGGATTTTTTGTCAGCTGCGGAGGCCCGCCGATGATCCCCGAACTGCACCGACCGCTTGCCGTCGACCGCGTCGGACCTACCGGGCTCGATGTCATGGTGGAAGCAAGTGCGGCGGAATGTGCCGCAATTGCACAGCGGATGAACCTGCCTGCCGTGCTGGCGCTGACCTGCCGGTTCCATCTCGAACGCGACACCTCCGGCAGCCTGTTGGCCTTCGGAAGGTTTGCAGCGCGCGTCGTTCAGACATGCGTCGTCTCGCTGGAGGATTTCACCGCTACCGTCGAAGAGGGCTTTGCCGTGCGGTGCGTCCCGGACGGAGAAGAAAGCGACGACGCGGATCCCGATGCGCTCGACGAGATCGTCTATACCGATGGGATGCTCGATCTCGGTGAAGCCGCGGCGGAGCAGTTGGCACTGGCGCTTGATCCCTATCCGCGCGCACCCGATGCGGTTTTGCCCGACGTTCCCGACGATCCGGAGGCGCAGCCATTTGCCTCGCTGGAGGCGTTGCGTCGTCGCAATTGACGGTCGCGAAGCTGAATTGTAAATTCTGCTTGACGCGATCGGTCAGATTTACTAACTAATCTGCGTCAACGGGCGTACTGCGCCCGGTTCCCCTGCACATCCCGGAGACAACATGGGCATCGACCTGACACCACTGGTGCAGGCGCTGGCCGCGCTCGCGCTGGCCGCCATCACCGCCACAACGCCATATCTGGCACCGTTGCTGGTTCGCTACCTGCACATCCGCCTCACCACGACCCAGGCCGCGGCAATCCAGTCGGCGGCGGATGCCGGGGCGCAGGCGGCGTATGGCTACATCGCCACGAATGCCGCCAACTACCGGAATGTGACGATCCGCGATGCTGCGATCGCCAAGGGCGTGCAGCATGTCGTTGCCTCTACTCCAGAGTCCCTGACCGCCCTCGGCGTGACGCCCGAACACGTCCGCAACATGGTCGAGGCGCGGTTCGGCGGGTTGCTCGCCGCCGACCCGACCGTGTCGATCAGCGGGTCGCTAACCGCCTGAACTTCCACAACAACCGGAGCCTTCATCATGCGAAGCATAACCGCGCTGGCGCTGCTCGTCTGCCTGTCCGCTTGCAGTAACGTGACACCCGACCAGCAGGCGACAATCCGACAGGTGCTGACGGTGGCCTGCAACGTCGATGGCGTTGTGGTGCCGGTTGCACAGCCGATCGTCGCCACGCTCGGCCCGGCTGGCGCCACCGCAACCAACGTGGACCTGCTGGTGCACCCGGCGGTGGTTGCAGCGTGCAAGGCGCTCAACGGCGTGCCGGCAAGCGTCACACCCGCAAGCCCACCCGTGACCGTGGCGGCGACCCGTGCCGGCACCTCATCCAACTGACTCGTCAGCCGCATGAAGCACGATTGACGACACCCGAAAGGAAGGCACGATGCCCAGGCCGGACCCGGTCAACGCGTTCCTTAGCCCAATTCACTGGCCGCGCGTCCTGTTCGTGCTGAAGCATCGAGAATCCCCGTGGGGCGACTATGGCTGCGGACCGGACCGCAGCCACCAGGGCAGGAACTCGGCGACGGGACAGACATTGTCGTCCGGCCTGAGGAACTCCGTGCATTTCGTCGCCAGCATGCTCCGGACCATCGGCGTGACCGCCACCATCGTCGAAGTACAGGACAACAATGATATCGACCGGGAAGTCGCGGCCCACCGGCCGACTCATGTGATCATCGAAGCGTTCTGGGTGGTGCCGGAGAAGTTCGATGTCCTGAAGCCGCTGCACCCGAACGTTGCGTGGATCGTCCGCAACCACAGCGAACTGCCGTTCCTCGCCAACGAGGGCATCGCGATCCAGTGGATCGCAGGTTATCTCGCGCGAAATGTCGAGGTGATGTGCAACTCGCCACGCGCCCTGAGAGACGTGCGGGCGCTGGCGCGTGCATTCTGCCTGCCGGACCGTTTGGTGACCTGCGGGCCGAACTTTTACCCGATCTCCGATGCGGGCCCGCTGGCGAGCCGCCTCGACCGCACCGCGCCGGTGGTGAGAATCGGTTGTTTCGGCGCGATGCGCCCCCTGAAGAACCACCTTACCCAGGCCGTCGCGGCGGTCGCTTTCGCGCGGAGCGTCGGAAAACAGCTGGAATTGCACGTGAACGGCACGCGCGTCGAAGGCAGCGGCGAACCGGTCCTGAAGAACCTCCGCGCCATGTTTACGGCCGTGCACGATGCGAAGCTGATCGAGCATGGCTGGCTCGACCACCAGGACTTCCTGCAGCTGGTCGGCGAAATGGATGCCATGATGCAGGTGTCCTTTACCGAGACCTTCAACGTCGTCGGCGCGGATGCCGCCGCCGCCGGCGTGCCGCTCGTTGCTTCCGATGAGGTGCCCTGGCTCGGCAAGTACGGCCATGCGGACCCGACGAGCGTGGTCAGCATGGTTGCCATTCTCGCCGACGTGTGGGCCGAGCCGGCACCGCTCATGCGGTTGCGCAACCAGCGCCGTGACCTGTATGCCTACGGCCAGCGGTCCGAGGCCGTGTGGCGTGAGCGGCTGGGACTCTGATCGGCCCCTCTTGCATGCTCCCGCGCCTCCCTGAAATCCGCCGGTCTCCCTTGCGAGCCGCCGGACCCTCTGCTAGACGCCCCGATCCACACTGTTGATATGATGTGACCGCTCCTTACTCCGTAGCCGGACCGCGGGGCGTCACCAAGACCGGAGGGGCGTTGTCCCATGGCTGTTCCCAAGCGAAAGACGTCGCCGTCCCGCCGCGGCATGCGGCGGAGTCACGAGGCGCTGCCGCGCGAGGCTCACGCCGAGTGCCCCAATTGCGGCGAGCTGAAGCGCCCGCATCACGTCTGCAGCCATTGCGGCTTTTACGACGGACGTGAGGTCGTGCCGGCCGGCGATGCGCTGAAGGGCGCGGTTCGCGCCTGACGCCCGGAAGCGGCGTGGCCTCCATCCTCCCTTGACCGCAACCTACACGCTGGCGGTTGATGCGATGGGCGGCGATCACGCGCCGCTCATGGTGGTGGAGGGTCTCGAAATCTCCGCCGTGCGTCACCCTGGCGCGCGCTTCCTGCTGGTCGGCGACGAGGCGCAGCTGTCTCCGCTGCTGCAGCGCCACAGTCGCGCGGCGGCTGTCTGCGACATTCGGCACGCCCCAGAGGCGATCGGCAACGACACCAAGCCGACCGCCGCATTGCGCGTGCGCGGCTCGTCGATGCGCGTCGCGATCGATGCCGTGGCCAGTGGCGAGGCATCCGGCGTGGTCAGCGCCGGCAACACCGGGGCGCTGCTGGCGCTGGCCAAGATCGTCATCAAGACGCTGCCCGGCATCGACCGTCCCGCGATGGCGGCGATCGGGCCATCGGCACGCGGCGACGTGGTGCTGCTCGACCTCGGTGCCAACGTGCAGTGCGACGCCCGCAACCTGGTCGAGTTCGCCGTGATGGGGGACGTGTTCGCGCGCACCGTGCTTGGGCTGACCGCGCCGTCGATCGGACTGCTGAACGTCGGCTCCGAGGAATTGAAGGGCGACGACACGCTGCGGCTGGCTGCCGAGACGCTGCGCGCCAGCCACATCGCGCCACAGTTCGTCGGCTTCGTCGAGGGCCACGACATCGCCGCCGGCACCACCGACGTCGTGGTGACCGACGGCTTCACCGGCAACGTGGCGCTTAAGACGGGCGAAGGCGCGCTGAAACTGATCGGTGAGCTGCTGCGCCAGGTGTTCCGCAGCAGTCTCACCGCGAAGGTCGCATACCTGCTGCTGCGGCCGTCGCTGGAGCGCCTGCGCGAGTGGCTGGATCCGCGCCGTTACAATGGGGCGGTGATGCTGGGACTGAACGGCGTGGTGGTGAAGTCGCACGGCGGCACCGACGCCGAGGGCTTTGCGCATGCGATGGATGTCGCGATGGACATGGTGGTGCATCGCTTCAACGAACACATCCGTGAGGACTTGACCCGAATCGCCGGGTTGATGGCGTTGGCCGCGAAGAACAGCGCGCTGGAAAAAGAAACCAGCGGCAGTGCGCGCCTCGCCACGGCACCATAGGGAGACGATGATCATTCGTTCGATTCTGGCCGGTGTCGGCGCCTATCTGCCTGAGCACGCGGTCAGCAACGACGAGCTCGCCCGCACGGTGGAAACCTCGGACGAGTGGATCCGCGAGCGCACCGGCATCCGTCAGCGCTATATCGCCGCACCGCACGAAACCGCGGCGTTCATGGCGACTGCGGCGGCGCGCGCCGCTCTGGCCGACGCCGGCGCTGAACCGGCCGAGGTGGACGCGATCATCCTGGCCACCAGCACGCCGGATCAGGCATTCCCCGCCACCGCGCTGCGCGTGCAGGCGGCGCTCGGCGTGGCCCGAGGCTTCGGCTTCGACATCGCCGCGGCGTGCGCCGGGTTCATCTACGCACTGTCGGTCGCCGACAGCATGATCCGCACCGGTCAGGCGCGCGGCGCGCTGGTGATCGGCAGCGAAGTCTACTCGCGGATCATGAACTGGCAGGACCGCGGCACCTGCGTGCTGTTCGGCGACGGGGCCGGGGCGGTGTTCCTGCGCACCGGCAAAGGCAGTGGCAGCAGCATCGACCGGGGGATCCTTTCCACACACCTGCATGCACAGGGAACGCTGGGAGACATCCTGTATGTCGATGGTTCAGTTGGGCGGCACGACAAGCCGGGCCATCTGGTGATGAACGGCCGGGAGGTGTTCCGCCACGCGGTGGTTCGGCTCGCGGAGGCGGTGCAGGAAGCACTCGCAGCCAATGGGCTGACCCAGCGCGACATCGACTGGCTGGTGCCGCATCAGGCCAATCTGCGGATCATCGATGCGATGGGCCGCAAGCTTGGCCTGGCACCGGAGCAGGTGGTGATCACCGTCGATCGGCATGCCAACACCTCGGCTGCCTCGGTGCCGCTGGCGCTCGCCGAGGCACGTCAGGACGGTAGGATCCGCAAGGGCGACCTGGTGTTGATGGAGGCGTTGGGTGGTGGTTTGGCCTGGGGTTCCGCACTGGTGCGCATGTGAATGCTGCGAACCTCACTCGGCGCCTTCCTGCAACATCCTGATCCTGATTGATTTTGTTCTGCTAATTGCTTGACTGTGCGGCATCGCCTGCCTAGCGTTCCCGGATGCAGACTGTCACGCGCGCGCATCTGGCCGAGACGATCTATACTCAGGTTGGCCTGTCACGGAACGAATCCGCCGATCTCCTGGAAACTGTTCTGGAGCGCGTGTCCGCCGCTCTGGAAGCAGGAGAATCGGTCAAGATCAGTGGGTTCGGAACCTTTTCAGTGCGGCAGAAGGGCCGTCGGATCGGCCGCAATCCGAAGACCGGCAAGGAAGTGCCGATCATGCCGCGCCGCGTCCTGGTATTCCGCCCCAGCCACGTTCTGAAGGCGCGGGTGAACGGAACGACGCCTGGCCCGGATGACGATGAATGAGCGACCCCGTCGATGACATGGCATTGCCGCCGGTCGGACGCTCGCGACCGAAGAAGGCGCCGAACGCATTCCGCACCATCAGCGAGGTGGCCGACGAACTGCATATCCCGCAGCATGTACTGCGGTTCTGGGAGACCAAATTTCCCCAGGTAAAGCCGCTGAAGCGAGGCGGCGGCAGGCGCTACTATCGTCCCGACGATATCGCGCTGCTGCGGCGAATTTCCGATCTCCTGTACATACAAGGCTACACCATCAAGGGAGTGCAGCGGCTGCTGCGCGAGGGCGGCGGCAGGCTGTCCGATGACATCCCGCCGGCACCGGAAGACGAACAGGAGGCTGCCGAAGCAGAGCGCGCGGCAACACTGCCGGAGCCGGAACTGCCGATGCCCGGGCTGGCGCCCGCTGCTTCTCCGCAGGTTGCTCGTGTCAATATTCGCCCCAAGGTCGACCCGGAGGTCGAACGCCTGCGGGCGTTGCTGACGGAAACGCTGCACGAACTTGAGGCGCTGCGGGATCTGCTGGCCTGACCGAGACTACGGCAGCGCGCCGGTCACCGACGTGCCGTTCAGGTTGTTCGGTCCGTTCCACACGTGCATGCCGGGAAACGCCCGATACACACGGGCCGGCGACAAAAAGTCCCGATACGCCGATGCCTGGGCTGGACTGCCACCGCCTCCGCCTCGCGTCTCCGCGGCCAATCGCGCGTAACCGGCGCGGTCGGGATGCACGTGGTCGGGCCCTGTCAGTGGCGCGGCGTCGATCAGCCGGTCGCCGAACCGGCGCGCCACTGAAAGCACCGCCTCGCGCGCCCGTGGATTGCCCCCGGTCAGCAGCCAATAGACGGCGTCCGCCGCAACCTCGCCACGCAGCCGGGTCAGGTTGTCGGCGGTGGCGACGCCCTCGCCGTCGTTCACACCGAGGCTGATGATCGCCGTCCGCACGTGCCGCATGCCTGGGAAGATCTGCACATAGCGCTCCGAGGTGATCCCGGTGATGGCGGCTACGTAGCAATCCGGCCGCGCCCGGCCCACGCCGATCGCAAGACTATCGCCGAGGGCGAGGCATTCGAACATTCCGTCCGTCGCTAGACGTGCGCGGCGGCGGGCCGATACAGCCCGATCACCGGCAACAGCGCTCTGGCGAGGACGTCGTAGCCTGCGCCGGTGAAATGCACCCCATCATCGGCGCGCAGTCGCGTGGTCTGGCCATCGAGCCCTTTGCCGTACGGCGCATAGTTGCCATCGGCGTCGGTGAACAACGGCCAGGAGGGGAACCACTCGGCGCCCGCCGCCATCGATTGCCTGGCGTAAAGCCGGTTGAGGAATGCCATGTCCTCGGCGTACGCCGGGTCGCGCACGATCGGATGTCCGACCCAGATGACGGCCATGCAGGACCGCTTCAGGCCCTCGGCGATCGCCCGCACATGCGCGCCGTACGACACCGTGAACGCCGCGGCCAGCTTGTCGTCGATCTGGCCGTGCAGACGTACTGGTGGCCGGTCGTTGGCACCGAACATGACGACAGCGATCGCGCCGCGTTCCGCCTCGCCGATGCCGGGCGCAGCCGCGGGCCAGTCGAACCGCGCCGGCGAGCACAGCCCGGTCGCAATGCGCGAGCGGTCGATCACCCGCCACGCCCCATCGCCCCGGCACTGACGCTGCAGGCCACCGGCAAGGCCCTGCGCCTGCGAATCGCCGACCACAAGCACGCGTGTCGTCGCCTCCGTCGCGCGTGCGGTCCGCACCACAGGCAACGTCAGGGCACAGGCAAAGAGCAGATCGCGTCGCTGCAGGGTCAGGTGCATTGGCGTAAGTACAGGATATTGCCTGTGCTAAGCTAACATCGCGGATTCGCGGGAGCAACCAAGTCCTTATGTTGTCACTGTGCCGACGCTGGTTGCTGGGCGGCGCGGCCGCACTACTCATCACGTCGTGTGCCACCCCGCCGCCAGGCCCGTCCGAAGCGGAGATTGCCGCGAAGCTCGGTCCGGCCGCGCCGCTGTTGCCGCTGTATCGTGCGCTGTCCGGCGGGGCGACGGTGGTGATCCTGCAGATCGGCGACAGCCACACCGCCAATGACAGCTTCAGTGGCCGGATGCGCGAGCTGTTCCAGACGCGGTTCGGCGACGCCGGACGCGGCGTGTTGCCGCCAGGGGTACCATACCGTTGGTACCGGCCGGCGCGCGTCACGGTGACCTCGGACGGCTGGTCGGTGGTCAGCAGCTACCGCGGCGATCCCGGACCGTTCGGCGTCACCGGCCTGCGCCAACACGCTGACGCGCCCGCGGCAATGACCCTGACTGCGGACGACCCGGGCGATCTCGACCACGCCGGGATCGAGGTGCTGCGTCAGCCGGGCGGCGGCACGCTGGACGTCGAACTGGAACTCGGCGCGCGCACGTCGATCGCGACGGCGTCGCCAACCGAGCAGGCGGTGTGGGTGGCGGCGCCGTCCGCACCGGGCAGCCATACTCTGACGCTGCGCGCGCGCGGCGACGGGCCAGTGGACGTCCTGGCCTGGACGGTCGCACGCGGCCGACCCGGCGTGATCTACGCCAACCTCGGCACCGTGAGCGCCAGCGTCGATCTGATGGATACCTGGGACCCGGGACTGCTGCGCCAGGACCTCGCGCATCTCGCACCATCGCTGATCGTGCTGGCATTCGGCACCAACGAGGGCTTCCGCGACAGCACCGATCTGGCCACCTATGGCGTTACCTTCGCCAACCGGTTGCGCGAGCTGCATGCCGCGGCCCCAGGCGCGGCACTGCTGGTGCTGGGGCCGCCCGATGGTTACCGGCGCCGCGGCAAGAAGAGCACAGCCCCGCCCGCCTGCGGCGATCCCAACTGGACCGAGCCGCCGAACCTCGCCCCGATCCGCGAGGTGCAGCGCAGCGTCGCGGCACGCGAGGGGGCGTATTTCTGGGATTGGCAGGCCGCAATGGGCGGCGCGTGCAGCATGTTGCGCTGGGCCGCGACCAAACCGCCGATGGCCGCGCCGGATCACGTGCATCTGTTCGAGCCAGGCTACCAGGCGACCGCCGAAGCGTTGTTTCGCGCCATCATGGACGGCTACGAACGATATCGCGCGCTGCGCCCCGCCGCCTGATGCTGTTTCCGACGCTCGACTTCCTGCTGTTCTTCGTCGTGGTGCTGGCACTGATGGTGCCGTTCGCGCGCGCCCACGCATTGCGCAAGCTGGTCCTCGTCGCCGCCAGCTACTTCTTCTACGCACAATGGAACTGGCATTACTGCCTGCTGCTGGCGGGCAGCTCGCTGCTGACCTATGTCGGCGGCATCGCCATCGGCGCCACGTCAGCGCCGCGGACGCGCAAACTGATCGTCGGCATAACCGTGGCGATGCATCTGCTGCTGCTGTCCACGTTCAAGTATCTCGATTTCCTGGTCGGGTCGGCGAATCACCTGCTGCACGCATTCGGCACCGACCGCGAGCTGCCGTTCATGGAGATCATCCTGCCGGTCGGTATCTCGTTCTTCACCTTCCACGGCATCTCGTACCTGGTCGATGTCTATCGCGGCGATGTCGCGGTGTGCCGGCGGCCGGTCGATATCTTCCTGTATCTCTCGTTCTTCCCGCAACTCATCGCCGGACCGATTGTGCGCGCCGCGTTCTTCCTGCCGCAGCTCGCCCGGCCGCCCGCGGAACGTATGCCGCTCGCCGAACCGCTGCTGCTGATCATCGGCGGGCTGTTCAAGAAGGTGGTGATCGCCACCTATCTCGCCACGGATCTGGTCGATCCGGTGTTCTTCGATCCGTCGCGCTACGGCACCGCCGACCTGATGCTCGCGGCCTACGGCTACGCCGTGCAGATCTATTGCGACTTCTCGGCGTACACCGACATGGCGATCGGGTTCGCCGCTCTGCTCGGCTACCAATTCCCGATCAACTTCAACCAACCCTATCGCGCCCAGAGCCTCCGCGAGTTCTGGCAGCGCTGGCACATCTCGCTGTCGTCGTGGCTGCGCGACTATCTCTACAAGCCGCTCGGCGGCAGTCGCGGCGGCCGCTGGTTCACCGCGCGCAACCTGATGATCACCATGCTGCTCGGCGGCATTTGGCACGGTGCTGCGTGGAAGTTCGTCGCCTGGGGCGGGCTGCATGGCATCGGCCTGGTGATCGAGCGTTGGTTGCAACCATGGTCCGGCGACTGGGCCCGCAAGCCGCTCGGCCGCGCGCTGGCCGTTCTGATCGTGTTCCATATCGTCTGCCTCGGCTGGATTTTGTTCCGCGCCGACAGCTTCGACACGGTGGTGATCTACCTCACCACGCTGGTGCACGGCCAGGATGCCGCGATGCAGGCCACGCCGTTCACCGTCGCGCTGATCGTGCTCGGACTCGCCCTGCATGCGGTCCCGCGCGATGTGCCCGGACGACTGGCGAGGCTGCTCGGCGAGCGTCCGGCCTGGCTGTGGGGTGTCACCGCCGGCTTCGCCATCGCGATGATCGACGCGCTCGGCCCCGAGGGTGTCGCGCCGTTCATCTATTTTCAATTCTAGGCGTGGCAACGGGTGTGACGCCGCGACAGTTGCTGGGGATCGCCATTCTGAGCTGCTTCGTCGCGGCACTGTTTGGCGCCGCGCCGCTGGCCGCGTGGGTGGACGCATCGATCCTCAGCGGTACCGTCGTGCAACAGGTGGCCGACAGTTGGCACGAACTCACACAGCGAGTCGGTTTCGATCGTCCCTATGAAGCGCTCCGCCGTGCGGTTCGCGAGGCCGAAGCCGCGCCTTAGCCGTTTCTTCATCGCGACATGATAACCAGTAAGCCGAATCGACATGGCGGCGCTATCGGTGTGCCGCTCAACAAGGAGGTTCGGTTTGATACCTTGTCTGCTGATCGGGGACAGCATCGCACTTGGCGTCGGCAGCACGCTCCCCGAGTGCCGTACCGAAGCGCGCGTCGGCATAAGTTCCCGCCAGTTCGTGCATCAACTGCTGTCGCCCAGGGAAGCCGACAGGGTGGTGATCAGCCTGGGCGTGAATGACGGCGTATCGCCGTACACCATCGCCAATCTGGAGCGCGTGCGCGACAGCGTGCGCGGCAATGCGGTCTACTGGCTGCTGCCGGCAAACCATGAATACGCCCGCGCTGCCATCCGGCAGGTTGCCGCACGCTTCGGCGACCGGCTGATCGACTGCGCTCCGGAGGTCGGTCGCGACGGGCTGCATCCGACCGGCGCCGGCTATCGGAAATTGGGCGAACTGATCCGGGCGGCAGGCCACCGCCACGCCTGACGGGCCCTGTCCCAGCCACAGTCTTCGCGGCAGACTGGTGCGAGCAGCAGGGGGACCGAGCATGCCCGACATCACGATTCCGGCGCGACGCGGCAAGGCCGCGTTTGTCGCGGCCGGCCAGGTCATTCGCGTCATCAACACCCATGGCGAACAGGTAGTCGACACCTGGGCGTTCAACCGCAACGACATGACGGAATTCATGTCGATGGAGCATAGCCGCGCCACGATGCACCGGCTGATCCCGCGTGTCGGCGACGCGCTGCTGACCAATCACCGGCAGCCGATCCTGACCGTGCTGGAGGACACCTCAGGTGGCGTCCACGACACGCTGATGGCCGCGTGCGATCGCTATCGCTACCAGGAGCTGGGCTGCAAGGAGTACCACGACAACTGCACCGACAACCTGGCGCAGGGCCTCGCGGAACTCGGCCTGACACCGCCGGAGACGCCGAGCCCGCTCAACCTGTTCATGAACATCCCGTGGACCGTGGAGGGCCTGCTGTCGTTCGAGGCGCCTGTTTCCACACCCGGCTGCTACATCCGGTTGCGCGCCGGGACGGATCTGGTGATCGCATTCTCCGCCTGCCCGCAGGACATCCTCCCGATCAACGGCCGCGCGGGGAAACCGACCGAGGCGCATTTCCGGATCGAGGGCTAGAAGGAACGATGATGGGTTTCGCTACAGCGAAACCATCGTCCTGGCGCACACCTATTTGAACGCGGCCTTCCAGGTCGAAGTGAAGAACGCGAACAGCGCGTCACCCGCGATCACGCCGGCGCCGAACACCTCCATGCCTTCGGCCTTGGCGAAACGCTGCCACAGGACGCGGCAGGCGATGCCGGCCAGCACCGCCCAGCCGGCCAGCGGGAACGGAATCAGCAGCCCCGTCGCCAGCAAAATCCCGAGCTGTCGGCGCGGTCCGCCGAGCAACTGGATGATCGCCCCAGGGATCGCCCATATCACCAACGACCATGCCACATCCGCCGACGCGCCGGCCTTGATCGTCGCGACATAGACACGGGTTACCGGTGCCACCAGGTTCTGCGCGAACAAGCCGGGATAGGCGATCAGCACCACGACGCCCGCGATCACGAACGCGTACATCGCTGCGAACAATTGCTGGCGGCGCCCGTCGCGTTCGAAGGCAGGATCACTGCCGTAGCCGCGCAGCATGTAGCCGGCCTTGAGGTCGTATCCCATGTCGGCGAACGCCGGACCGGTCGCCGCGGAGAAGCCGACCAGCAACGCCAGTGCCACCGGCGGGAAGCCAATCAGCATGCCGATCACCAGCGTGATCAACGCCACCGCGAAGGCGGGGAACCAGCCGGAGTGCATCGCCGCCAGGCCGACGATCAGCTCGTGCACCAGTGCCGCGAACGCGGCGTAGACCAGAAACAGCACCAGCATGCCGACCGAGAGCTGCGCCACCAGGCCACCCAGCATGGCGATCACCACCGCGATCAGCAGGTAGATCGCGCTGCCCACGCCGAGTGTGCGTCGCACCTCCGTCGAAGTGCGCGTGGCACTGACAGCATCGGTCCGAACGCGGCGGCGCAGGATGACGATGGCCACCTGGATCAGCGCGACAATGCCGGCACCCACCATCATGCCGTGCGGCACATACGCCTTGGCGATGTCGCCGCCCGGGATGATCGACCCGAACAGTGGATTGTTGAACAGCAGCGCCGAGTACCCGCGCAGCAGCAGTCCGATGCCGAACATGCTCAGCGCCCAGACGTTGCCGATGAACGCCACGCCGAACGCGGACATGACGGCGGGTGCGATCAGCCAGTTGCCGGCGATGCCGACCATGACGCCGATGCCCAGGATCGCTGCCTTGCGGCCGCCCTCGTCGCCGGCACGGATCGCCTCGGCCGCGGCCGCGCCCGGTGGCCAGGCGCCGCTTGCGGGGAACACCTCGGAATCGAACATGCGGTACAGCAGGTAGCCGTCGACCAGCATCGCCATGAACACGCCGGCGAACAGCGCCGGCACGAGGTCGGGGCGGCCGAGCACGAAGGGAATGCCGATCGGCAGCATCAGCGCGTTGCCCGCACCGAAGGTGGCGGCCGAGATCGCGCTCTGCGCCAGGTTCTGCACGTGAACCGAGCGATAGCGGACGAACGCGTTGAGCGGGATACGGGCCAGCGCCATGCCGGCGAGCGCGCCGATCAGCGAGGTGTTGGCGGTGATGCCGAGTGTGACGATGAGCTGCACGCCGATGATCGCGCCCACGACACATAGCGGAGTGATCAGCAGCAGCGATGACAGTTCGAGAAAGCGAGGGTGAATGCGTGCGCTGGTTCTCGGCGCGACCGTCGTTCGTGCTGCCGTGAGCTCGCTCATTCTATGCCCCGTTGCTATTCAGCAGCCGCATTGTCGACGGCGATTTGCAGACCGTAGAGACGCTCCGCAGCTTCCGGCGACACGATGCCTTCCGTCACATCCTGTTCCACCAACGCGGCCGGTCGCGCCCGCGGATCGCCGAAGCCGGCGCCGCCGGCGAGCCGCACCTCGACGATCTGATCGGTGCGCGTCAGCGTGACCAGTTCGCCGGTGCCGCAGTCGTGCACCACGTTGCCGTCTGGATCGAGCACCACGCCGCGCACGCCTCCACCCGGCAGACCGCCATGCAATCCCTGCACGGTGACGCCGACACCTTCCGGATAAACCGATGCCAGCGTTGGCAACCCGTCGTCATACAGCTTGCGCAGCCGCGTTCTCACGCCGCAGCCGCCGCGATGTTCGCCGGCTCCGCCGGAATCGGTGACGAAGGTTTTCTCCAGCACCAGCACCGGCGCGCGCGTCTCCATCAGTTCGACCGAGGTGTTCGCGGCCGAGGTCGGATACAGCAGTGCCGATTTGCCGTCGCCGCTGTTCGAGGCGCCCTGGCCTGCGCCCATGAAGAAGTGGTCGGCATAGACGTGCCCATTCGCCTCGCGGCCGTAGATGTTGATCGCGACGGGCAGGCCGGTGGCCGCCTGCACCTGCGCCGGCGCGATATCCGCCAGCGCGCGGAAGATGTTGGGCGCGATATACCAGCCGACGCGCGTGCGCAGGTTGACCGACGCAGGTTTGGTGCAGTTCAGGATCGAGCCAGCTGGCGCTTTCACGGTGAACGGCCGGTAGCAGCCCGCGTTGCTGCGCAGTTGCGGAGTCAGAATGCACTTCATCGGATAGGTCGCGTGCGCGGCCGTGTAACTGTAGGTGCAGTTCAGCCCGCCCTGCGGGAGTTGTGCCGGCGCGCCCTCGAAGTCCAGCTCGATCGCGTCCCCCTGCACGACGAGCTTCAGCGGATAGTTCAGCTTCTGCCCGAGCGGGTTGTTCCAGATCTCCGAGCGATACACCCCATCGGGCAACGCCCGGATCGCCTCGCGCATTGCGCTCTCGGCGCGGGTCTGCACCACATGGGCGAGCGCGCGCAGATCGTGCATGCCGTACTCGTCCATGAACGCCACCAGGCGTTCGGCGCCCAGCGCGTTGGCGGCGATGAAGGAGTGGATATCGCCCAGCACCTCCTCGCTCTTGCGCACGTTCTCGGCGATCAGCGTGAACAGGTCGTCGTTCGGCGTGCCGGCGCGATACAGCATCATCGGAGGGATCTGGATGCCTTCCTCGTAGATCTCGCGGGCGCGCAGCGAATCCTTGGTGCCGCCGATGTCGCCGACATGGCCGACGGTGCCGGTCAGCGCCACCAAGGCACCGTCGCGGAACACCGGCGTGACCACGGCGATGTCGAACAGATGGCCGGCACAGAGCCACGGATCGTTGGTGACCAGCACGTCGCCAGGCTGCAGTGTCTCAGGCGGGAAGCGCTCCAGCAATGCCTTCACCGCGCGCGGCAGTGTCAGGTTGAACACCGGCATCGCGCGCGGTGAATGCGCCAACGAATCGCCACGCGCGTCCAGCAGATCGCAGGCGAAGTCTTGTGCCTCGGAGACGATCAGCGAGAACGCGGTGCGGCAGATCGTGTGCCACATCTCCTCGACCACGGTGACGAGACGGCTCCACATGATTTCCAGTGAAACCGGATCGGCCTCGATCAGCGCCGCGGCCTGGTTGATCGGCGTGTCCGCGGTGATGCACGCGGCGGGCGCCGCGGCGAGGCCGATCTCGATCGCCAACGTTCCGGTGGCATCGACGGTAACGCTGTCGCCGGGCGGAATGATCGTGGTTGCCTCGCGCTCCTCGATGATTGCCGGGCCACTGATACGCGCGCCTTCTGCCAGGGCGTAGCGGTCATAGACAGGTGTATCCACGAATCCGCCGCCGAACCAGGCCGCACGGGTTCCCTTTCGCGCCGGACCAGCAGATCGCGCGTCGGACTCGGTCAGCGAAAGTTGCGGCAGCGGCCCACGACAGCGCACGCGGAACGAGACCGCCATCACGCCGACCCCTGCATACACGGACGTATATCGCGCCGCATAGGCGGTGGCGAATGCTTGGCGAATGGCCGGCATCATCGCATCAGTGATCGCGCCATCCGGCAATCGGACGCTGATCTCGTGCATCTGGCCTTCCAGGCGCATGTCGGCCAGGCGTTCGGTGACGATCTCCGGCACATCGGCCAGTCTCGCGGATGCGGCCGACGTAAGTTCTTGCAGTATAGCGTCGATGATCGCCGCCGCACCTGGCGCCGCGAGCCGCACCGGGTGACTGCGGACCTGCTCGAACGACAGCGGCGCCGCGAGGAAGCCCAACGCCGACGCGGCACCTGATGCCGGCGGGATCAGCACCTGCTTCACCCCCAGCACGCGCGCCACCTCGGCGGCATGCGCCGGGCCGGCGCCGCCGAAGCCGACCATGGCGTAGCCGCGCGGGTCCTTGCCTTTCTCCACGATGTGGATGCGAGCGGCAGCGGCCATGTTCTCCACCACCATGCGGTGGATGCCCCACGCGGTATCAATCGCGCTGAGGTTCAGCTTCGCTCCCACAGTCGCCAGCGCGCGTTCCGCCGCGTCGCGATCCAGGGCCATGCGGCCGCCCAGGAAGAAACCGGGATCGTAATAGCCGAGCAGCAGGTTGGCGTCGGTCACCGTCGGCTCGGTGCCGCCACGCGCGTAACACGCCGGCCCCGGATCGGCGCCAGCGGAATGCGGGCCGACGCGCAGCAACCCCACCTCGTCGATCGACGCCACCGAACCGCCACCGGCGCCGATCTCGATCATGTCGATCACCGGCGCCTTGATCGGCAGGCCGGAGCCCTTCTTGAACCGATGCACGCGCGCCGCCTCCATCATCGGCGCGATCTCGGCGCGGCTGTTCTCGATCAGGCAGGCCTTCGCCGTGGTGCCGCCCATGTCGAACGAAATCACGTCGGCGCGGCCCGCAGCGGCGCCGAAGAACGCGGCGGCGAGGCCGCCGCCGGCCGGGCCGCTCTCCAGCATGCGGATCGGGAAGTCGCGCGCCGTTTCCGGTGACAGCAAGCCGCCGGCCGAGTGCATGAAGCGCAGCTCACCGCGAAAGCCGTGGGCATGCAGCTCGCGTTCCAGTTTGGCGATGTAGCGTGACATCAGCGGCTGCACGTAGGCGTTGGCGCAGGTCGTGTTGCAACGCTGGTACTCCCAGAGCTCCGCCACCACGTCGGAAGAGATCGACACTGCGATGTCGGGGAACGCGGTGCGCACGATCGCCGCCGCTTCGCGTTCGTGGGCGGGATTGCGGTAGGCGTGCAGGAAGCAGATAGCGATCGCCTCGATGCCGGCGGCGACCAGGCGCTGCGCCACCGCGCGCACCTCGACCGGATCGAGCGGCGTCAGCACGTTGCCGTCGCGGTCCATGCGCTCCGCCACCTCAATTCGGTGGCGGCGCGGTACCAGCGGGTCGGGGAAGCGTAGAAACAAGTCATAGATGTCGTAGCGCTGCTCGGTGCCCATCTCCAGGATATCGCGGAAGCCGCGCGTGGTGATCAGCCCGAGCCGCGCGCCGCTGCGCTCGATCAGCGCGTTGGTGACCAGGGTGGTGCCGTGCACCACGTCGCCGATATCGGCCAGTGATAGCCGCGCCGCGTGCAGCAGTTCGGTGAGGCCCTCCAGCGCGCCGACCGACGGATCGTGCGGTGTGGTGAGGCACTTGTGCAGCCGGATGTCGTTGCGCTGGGTGTCGAGCAGGATGAAGTCGGTGAAGGTGCCGCCGATGTCGAAACCGATGCGATAGCGGCCGGGGGCAGGCATGCGGGTGTGTCCTTGCGTTCGCGACGGGTGAATTGTGCGACGCGGCGGAGAGGGCCTCAAGGGCATGCAGACTCGGTGACGAACGGCGTAGGATGGGTTGAGTGCAGCGAAACCCATCAAGGAGCCGCCTCCGATGGACCCGATCAAGCGCCCCACCCGCTACCAGGAGATGACCGACCCGCAGGCGCGCCCGCGCTACACCGGCATCCCCACCTTCTTCCGTGCCCCGCACACCGAATCGCTGGCCGACGCCGATATCGGCGTGATCGGCGTCCCGTATGACGGCGGCGTCACCAACCGCACCGGCGCCCGCCACGGGCCGCGTGCGGTGCGCGATCAGTCCTCGCTGCTGCGCCGGCTGCATCCGCACGGCATCGCGCCGTTCGACACCGCACGGGTGCGCGACCTTGGCGACTGCTGGATCGAGCAGCCCTACACGCTCGAGGGCGCGCTGGCCGAGATCGCCGCCTTCTACGCCACGGTCGTCGCGGCCAAGGTGGTGCCGCTGTCGGTCGGCGGCGACCATTCGATCAGCCTGCCGATCCTGCGCGCGGTCGCCGCACAGCGGCCGGTCGGCATGATCCACATCGACGCCCATTGCGACACCGGCGACGACTATCTCGGCTCGCGCTTCCACCACGGAGCGCCGTTCCGCCGCGCCACCGAGGAGGGGCTGCTCGATCCGAAACGGGTGATCCAGATCGGCATCCGTGGCACCACCAACGATCCGGACATGTGGGGGTTTTCCACCCGTTCCGGCATGCGTGTGCTGGGGATGGAGGAGTTCCACGACCAGGGCTGGCGCTACGCGGCCGAGGAGGCGCGGCGAGTGGCGGGCAGCGGCCCCACCTACCTGACGTTCGACATCGACAGCCTCGATCCGTCGCAGGCGCCGGGCACCGGCACGCCCGAGGCGGGCGGTATCACCGCGCTGGAGGCGCTGCGCCTGCTGCGCGCGCTGCGCGGCATCGATTTTGTGGGCGGCGATCTGGTGGAGGTGGCGCCGCCGTTCGACGTCGGCACGATCACCTCGTTCAATGGCGCATCGATCCTGTTCGAGATCCTGTGCCTGCTGGCGGAGGCGCGGCAGGGAAGAAATTGAAACCACAAACCACGCTAACCACGAGAATAATGCCGGGTTGGTGACCCTCAGTTCAGCATTGGGCTGCTGACCCGCGTGTCTTGCGGTTCCATGACCTATCGATGGTGACCATGATCCCAGGGCGGGCCGGTGGCGGCAGGGTGCGCTTCCGGTAGCGGGTTGGGGAACCAGACTGCGGCAATGAGCCGGGCCCCCGATCGACGATTTCGCTGACCAGCCGGAAGTAGTTGCCGCGCTCACGGGTGATGGCGCGCTGCAGCTCCCGCCACAGCGGATGGCCGCACACGATGCCGAGATCGCGGCAGATATCGGCGATGACGGCGCCGATCGGCCGGCGGCGGACCCAGGCGGCGATTTCTGCCTCGGTGGGCAGCACAAGCGGCGCGCCGGGAGCCTCGGCAGGTGGCGCGGTCGGGCGGGGCGCGGTCGCGGTATGGCTTTGCAGCCCAGCCGCGAGCTTTATGGTGGGCCACGCAATGACGGTCGATGGCGGACTCCTCGCGGGCTAAAGTCGCGTTGCAAAAATTGCGAATTGCGAGCGTGCCCGCATTGCCGTTGCCAGCCGGCGTGATAACGGCTGCGCCGGGGAAAGCGTCAGAATCTGACTTACTGCACCGGGGAAGCGGCCTGTTTTTCAGGGATCAGCCCGAACTTCAGACAACCTTGCATGCATTGCTCCTGGCTCTGTCTGACCTTCAACACTCCCTCGATCCACGTTTTCGTCGCGAGCATGTACACACGAATGAAGCTATCCGCTATTTCCGTGTGCTCACGTATCTTGCTGCCTGCTTCGCGCAACACCACTTCCTCTGAGAATATCTTGACCGCAGCGTCAAACGCCATCTTGAACTTGGTAATGTACTCTCCCATGACTGGGATGAGACTGGAGATAGTCTCCAAGAAAGCATCACCTGATTCTTCTCGAAAGTATGACGCTCGTTCTCCAGCTGCGTGCTGCCGTCCTTGTGCTTCGAGCACCACACGGCAAAACATACCGCGCCACATGATCCCGTTCATGGCAGCGAAAGCGGCTGTCTCTCGCGCCGTCACAATCTGGTTTCTGGTCGTTATGAGATAGTAACCAGCGAACTTGGCTGATGACATATTTGCGGGAGGCATGTTCTTATAGACTTCGTCGATAATTCCCGAAAGAATCTCGCCGTCTCGTCCCCGCTCCGGATCGTCTATAAGTAGCCGCGCCACATCTTCACGGACTTCGTCGCCCATTTCTGCAACTTCTGTAGCAATGGTATCGGAAGGGTCTGGCCGTGGGATATTATCCTTTAAGTAGTCTTTTGACAGGCGATAAAGGTCGCGGTCACCGTAACGGTAGAGGGATGAACCGTATCTTCATCGGGAGTGATCTGAGCCCCTTCTTTCCTCCGATCAGAAGTCGAGGCCGCTGTTGCCCGTCCCGGCCATCGCGGGTAACCTCGACGCTCAGTCCTGTTCGCACTCCTTGCGGAATGGCGACTGCTCCGCCAGGTGCGCCATCTCCGCCTGCACGCCGCGGCGCTCGTCGTGGAGGAAATTGTCGATCGCCCGCCGCAGCCCGGAATGCGCGATCCAGTGCGCGGAATATGTCGGCCTGGGCAGATAGCCGCGCTGGATCTTGTGCCGCCCCTGTGCGCCGGCCTCCACGCGTTGCAGCCCGTGCTCGATCGCCCAGTCGATCGCGCGGTAATAGCACAGCTCGAAGTGCAGGAACGGCCAGTCGCCGCGGCAGCCCCAGTTGCGGCCATACAGCGCCTCGGCCCCCGCCAGGTTCAGCGCGCCCGCCACCGGCTTCGCGCCCTGGAACGCCATCATCAGTACCACGCGGTCGCCCAGCCGCTCGCCCAGCAGCGAGAAGAACGAGCGCGACAGATAAGCCGAGCCCCACTTGCGATCCACCGTCGAGCGATAGAAGCGGTAGAACGCGTCCCAGTGCGCCTCGGTGATGTCGGCCCCATTCAGCGCATGGAACGTCAGGCCCGCAGCATTCGCGTCCCGCCGCTCGCGCCGCAGCACCTTGCGCTTGCGCGACGACAACGCGCCGAGGAAGTCGTCGAAGCTCGTGTAGCCGGCGTTCTCCCAATGGAACTGCATGCCGAGCCGCTGCAGCCAGCCCGCGCCACCGAGTTCCTGCCACTCGGGTTCAGTGCAGAAGGTGACGTGCACCGACGACACGTCGAGCGAACCGCACGCCTGTTGCAGTGCGGACGCCAGCGCCGCCACCGGCACGCCGGCATCGGGATGGCGCAGCAGGCGCGGTCCCGGCGCCGGGCTGAACGGCGCGGCGACCTGCAGCTTCGGATAGTAGTCGCCGCCGGCGCGTTCCAGCGCGTGCGCCCAGCCGTGATCGAACACGTATTCGCCGTAGCTGTGCGACTTGGCGTACATCGGCGCCACCGCAACGACCTGGCCCGCCTCGCCGCGCAGCACCGCATGTTGCGGCAGCCAGCCGGTGCGGGCATTGGCGGACCCGCTGTCCTCCAGCGCGCTCAGGAAGGCGTGGCTGACGAACGGGTTGCCGTCGCCGGCACAGGCGTCCCATTCGGCGGAAGGAATATCGGAGATCTTCTGGTGCAGCGTCAGCGTGAGCGTGGCGGAACCGTCGGGCATGGGGCGAGCCTAACCGATCTCGAACATTCCCTCCACTTCCACGGCGGCATCGGCCGGCAATGCCGGCACGCCGATCGTGGTGCGCGCGTGTCGCCCGGCGTCGCCGAACACCGCCACCGCCAGATCCGAGGCGCCGTTCATCACCTGAGCGTGCTGGCTGAAGTCCGGCGGCGAGGCAATGAAACCACCCAGCCGCACCACCCGCTTCACCCGATCCAGGTCGCCGCCGCAGGCCGCCTTCAGGTGCACCAGCACATTGATGAAGCAGAGCCGCGCAGCTTCCTTGCCGCGATCGATCGACACGCCGGCGCCGACCTTGCCGGTGATCGCGATCTTGCCGTCAACCGCTGGCACCTGGCCGGAAACGACCACCAGGTCGCCGGTGACGACGTACGGAACATAGTTGGCGATCGGCGGCATCGGGCTGGGCAAGGTGATGTCGAGTTCCGCCAGTTTCAGATCGATACGACCGGGCATTCAGGACTCCTTTGCGCTTGCCCCAATGGCGTCGCCAGAAGCGTAGCGGTGACGGCCCTACCTGGAAACCACTTTGAATCCTCGCCTGCGCGCGCGCGGCGATTCCGCCGGCAGATCGAGCGGCAGCAACGGCGCATGGTCACGG
>DASXNR010000383.1:0-12700 GCA_036494925.1 Acetobacteraceae bacterium
CGAGATGCCAGCGCAGCGCCTCGATGTCGGCGACCAGGTGGG
Source organism: Acetobacteraceae bacterium (assembly GCA_036494925.1). Taxonomy (GTDB): domain Bacteria; phylum Pseudomonadota; class Alphaproteobacteria; order Acetobacterales; family Acetobacteraceae; genus JAMXLO01. Next base: position 43 of record DASXNR010000383.1, read on the forward strand.
CGGTGGTGTTGGTCTCCAGCTCGCCCAGCGGGCGCGACCGGCCGGCGCCGCGCTGGTCGAAGATCACGATGCGCCAGTGGCCGGGGTCGAAGAAGCGGCGATGCACGGCGCCGGCGCCGGCGCCGGGGCCGCCATGCAGGAACAGCGCCGGACGGCCGCGCGGATTGCCGACCTGCTCCCAGTACATGACGTGGCCGGCCGCGAGCGGCAGATAGCCGGTCTCGAACGGGCCGATCTCGGGGAACAGGTCGCCGCGTGGCATGGCGGACGATGGTATAGGCAGCGGGCGCGGGGCGGAACAGGGTCATTGCATGCAAAGGACGTGGATCGCGCTGGGCGCGCTGGCGGGGCTGACCGCGGTGGCGATGGCGGCGGTGGCCGCCCATGGCCTGGGCGGGCTGGACTCGGCGGCGCTGGCGATGGTGCGAAGCGGAATCGAGATGCAGGGGTGGCACGCGCTGGCATTGCTGGCGTGCGGGCTGTGGGTGCCGAGAGGGGGAAGGCTGGCGGATGCGGCAGGGGCGGCGTTCGCGGTGGGGTTAGTGCTGTTCTGTGGCGCGCTCTACGCGCTGGGGATGGGCGGCGTGCGGGTGGGAATGGCGGCGCCGGTGGGCGGCACGTTGCTGATGGTGGGGTGGGGGTTGCTGGGGTTGTCGGCAGTGATTGCGACCCGTCAGGCTTAGGAGGCCACGGTCACAGCCCGCGCCGGCAATTCGTGTATGCTCAACAATTAACCTTTCGGGCATACAGATATTCATGTCTGGCTGCCGCGGCGTTCTGGCCTAGACTGCATGCAGCGATTGTCGACGCATCATTTCGATGAAATATGCACATGCCGGCGCAGAAGCGCAGCGTTTCGACTGGCTGGACTGACCGCAACGACGCACCGGAACTGAGGGAGGGCAGTAGATGTTCAGCAAGCCCGTGGAGCTGGTGGTATATTGGAGCGTCATCGCCGTCGCTCACGAATGCACCGCATCAACTGAGAGACAACCATTATACGCAGTTCTCTAGGATCGGAATGATTAGATTGGCCGCGGCCCCTTCAAAGTGCTCGATCAGGTGCCTCTGGGAAGCGTAGGGGAAGATTCGACCGACAGCGAACAGGTGGTCCGGCCTCCGAGAGCCGGTGGTCGCGGGGAACTGCACCGGCTGCTCGAGGACACGCGACGCCGGCTGGTCGAGGACCGGGACGCGTAACCGACCGGTTCACGTCAACCGAGCGAATACGCGCGGCAATATCCTGAGCATCGTGAACGATCGTTCCGATGAAATCTATGCTGCCTTGTCCGCCCGAAGGACCATGGCAGCGATGGCGACACACTCGGCCGAGCGGAAACGGGCGGACAGGGAGGTAATGCCAGCGGCTACATGGATAGGATCTGCAGACGCGACCAAGTCCCGACGCTCTTCCGAAGCCGCTCAAGATTGCGCGCGAAGCACAAGCGGCGAAAGACGAGCAGGGCGTCAACATCCTCTTTCTGGCATGGTTCAAGGACAAAGCCTCGAATATCGCGCGTGAAGCACCGCTGCTGCTTCTGCCCGTGAAGCTCGTGCGAGCCTCACGGGCAGATGCTCTGGCAACGCTTACAGCTGCTCACGAGAAGTCCCTCTGCGACGTGATCGGGAGCTATGGCACACTTTTGACGCAGACAGGCGCCGACCGGGCACCCTCTCCGTGGTGTCCGCAGGATGGATCTTCAGCCGGTGGACTTTGGGAGCGCTGACGCAAGCGCAAGAGGAAGTTGCGACGGTCACCCAGCTCATAGAGGCAGCGATTGCAGCTGCCAAAGTCTCCTCGCCCCCAAGTATGGCGATCGTCGCACCACTGTTAGATTTGCTTGATCGGTCGACCAGCCTGCCCAGTGGAGCAGGTTTGCTCGCCTCGCAACTCGGCAATGTTCCCGATAAAGGGCGGAGCCGCACGAGGCCGATCACGTACTGCTCGCTCGACTTGCAATCCGCATTATCGAAGCCCAGGGACCGATCCACATTGAAGAAATTGCCCGCCGAATCGCCGCCAGCTTCGGACGAGAGCGCGCTGGGTCGCGTATTCTTTCCCCGACCAGGGCAGTGTTGGATTATGCGCTTACACCTTCCTCCCGAGTTGGTAACTGAAGCATCCTTCTGGTCCACTCGCCGTCAGTCGGAAGCGCCACCTGTTCGAGACCGCACTGCCGAGGAGGGGCAACGCTCAAAGCCTCGAATATTTCGCCGCCGGAAATTAGGGCCGCGATCAAAATCGCGCATGAAGACAACGCGGCAGGCGATGATGCGGAACTCATACGAACGGCGGCGCGTCTATTGGGATTCCACCGCGTCGGTTCAAAGCTACAGGCTCGTTTAGGGCCTGTCAGGAATCGTCGCAGCGATAAGAGGAGCGCCGGGTCAGCATTGTCCAGACCTGGTGCTACCTGCCCATGCATCACCGCGCGTCGGTCACAGACTTGTCTCGGGTTCTTCCAACTCGATGCTGAGCTCCCGCAGCGACGCGGTATGCGGATGCCGGGTACGGCCGGCGCGCAGGTCGTCCGCCGACAGCAATTCCACCAACTCGCCCGCCTGCATCACGCCGATGCGCCCGCAGAGATGCGCGACCACCGCCAGATTATGACTGACCAGGATGTAGGTCAGGCCGTGTGCCTGCTGCAGATCCATCAGCAGGTTCAGCACCTCGGCCTGCACCGAGACGTCCAGCGCGCTGGTCGGTTCGTCGAGCAGGAGCACCTGCGGCTCCGCCATCAGCGCGCGCGCGATCGCCACGCGCTGTCGCTGGCCACCGGAAAGCTGGTGCGGATAGCGGAACCGCATTGCGGCAGGGAGCGCCACTTCGTTGAGGCCGCGCAGGATGCGGCGCTCGATGTTGTCCATGCCGTGCACCAGCAGCGGCTCGCTCAGCAACCGGTCCACAGTCTGACGCGGATGCAGCGACCCGTACGGATCCTGGAATACCATCTGCACCCGGCGGAAGAAGTCCTTGCTGCGCTGGGGCGCCAAGACCTCGTTTCCCACCGTCATACGGCCCGACCAGTTCCGGTTGAGGCCGGCCAAGGCCCGCAGCACTGTCGACTTGCCCGAGCCGCTCTCGCCGACCAAGCCGAAACTCTCACCCCGCTCGACGCTGAACGACACATCCCTGACCGCCTCGATGGTGCCAAAGCGGACGCTCAGCGCAGCGATCTCGATCATTCCTCCAGCCATGAGGGATCGCGCTGCATGACGGCCAGACGACGCTGCCTGTGGCTGAGCGCGGGCAGGCACTCCAGCAGTCCGCGGGTGTAAGGATGATTGGCGTGCAGCAGATCGGCGGCGCGCAGCTCCTCGACCACGCGTCCTGCGTACATCACCACGACGCGGTCGCAGAAATGCGAGACCAGCGGCAGGTCGTGACTGATCAGGATCAGTCCCATGCCGCGGCGCGACACCAGGTCCTCGATCAGGCGCAGGATTTCTGCCTGCACCGTGGCGTCGAGCGCGCTGGTGGGTTCGTCGGCGATCAGCAGTTCCGGATCCGGGGCCAGCATCATGGCGATCATGACGCGCTGGCCCATGCCGCCGGACAGCTCGTGCGGATAGGCCGCCGCGACCCGGGCAGGATCGCGAATCTGCACCTGGACCAGCAGATCGATCGCCGCCCGATAAGCGAGCCTGCGGCTGCCGCCGCGGTGGATGCGCCAGGCTTCGGCGATCTGCTCGCCGGCCGTCATCACTGGATTGAGCGAGTATTTCGGGTCCTGCAGAATCAGGCCGGCCCGCTTGCCGCGGATGCGGCGCATCGCGTCCTCGTCGGCACTCATCACATCGATGTCGTCGAAGATAAGCTTGTCGGCGGTGATCACGGCGTTGCCGGGCAGCAATTTCAGGATCGAGCGCGCGGTGAGCGACTTGCCGGAGCCGGACTCACCGACGATTCCGAGCTTCTCCTGGCCCAGCGTCAACGAGACGTTGCGCACGGCGTCGGACAAGCCATGCGGCGTGGGGAACCGGATGCGCAGATTGTCGATCTGGACCAGCATTCACCGTTGCTTCGGATCCAGCACGTCGCGCATACCGTCGCCCAGCAGATTAAACGCGAGCGATGCGACGAAGATCGCCACTCCGGGTATCGTCGGCACCCACCATTGTTCCAGAATGAACGCGCGCGAGGCGGCGATCATGGTGCCCCATTCCGGCATCGGCGGCTGGGCGCCCATGCCGAGGAAACCCAGGCCGGCGGCGGTGAGAATGATGCCGCTCATGTCGAGGGTGACCCGCACGATCACGCTGGACAGGCACAGCGGCACGATGTGGCGCAGGATGACGCGGAAGCTGCTCGCGCCGGTCAGGCGGACCGCGGCGATGAAGTCGCTGCCGCGTATCGTCAGCGTTTCTGCTCGCGCCAGCCTTGCGTAGGGCGGCCAGGAGGTCAGGGCGATGGCAATGATTGCGCTGGTGATGCCAGGCTTCAGCGCGGCCACGAAAGCCAGCGCCAGCACCAGTCGCGGAAACGCCAGGAACACGTCGGTCACGCGCATCAGCGCGCGATCCGCCAGCCCGCCCAAATAACCGGCAATACTACCCACGGCGAGACCGACCGGCGCCACCAGCAGCACCACCGCAACCACCATGCCCAGCGTGATGCGCCCGCCGTACAGCACGCGGGTGTAGATGTCGCGCCCGAGTTCGTCGGTGCCGAGCCAGTGCTGCCAGGACGGCGGTGCAAGCCTGCCCGCGAGGTCCTGCGCACTTGGGTCCTGCAAGGTCAGCAGCGGCGCCGCCAGCGACATGAAAATCATGATGGCCGCGGTTACCAACCCGACCATTGCCAGCCCATTGGTGCGGAACTGCAGCCAGCCGCGATAGCGGCGGACCCACGCGGCTTGTGCGCGCGATACCGGCGTTTCGCTCAGCAACCAGTCGCGGGACAGGACGATCATCGCACGCGCGGATCAAGCAAGTGGTATGCCATGTCGGCCAGCAGGTTCAGCACCACATAGACCAGCCCGACCATAAGCGTCGCGCCAAGCACGGCATTCATGTCGGCGTTGAGCAGCGACACGTTCAGGTACAGCCCGAGCCCGGGCCAGGAAAACACGGTCTCGGTGATGACCGCGCCTTCCAGCAGGCTGGCATAAGCGAGCGCCAGCACGGTGACGAGGCGGACCGAGATATTGCCGAACGCGTGCCGCCACAGGATGCGGGTTGCCGACAGCCCTTTGGCGCGGGCGGTGATGATGTACTCGCCGGACAGCGACTCGATCATGAAGGCACGAGTCATGCGAGTAATGTACGCCATCGAGAAATAAGCGAGCACTGATGCCGGCATCGCCAGATGCGACAGCGCGTCCCAGAACGAATCCCAGTCGTCGGCCAGCAGCGCATCGATCACCAGCATGCCGGTGACCCTCGGCACTACTCCCTCGTACGCCACGTCCAACTGGCCGGTCCCCGGCGCGATGCCGAGCTTCACGTAGAACACCAGAAGCGCGAGCAGGCCCAGCACGAACACCGGCACCGACTGCCCGGTGAGGCTGATCACCCGCACCACGTGGTCGAAGCGCGAGCCTTGCCGGGACGCGGCGGTCACGCCTAGCGGGATACCGATCACCACGGCCATGATGATTGCCGCGGTGGCAAGTTCGAGCGTGGCCGGGAAGAAGCGTCCAATGTCCACCAGCACCGGTCGCGTCGTCATCACCGAATGGCCGAGATCGCCATGCGCCATGTTGCGCAGGAAGATGCCGAATTGCACCCATAGCGGTTCGTCGAGTGCCAGTTCCTTGCGCACACGGGCGATCACGTCGGCCGGGGCATGATCGCCGACGATGGCGATCACCGGATCGATCGGCATCGCCCGGCCGATCAGGAACGTCACCAGGATCAGGCCGAACAGCGTCACCGGGACGCTGGCCAGCCCCCCCAGCGCCGGACGCAGGCGAGATGCGCTCACGCCTTCGCGATCTGCGCGTAGCGGGTGTAGTCGGGCAGCAGGCCGATATAAATCCCGGAGACACCCTTGTGCATGGTGGCAATCTCGGCGTTCTGCAGCAGGAAGACGAACGGCGAGCGTTCCAGTGAGTCACGCTGCATCTGGGCGTACCTCTCCATCCGCGTCTTGGCGTCCAGTTCCTTTGATGCCTTTTCGACCTCGGCCGTGAGTTCCTTGTCATAGTAATGGCAGCGCCATGCGGGCAGCTTGAGCTTGGTGGCGTCGGTATCGTCCGGATTGGAATTGAACGCCTGGGTGTTTGAGTTCGGATCGAGATAGTCGGGGAACCAGGTCATCAGAGTGATCTGGTGCTGGCGCGCGCGCATCTTGGTGGTGACCTGCTTCTGCTCGCCGGCGAGCAGCTGCAGCTTGACCCCGATCGCCGCCAGGTCGACCTGCACCGCCTGGGCAATTTCCGCGTACGGTGACTTCGCCGCATGATCGAGCGTCACCGAGAAGCCATCCGGGTAACCGCCCTTCGCCAACAGCGCCTTCGCTTTCGCGACGTCCTTCTTGAACGGGTTGTCGGGGATCGATCCCGGCGAACCCTTCGGCAGGAAGGTCTGCCAGACGCTCCATACATTCGGCGTGATGTTTTTGGCGATCGCGTCGTAGTCGATCGCCCATTTGATCGCCTGCAGCACCTCGGTCTTCTGGAACTGTGGCAGCCCCATGTTCAGGCCGAGGTACATCGACATGAGCTGGTCGGCCTTGGCGAAGCTGAAGTCCGGGCTGCTCATGATCGGCTTGAGCTGGTCGGCATTGAGGTCGCGGGCGATGTCGGCGTCGCCCTTCTGCACCAGCAGAAGCTGCGCCGCGGGCTCGGCCGTATGCCTGATGACAGTGCGTCCGATGTGCGGCTTCACCGCGGCGTGCGGGTTGGTCTCCAAAATGATCTTGTCGCTCGCCGCCCAGTCAACCATGCGATAGCTGCCAGCACCGGCACTGTGCGACTTGAGCCACGCGTTCCCAAGATCGCCGTTGGTCTGATTGGCCAGGACCGTCGCCTTCTCCACCACGCAACCGACAGTGGCGGACAGGCAGTACAGCACGAAGGTGCTCGCCTGCACTTCCGGCAGCTTCAGCTCCAACACGTATTCGCCCTTGGCCGAGATCATCTTCTCGACGTTGTCCGCATTCCAGCCAAACTGCGTGAGGATGAAGCCTGGGGTCTTGTTGAGTTTGACAACCCGCTGGAGGCTGAATGCGGCGTCTTCGGCGGTCAGCGGCTTACCGCTGTCGAACACCACGCCGCGGCGAATCTGGAAGGTGAAGGTCAGACCGTCCTTGCTGACGTCCCACTTCTCGGCCAGATCGCCAAGTAGCTGGTCGGCATTAGCGGGGTCGGGCACGATCAGCTTGCGGTACATATTGCCGCAGCCCTCGTTGTTCGAGCCTTCGTAGGATTCGGCAGGGTCGAACGCGCCGATGATGTCGTCAATCGCCTTGGCCTGAACGACCACGTTCTTTGGCGTGGCGGCGTCAGCCGTGCCGATCGCGGATGGTGCGGCCAGTCCGGCCGCGGAAGTGGCTAGCAGTGTGCGTCTCGTCAGCATGATCGGTCTCCCGTTCCCGTGAGTTTCAGGTCTTGGTTATGGTCGAGTAGCGCGTGTAGTCGGGCATCGGCCCCACCTTGAAGCCGGATACGCCCTTGCCGAGCACCGCCACCGCGTTGCGTTGCATCAGCATCGCGAACGGTGCGCGCTCCATGAACTGCTGCTGGATGGTGCGATACAGCGCGATACGCTTCGCCGGATCCAGCTCGCGCACCGCGGCCTGCGATTCGCTCGTCAGCTCCTGGTCGACGAAGTGGCTGCGCCAGGCGAGGATCTTCAGCTTGCTCTGATCCGAGTCATCGGGGTTCTCGCACCAGGCCTGGCTGTTGGAATTGGGATCGAAGTAGTCGGTGCCCCAGGACAGCATCGCCAACTGGTGCTGTCGCGCGCGGGTCTTGGTGATGACCTGCTTCTGGTCTCCCGGCAGCAACGTCACCTTGATGCCGATCGCTGCCAGATCGGCCTGGATGGCCTGGGCGATCTCGGAATTCGGCGAGGTGGAGATGTAGTCCATGGCGACGGCAAATCCGCTGCCCATCCCGGCCTCGGCCAGCAACTGCTTCGCCTTCGCCACATCCTTCTTGAATGGCGTGCCCTTCAACGCGCCGGGCAGAGCATAGGGCAGGAATGTTTGGCACACGCTCCAGGTATTCGGCGTGATGTTTGCGGCGATCGCGTCGTAGTCGATCGCCCACTTGATCGCCTGGTGCACCTGCACCTTCTGCAGTTCCGGCATCGCCTGGTTCATCGCGATGTACATCGACGTGCCCTGCGGCGACGATGCGACGGTCAGGTCCTTGTCGGCGGCGATCGACTTGAGCTGGTCGGAGCCGAGCTCGCGCGCGATGTCGGCGTCGCCCTTCTGCAACAGCAGAAGCTGTGCGGAGGGATCGGCGACGTGGCGCATCACGATGCGGCGCATCAGCGGTTTCTCCGCCGCATTCGGGCTGACATCGATGATGACGTGGTCGCTCGCCGCCCACTCGGTCAGCTTGTATGGGCCGGCACCGGCGGTGCGGGTCTTCAGCCAGGCATTGCCCAGGTCGCCGTTGGCCTGGTTCGCCATCACAGTCTTCATGTCGACCACGCTGCCGACGTTGGCGGACAGGCAGTACAGCACGAAGCTGGTGGCCTCCGCCTCTTCCGGCAGCTTCATTTCCAGCGTGTAGTCATCGAGCGCGCGGATCGTTTTCTCCACGTTGTCCGGACTGAAGCCGAACTGCGTCACGATGAATCCCGGTGTCTTGTTCAGCTTGACCACACGATGCAGGCTGAACGCGGCGTCGTTCGCGGTTACCGGATTGCCGGACTCGAATTTCGCGTCGCGCCGAAGCTTGAAGGTGAAGGTCAGGCCGTCGGGGCTGACCGTCCAGCTCTCCGCCAGGTCGCCCTCGATCTTGGTCGCATCGTCCAGGTTCGGGTGGATCAACCGCCGGTAGCAATTGGCATCGACCTCGCCGTTGGTGAACTCGTACGCTTCGGCCGGATCGAAGCTGACAATGTCATCGATCTGCTTGGCCATCACCACGACGCCCTTGGGCGTGGCGGCACGCACCTGCGTCAGCACGGCGGGCGCCGCGACGGCGGTGGCCGAGGTGGCCAGCAGGGCGCGTCTCGTCAGCATGATGAGTCTCCCAGAACCCCCATTTGCCCTACTTTGCCAAGGCCGCGCGCCGGACGCTAGGCTCCGCCTCCATGCAACGCTATTTTCGTTATTCCGCCTGCCCGCACGACTGCCCTTCCACCTGCGCCCTCGAGATCGAAGTGCTGGACGGCCGGCAGATCGGCGCGGTGCGCGGATCCGCCGCCAACAGCTACACGGCCGGCGTGATCTGCGCCAAGGTGGCGCGCTACGCGGAACGCATCCACCATCCGGACCGGTTGACGGAGCCGCTGCTGCGCATCGGACCGAAGGGGTCGGGGCAGTTCCGCCCGATCTCCTGGGACGAGGCGCTGGACCGCGTGGCGGAGGCGTTCGTCGTGACCGCCGGCCGGCATGGTGCCGAGGCAGTGTGGCCTTATTACTACTCCGGCACGATGGGCCTCGTGCAGCGCGACGGCATCAACCGGCTGCGCCACGTGATGCGATATTCCCGCCAGGCGAAGACGATCTGCACCTCGATCTGCGAGGCCGGCTGGATGGCCGGCGTGGGCCGCTTCATCGGGCCGGATCCGCGCGAGATGGCGGGCTCCGACCTGATCGTGATGTTGGGCGGCAATCCGGTCTCCACGCAGGTCAACGTGATGACCCATATCGCGCGGGCGCGGAAGCAGCGCGGCGCCAGGCTGGTGGTGGTGGACCCGTATCGCACCGGCACGGCGGCGGTGTCCAACATGCACCTGGCGCTGCGGCCGGGCAGCGACGCGGCGCTGGCCTGTGCCGTGATGCACGTCGCATTTCGCGACGGCTACGCCGATCGCGATTACCTGGCACGCTTTTCCGATTTTCCCGCCGGGCTGGAGACGCACCTGGCGACCCGCTCGCCGGCGTGGGCAGCGGCGATCACCGGCCTGTCAATTGACCAGATCGAGGAGTTCGCCAGGCTGTACTGCACGACGCAGCGCGCCTATATCCGCATCGGCTATGGGTTCGCGCGCTCGCGCAACGGTGCCGCGTCGATGCACGCGGTGACCTGCCTGCCGACCGTCACCGGCAAGTGGCAGCACGAAGGCGCCGGGGCGCTGTGGAGCTATCGCAGCATTTGCGACTGGGACAAGACGCTGATCGAGGGCCTGGATGCAGTCGATCCGGCCACCCGGATCCTCGACATGAGCCGGGTGGCCAGCGTGCTGAACGGCGATCGCGACGCGTTGCACGGCGGCTGCCCCGTGCATGCGATGCTGATCCAGAACAGCAATCCTGCGACGGTGGCGCCCGACACCAATCGCGTGCGCCGAGGCTTCCTGCGCGATGATCTGTTCGTCGCGGTGCACGAGCAGTTCATGACCGAGTCCGCGTTGCTGGCCGACATCGTGCTGCCGGCAACGATGTTCATGGAGCACGACGATCTGTACCAGGCCGGTGGACACAGCTACATCCAGGTCGGCGCGAAGCTGATCGAACCGCCGGGCGAGTGCCGGCCGAACCATGCGGTGCACCAGGGTCTCGCGACGCGGCTGGGCGCCACGCACCGCGGCTTCGAGATGACCGCGATGGAGATCATCGATGCCACACTGCGTGCCTCCGGCTGGCCGGACGCGAAGACCGTGCTGGAACAGCATGGGATCGACATCGCACCGCCGTTCGCCGATGCGCATTTCCACCACGGCTTCCCGCAGGTGGACAAGCGCTTTCATTTCGCGCCCGAGTGGCGCGCGATCGGGCCCGATTGGGCGCGCATGCCGGTACTGCCCGACTACATGCCGGCGACGGATGAAGCGACGCCGGATCGCCCATTCCGCATGGTGACGGCGCCCGCGCGGCAGTTTCTCAACACCTGCTTCACCGAGACGCCGACGTCGCGGCAGCGCGAAGGACGGCCGAACGTGCTGCTGCATCCGGCGGACGCGGCGCGCGCCGGTATCGCCGATGGCGACCGTGTGCGGCTCGGCAATGCGCGTGGCGACGTCGTGTTGCATGCGCGTCTGTTCGATGGGATGCAGCCGGGCGTGGTGGTGGCGGAAAGCGTGTGGCCGAATGCCGCGTTCGAAGGCGGTATCGGCATCAACGCGCTGACCAGCGACGACCCGGCGCCGCCAATGGGTGGCGCAGTGTTCCACGACACCGCGGTGTGGCTGCGGGCAGAAGCCGCGGAGATGCCGCTCGACGCCGATTAACGGGAGAAACCACAGCAATGGCCAAACGCATCGCCTTCGTCGGCGCCGGCGCGGTCGGCGGCTATATCGGCGCGAATCTCGCGGCGCTGGGTCATGACGTGACGCTGATCGACCCGTGGCCCGCACATGTCGAGGTGATGCGCGCCGAGGGTATGCGCCTTCACGGCATGACCGGCGCCGAAAACCGCACCGTCCGCGTCAACGCCATGCATGTCACCGACGCACAGCAACTGGCGAAGCAGCCGCCGATCGATATCGCGTTCATCGCAGTGAAGTCATACGACACGGTGTGGGCAACGCGGCTGATCCGCCAGTATCTCACCCCCAGCGGCTTCGTGGTCTCGTCGCAGAACTGTATCAACGAGGAGCGCATCGCCAGCGTTGTGGGCTGGGGCCGTACCGTCGGCTGCGTGGTCGGCGGTGGTGTCGGCGTTGAGCTGTTCGAGCCGGGGCATGTCCGACGCTCGATGATGAAGAACCGGAACGTCGTATCGTTCCATGTCGGCGAACCGCACGGCCGCATCACGCGCCGGGTCGAGGAGCTTGTCGCGATGCTCGATGGCATCGATACCGCGCATGCCACCGACAATCTGTGGGGCGAGCGCTGGACCAAGCTGTGCGTGAACGGCATGCGCAACGGTGTTTCGGCGGCAACCGGGCTTGGCGGCAATGCGCGCGACGGCCACGACGCGATCCGCCGCATCTGTATCCGCCTGGGCGGCGAGTCGGTGCGCGTGGGTCAGGCGCTGGGCTTCACGCTGGGCAGGATCGGCGCGCTGGAACCGGAGACGCTGGCACGGGCCGCGGAAGGCGATCGTGGCGCGCTGGCCGAGATCGAGGCGCTGATGGTGGCGGCCACCGATGCCGCGGCCCGCAGCGACCTGCAGCGGCCGTCGATGGCGCAGGACATGGCGAAGGGGCGTCGCACGGAAATCGAGTTCATGAACGGCTTCATCGCCGAGAAAGGCGCGGAGGTCGGCGTGCCGGCGCCGACACATGCGATGCTGACCGAGGTGGTGAAGCGCGTCGAACGCGGCGAGATCCCCGCCGATCCGGCGAATGTGCTGGTCAATCGCTGAACTTCACCCAGGCTGACCCTAGACCGGCGAAACTCACCCCGCACTCATCACCGGGCTTCAGATAGCGAAGTCCGGTGTACGACCCGCATGTCACAAATTGCCTGGCCCGCACGCCGCCTTGCTCGCGCATCATGTTCACCAGCGCCACCGCACTCGCGAGCGGATCGCCCGTGGCGTGCCCTCCTGCCTGCTCCAGCACGGTCTCGCCGTTCACAGTCAGCGTCACCTGCAGCTTGCCGAGGTCCAGACTGCGCCACTCTGCCAGCGGCGCGGCATGG
>DASXNR010000384.1:0-3295 GCA_036494925.1 Acetobacteraceae bacterium
GGTCGGCGTGAACTGGCTGGTCAAGCCGTTCTCCATGGCGCTGCTCGGTTGGCTGTTCATCGGCCATCTGTTCCGTCCGTTGCTGCCGGAAGGCCAGATCGACGGCTATATCGCCGGACTCATCCTGCTCGCTGCCGCGCCATGCACCGCGATGGTATTCGTCTGGTCGAACCTGGTGGATGGTGAACCGCATTTCACGTTGAGCCAGGTGGCGTTGAACGACACCATTATGGTGATCGCGTTTGCACCGATCGTCGGGTTGTTGCTGGGGCTGTCGTCGATCAGCGTGCCGTGGGACACGTTGCTGCTGTCGGTCGTGCTCTATATCGTGGTGCCGGTGATCGTCGCGCAGCTTTGGCGGCAGGCAGCCTTGCCGCAGGCGGGGCGTTCGGCCTGTCGCGCACCTTGCGGCGTCTCGGCCCGCTGTCGCTGGCGGCGCTGCTGCTGACGCTGATTCTGCTGTTCGGCCTGCAAGGCGGGCAGATCGTGCGCCAGCCGCTGGTGATCCTGCTGCTGGCGATCCCGATCATCGTGCAGGTCTACTTCAATGCCGGCCTCGCCTACTGGCTGAACCGCCGTCTCGGGGTCGAGTGGTGCGTCGCCGGACCGTCGGCGCTGATCGGCGCGTCCAACTTCTTCGAGCTTGCGGTCGCCACGGCGATCGCGCTGTTCGGCTTCCAGTCCGGCGCCGCGCTGGCGACCGTGGTCGGCGTGCTGGTCGAGGTGCCGGTGATGCTCTCGGTGGTCCGCCTGGTGCGCGCCAGCCGGCCCTGGTACGAGCGGCGATTACCTGATTCAGGGCTTGTTCATCGTGCCCGGGCAGGTTCGGCGGATCAGTGATCCGCTGGAGCAATCGATGTCCGACGCAGCCGCCGCCCACGGGCTGCACATTCCAAGCCTGTTCTGGGGCCTGCAACACAGTCCTGAAAGCCTGGCGGCCTTGCGCGCCCTGGTGGCCACAGCCACTGGCATTGGCGATCCGCGTGGGCCGTGGTTCATCGCCGACAATCTCATCACCTTCGGCCATACCCACGGCTTCCTGAGCGATCCGCGGCTGGTCGCGGCGGTGACCGCGGAGCGGCCGTCGCATATCGAACTGACCCTCGCCTGGCGCACGCATACGCTGTGCTGGGCGGCGGAGAGCTGTCTTGCCGTGGCCGGCGAATATGTCGAATGCGGCAGCTACCAGGGCTACTCGATGGCGGTGGTGGTGCGCTACCTCGCCGGACTGCCTGGCCGGCAGTGCTATCTGTACGACCTGTTCGATCCGCCCGGCGGCGAGGGCGAAGGCAAGCGGCTGCCGGCGCACTCGCCGGAGCTGTTCGAGCAGGTGAGCGCGCGGTTCGCCGCCTGGCCGAATGTGCTGGTCACTCGCGGCAAGGTCCCAGATGTGCTGGCCGAGGTCGCGCCGCCGCGCATCGCGTTCCTGCATGTCGACATGAACAACGCCCAGGCGGAACGCGGCGCGTTGGAAATGCTGTTCGATCGCATCAGCCCGGGCGGAATGATCGTGTTCGACGACTACGGCTGGACCGGCTACCGCGACCAGAAGCTCGCGGCCGACGAATTCATGCAGAAGCGCGGGCTTACCGTGCTGGAATTGCCGACCGGGCAGGGGCTGGTGGTAAAGCGGTGACTTGAGCGCGGCGCCTGCTGCCCGCACAGTCGCAGCATGTATCGCATCGGCTTCGACGTCGGCGGCACGTTCACCGACTTCACTCTGCACGACACCACCACGGGCACGCTGCGGCATTTCAAGGTGCCGTCCACACCGGCCGATCCGTCCGAGGCGATCGAGGCCGGGCTCCGCACGCTGTTGCAAGCACAGCAGATCGAACCGGGCGACATCGCCTTCATCGGTCACGGCACCACGGTCGCCACCAACATGGTGATCGAGCGCCGCGGCGTCGCCACCGGCCTGATCACCACGCGCGGCTTCCGCGACGTGCTGGAGATCGGCCGGCAGGTGCGTCCGCATCTCTACGACTACACCGTCCGCACGCCGGTGCCGCTGGTGCCGCGCGAGCACCGGCTGGAGGTGTCCGAGCGCATCGACGCCGCAGGCGCGGTGCTGCAACCGCTGGACGAGGCCGAGATGGCCGCAGCAGCGGATGCGCTGGCCGCGCAGGGCGTGCAGGCGATCGCGATCTGCTTTCTGCACAGCTATCTCAACGACGCCCACGAACGCCGTGCCGCCGAGATCGTCCGCGCGCGTCTGCCTGATGTGTATCTCTCGACGTCGTCCGGCGTGCTGCCGGAATTCCGCGAGTTCGAGCGGTTCTCCACCACCGCGATCAACAGCTATATCGGCCCGCGGATGGAGCGCTACCTCGACCGCCTGCTCGGCCGGCTGTCCGGGCTTGGGCTGCGTGTGGAGACTTACACCATCCATTCCAACGGCGGACTGCTGCCGGTGGACACAGTGCGTGCGTTCCCGGTGCGCTGTTGCCTGTCGGGACCGGCCGCCGGCGTGGTGGGCGCGGCGGAGGTCGCGCGCGAGGCCGGCCACGCCAACCTGATCACCTTCGATGCCGGCGGCACCTCCACCGACGTTTCACTGATCGAGAACGGCGTGCCGGCATTCGCCTCCAGCCGGACCATCGCGGATTATCCGGTGCGTTCACCGATGGTCGATGTGCATGTGATCGGCGCCGGCGGCGGGTCGATCGCGTGGGTGGACGACGCCGGCGCGCTGAAGGTCGGGCCGCGCAGCGCCGGTGCCGAACCGGGTCCGGTCGCCTACGCGAAGGGCGGCAGCGAGCCGACACTGACCGACGCCAACGTCGTGCTGCACCGGCTCGATCCCACGCTATTGCTCGGCGGCCGCATGCGGTTGGACGAAGGCGCGGCACGGCGCGCGATCGCCGCGCGGGTCGCCGTGCCGATGGGGCTGTCCGTCGAGTTGGCCGCGCTCGGCATCATCCGCATCGCGGTTGCCAACATGAGCCGCGCGATCCGATCGGTGTCCACCGAAAAGGGCCACGACGTGCGCGAGTTCGCGCTGTTCCCCTACGGTGGCGCCGGTCCGCTGCATGCCGCGGCGGTGGCGGCGGAATGCGGCATCGGGCGGGTGCTCGTGCCGGTCGAGCCGGGCACCATGTGCGCACGCGGGATACTGCTGTCTGATGTCAGTCTCGACCTGGTACGCAGCGCGATCACGGAGGCGGACGAACAGAACTGGCCGTGCATCATGGAACGCTTTGCAGAGATGCAGGCGAGCGGTCGCACCTGGCTGGAGAGCGAACGCATCCCACCGGATCGGCGCGGCTTCGCCCACGTGATCGAGGCGCGCTAC
>DASXNR010000385.1:0-4132 GCA_036494925.1 Acetobacteraceae bacterium
GCAATTCGAACAACAGCCGCTCGAAGTTGGAACTCACCTGGATGTCCATGCTGGGCGACAGGCTCGGTTCCACCGTGGCGATCGACATGTCGTTGGTGGCCAGGAACCGCTCCAGGATGTCGTTGCGATTGGAACCAACGATCAGCCGCGCCACCGGCAGTCCCATCCGCCGCGCCGCCCAGGCAGCGAGCACGTTGCCGAAGTTGCCGGTCGGCACGCTGAACGCCACCTCGCGGTCCGGCGCGCCGAACGCCAGTGCCGCGGCGACGTAGTACGGAATCTGCGCCGCGATCCGTGCCCAGTTGATCGAGTTCACCGCTGAAAGCTGCAGCTCCTGGCGGAACGGCGCATCGGCGAACATCGCCTTGAGCAGATCCTGGCAGTCGTCGAACGTGCCCTCGATCGCGATGTTGGCGACGTTCGGCGCGGTCACGGTGGTCATCTGCCGGCGCTGCACGTCGCTGGTGCGGTGGTGCGGATGCAGGATCGCGATATCGATGCGGTCGCGGCCGGCGCAGGCCTCGATTGCTGCGGAGCCGGTATCGCCCGATGTGGCGCCGACGATCGTCACCCGCGCGTCACGGGCCGCCAGCACGTGGTCGAACAGCCGCCCGAGAAGCTGCAGCGCCATGTCCTTGAACGAGAGCGTCGGACCGTGGAACAACTCCTGCACGAACAGGCCATTGTCGAGCTGGATCAGCGGCACCACCGCCGGATGGCTGAAACCGGCATAGGCGTCGCGGCACAGCGTTGCGAGCGTGGCAAACGGGATCGCCTCGCCAACGAACGGCTGGATCACGCGCGCCGCCAGCGCGTGGTACGGCAGGCCGCGCATCGCGCGCCAGTCGGCGACGGAAAAGTGCGGCCAGGATTCCGGAACGTACAGCCCGCCATCCTCGGCCAGCCCGGCCAGCAGCACGCCGGCGAAGTCGCGGATCGGAGCCTGGCCGCGGGTGGAGACGTAGCGCATGCGGGCAGGCTACTACGGCACCTTGGTCACCGTGAAATGCAGTCCGCAGTTGCCGTTGGTGACATCGCCCTCGATCTTCGTTCCGGTCTGCCTGCCTACCAGCGTGATGCGCTCCGCGCCGCCGGTGATCGCCCCGTCGGGCGCGATCGTCGCATCGACCCAGGTGGCCGCGTCCCAGCGGTACTGGAACGCGTTGCCGCTCACGTCGAAGCGGACCAGTCCCGGATGCGGACAGGCGCGGCTGTCGGCCTGGAACCGGGTGCTGGTGCCGCGATACTGGCCATCGATCGACTCCGGCGGCTTGGGTGGCGGAGCGGGCGGAGCGGCAGGTTTCGCAGCGCAGGCACCCACCGCGACGCAGAATGCCGCGCGCAGGCAGGCACGGATGTGGTTCATTGCCACTCGTTCAATTGAGATATCGCGCCGTCAAATGCGCCTGGAAGTCGGCGGGGTCGAGCGGCTTGCCGGTGGCCTCTGACAGCAGTGCATTGAACTCGAACCGGCTACCCTGGCCGTGCACCTTGGCGCGCAGCCAGCTCAGCAACGGCAACAGGTCGCCACGTCCCAGTGACGCGTCGAGGCCGGCGACCTCGCGGCGCGCCGCCGCCATGAGTTGTGCTGCCGCCATCGCGCCCAGTGTGTAGCTGGGGAAATAACCGAACGCGCCGTCGTACCAATGGATGTCCTGCAGGCAGCCGTGCGCATCGTCAGGCGGCGTCATGCCGAGCAGGTCATGGAACCCGTCGTTCCATGCCCCCGGCAGGTCCGCCACCGAAAGCGTTCCCGCCACCAGCGCCTGCTCCAGGCGGAACCGAAGGATGACATGCGCCGGGTAGGTCATCTCATCGGCGTCGACACGGATGAAGCCGCGTTCCACCCGCCGCCACAGGCGCGCCAGGTTGTCGGGTCGATACGGTACGGGATCCCCGCCGAATGCGGCGTGCAATTCCGGCCCCAGCCAGCTCAGGAAGGCGTCGGAACGACAGGCCTGCATCTCGACGATCAACGACTGGCTCTCATGCGCCGCCATGCCGGCCGCCTCGCCGACCGGTTGGCGCGCCCAGTCCTCGGGCAGGCCGCGCTCATACAGCGCGTGGCCGGTCTCGTGCACCAGCGCGAGTACCGCCTGGGTGAAGTCGGTCTCGACATAGCGTGACGTGATGCGCACATCAGACGGCGTGCCGCCGGTGAATGGATGCGCCGACCGGTCCAGCCGTGCATGGCTGAAGTCGAGGCCCAGACGTTCTGCCAGGCGGCGGCACAGGGCCTCCTGTGCCACGATGGGAAATTGGTTCTGAGGGCGTTGCGGCGGCAGGTTGCGTGCCTGTCTTTGCTCCGCCTGCGGCAATGCACGGCGCAGGAAGGTTTCGTACTCAGCGAACACGGTCGCCACATCGGCGGTGCGCATGCCACGCTGGTAGCCATCCATCAGCGCGTCGTACGGATCGAGACCGAGTGCCGGGGCGAGCGCCGCCGCGGCCTCGCGCATCAGGCGCACGACATCTTCGAGATACGGACGCACCATGGCGAAATCCGACCGGCGTCGCGCCTCGCGCCACACCTTCTCGCAAGCGGAATCGGTGCGGGCGCGTGCCTCGACCAGGTCGGCCGGCATCGCCGTGGCGCGCGTATGCGCGTGCCGCATCAGGCGAAGATTGGCAGCACGCCACGGATCGGCCTCGCCGGCAGCTTCCGCGGCGGCGAGATCGTCGCCGACCGGTGATGCCACCAGCAGCGAATGCGACAGGCCGGCCAGCACCGCAAGCTGATCGCCGCGCGCAGCACCGCCGCCTGGCGGCATCATCGTTGCCGCATCCCAGTTCAGCACCGCGGATGCCTCGCCCAGCGTCGCAATGCGGTCGAAACGTGCGGCGAGTCGATCGTAGGCGGTCATGCGCTCAACACCTCCCTTGCCCAAAGCACGAAGATCACCACGAGAGCGATGGCGAGGCCATACCAGGTGATTGCATAGGAAAGATGGTTGTTCGGCGGGCGTGGCAAGTGACGCGCCGGATCAGGGTAGCGTTCCAACGGCGCCGGTCCCAACACCACCAGGATGAACGGCGCCACCTGCCTGAGCCCAAGGGCCGCGCCGATCGCCGGGGCATCCAGGGTGTAGAATTGCCGGGTCGCAGGATTGTCGGTGGCGCTGAACAGTCCGGGCGCTTCACTCGGCCGCACATAGCCCTCCAGCGTTACGTTGCCTTCCGCTTGGGCAAAAGGTCGCGGCCGCTTGTCCGGCACCCAGCCGCGATCGACCAGGATCGCATCGCCGTTATCGCGCTCGAGCGGCACGATCAGTTGCGTGCCAAGCTCCGTGCCCGCCGGCGTATCGCGCACCTCGGCACCGTACGAGGCCGACAAATCGTCGCGCAGGTGGCCGGTCACCTGCACCTTGCTGTACGGCTCGGGCTCCGCCGACAGGTTCGCGGCAGGGCCCGCCTCGGCGTGGGCGATCTGCGCCAGTACGTTCCGCTTCCAGTGCAGGCGCTCGACCTGCCAGCTGCCGAGACCGAGCAGCACGGCCAGCATCACAACCGTCATCACGCCGGGCCATAGCAACCGGCGCAGCCTGCGGTTCACAATCCCATCTCGCTCGCCCGATGGCGGAACTGCAGCGCCACCAGTGCCGCCTTCGCTGGCCGCATCATCAGCACAGCGAGCGGTATCGTCACCACCGGCCACAACACCGCGTGCAGCCAGAGCGGCGGCGAGAAACGGAACTCCACCCAGAATGCCAAACCAACCACGATGGCGCCAAGCAGCAGGATCACGCCGACCGCGGCGCCGTCGCCGGCGTCGTGCGCGCGCAGGTCAAGGTCGCACACCTCGCACCGGTCGCGTACCTCAAGCAGATTGCGGAACAGCCTGCCCCGGCCGCACCGAGGACAGCGGCAGGCCAGCGCCACGTGTAGCAGCGAGGGCGCTGGCTGCGCCACCGAACGTCAGTGTGGCGCAGTGACCGGGCTGGCGCCCCACCAGTAGATACAGGTGAACAGGAACAGCCAGACCACATCGACAAAATGCCAGTACCAGGCGGCAGCCTCGAAGCCGAAGTGGCGTTCCGGCGTGAAGTGCCCGGCGCGGGCGCGGAACCAGCAGACGATCAGAAAGCATGTGCCGACAATCACGTGGAAGCCATGGAAGCCAGTGGCAAGGAAA
>DASXNR010000386.1:0-14247 GCA_036494925.1 Acetobacteraceae bacterium
ATCGGCCCCGGTACCCGTTCCAACGCTGCCTCTCCAGCCGGATTCCGCTCCAGCGCCGACGGCGGATCCCACGTTGGCACCCGGGTCCGCAACAACGGCGGACCCGGCGGCGACACCCGTATCATCGACGCCAGCGGACACGGGAGGGTCATCTTCGCCGGCGTCTCCGGCCGACCCGGCGGCAGCTCCCGTGACCGCGACACCCGCCGACCCCGCCGAACCCGTACCGGCACCTGTGCCTGCGACACCGGCCAACCCGGAGCCGGCACCCGTGCCGGCGACACCCACCGAACCCACGACACTACCCGTCCCCGCAGCTCCGGCCGACCCCTCGCCGGCACCCGCGCCCGTCACTCCGGGCGATCCCGCACCGGCACCCGCTCCAGTGACTCCGGGCGATCCCGCGCCGGCACCGAACCGGATCCCATCGTCTCCGGGTCCCGTGCCAGTGCCCGACCCGGGACCGACGACTGCCCACGGAAGCATCACCGTCGGCCACGGCCAACAGCAGAACCTCGCCTCGTATCTCCAGAGCCTGGTCACCCAAGGCGTGCCTGGCGATCAGGAAACGATTGTCTCGGTAAAGGCACAATCGGGCACGGTCACCGAGACTTCGTTCGTGTTCAACGGCTCAGCGTCCGCGCAGACCATCGTCGAGTACACGGCTCCGGCCAGCGGCAGCGATACATTGACCTACACCGTTGCCGACCAACTCGGTGATACGGCGTCCGGCACTGTTGCCATCACCGTCGATCCCGGGCCGACCACGACGGCCGCAACGGCAACACTGCAACTTGGGCAAAGCCTCGATCTGACCAAGTCGATCCTGGCCGCCGACAAATCCGGACTTGCCGGCGATCAACTCAGCATAGTCTCGGGCAATACGAATGGGACGCTGGGCAACGTCTCCCTGGTCAACGGCGACCTGGTCTATTCAGCGACCGGCCCGACCCTTGCAAATATGGCCGCCAACGGCGCGGCAGCCGACAGCTTCACCTACGTCGTCTCAGATCAATTCGGTGACTCCGCGGTAGGCACGGTAAACCTGACGGTGACCAATCCGGTTACAGTGATCAACGGAGGACCATACGGCGGATCGACAATTCAAGGCGTGAGCGGCGCTGAGCAGATCAACGCCTTCGGCTACACCAATACGATCAACGCCAACGGTGGCAGCGGCACGGTGAACGCCGGTCAGGGTCAGGCCACGGTCAACGCCGGCAGTGGCAACCTGACGATCAATCTGGCCGGCTATGGCAACGTCGTCTCCGGCGGCAACGGCGCCGACACGGTGACCGGCAGCCAGGGAACCACCGCGGTGACACTCGGCGACGGAGCCGACGTAGTGCAGCTTGCCGGCTACAACAACACGATCGCACTCGGCAACGGCAACGACTCGATCAGCGCGGGAGCCGGGAATGCGATCGTGAGCGTCGGCAACGGCAATGACACCATCACGGCGGCCGGCTACGGCAACCAGATCACTGTCGGCAATGGCAACGACTCCATCACGGCAGGGGACGGAAGTGCCAGGATCGTTGGCGGCAGCGGCACCGACACGGTGCAACTCCAGGGCTACAGCAACACCGTCAGCTTCACTGGCGGCAATGACACGATCACCGGTGGGCAGGGATCCGACGTGTTCGATCTGACCGGCGGCAATGCCAGTCTCGCTCTGCACGGCAGCAACGAGATGGTGTTCCTGAACGGTGCCAACGCCACGATCAATGACCAGGGCAGCGGGCTGGCAGTCAAGATCGCCAGCGGCGGAACCGACGTGATCCAGAACTTCGGGTCCGACGCTTCGGGCTATATCGACCTGCTCGGCGGGGTGGGCGGCTATACCAGCGCTTCACAGGTGCTTGCTGCACTGACATCGGACGGTCACGGCGGCACCACGCTCGCACTGGGAAGCTCCGGGTCAATCGATTTCGCCAACGTTGGCGTATCCCAGCTCCACGCCAGCAACTTCCAGTTCAATTGAATCAGCGCCCCGGTTCCTCCACGGCCCTGACGAACAGAATGGGCCGTGGAGCACCGGCACTGCCGCGGAACTTGCCGCTGCCTGCCCCTCGGTTTAGAAGCCGCCAACCGTATCCCAGACCGAAAAAGAGCATTCCGATGAAGCAGCAGGCGAACCTGATCCGCGCCGGACAGGTCATCGAGCACGACGGACGGCGTTGGACCGTGCTGAAGCAGCAGATCATCACCCCCGGCAAGGGCGGTGCCTTCATTCAGGTGGAAATGCGTGATCTCAAGTCCGGCAACAAGACCAACGAACGCTGGCGCACTGCCGACACCGTCGAGCGGCTGATGACCGAGGAGAAGGAGTACAACTACTCCTATACCGACGGCACCAACATGGTGCTGATGGATCCGGAGAGCTACGAGGAGACCCACATCCCGCTGGACCTGCTGGGCGACATGGCGCCGTTCCTGCAGGACAACATGCGCGTCACCATCGACCTGGTCGAAGGCGACCCGGTGGGCATCCACCTGCCCCCGACGGTCGTGCTGGAAGTGGTCGAGGCCGATCCGGTGGTGAAAGGCCAGACCGCCGCCTCGTCGTACAAACCGGCTAAACTGTCCAATGGGGTGAAGACCTCGGTGCCGCCATTCATCGAGACTGGCGAGAAGATCGTCGTGAAGACCGAGGATGGCAGCTACGTGGAGCGCTCCAAGGGCTGACCGGAGGCCGGCGACCGTGGCCCTTCGCCTCTCCGCGCACCTGACCGTGATGGCCAACGCGGCGCAAAAGGCGTCGAAGCGGCTGTTGCGCGACTTCAATGAGGTCGAGCATTTACAGGTCTCTGTGAAGGGACCGTCCGATTTCGTCTCGCAGGCCGACATCCGCTCCGAGCAGACGCTGCGCGAGGAGCTCAACAAGGCACGTCCCGGCTACGCTTTCCTGATGGAAGAGTCCGGCGCCTCCGGTTCGCAGCACTGGTCATGGCGCTGGGTGGTCGATCCGCTCGACGGCACCACCAACTTCCTGCACGGCATCCCGCACTGGGCGATCAGCATCGCGCTCGAACGCCGCCTGGCCGATGGCGGCAGCGAACTGGCCGCCGGTCTGATCTATGCGCCGGCGGTCGATGAGCTGTTCTGGGCCGAGAAAGGCGGCGGCGCCTTCGTCAACGAACGCCGCCTGCGCGTCTCCGCGCGACGCGAGCTGGCGCAGGCGGTGTTCGCCACCGGCATCCCGTTCGCCGCGGTCGCCCCGCAGCGTCGCCTGGCGTTTGCCCGCACCCTGGGCGTGCTGATGCCGCAGGTCGCCGGCATCCGCCGCTTCGGCGCCGCGGCGCTGGATCTCGCCTGGGTCGCTGCCGGCCGTTACGACGGGTTCTGGGAACTTGGGCTGAAGCGCTGGGACATGGCCGCGGGCGCACTGCTGGTGCGCGAGGCCGGCGGCTTCGTCACCGATCCCGCGGGCCAGGATCCTCGCGACACCGGCGACGTGATTGCCGCCAATCCGCACCTGCACGTGGCATTGAGCGAGGCGGTGATCGAGGGCGTCGCACGCAGCCATCCGGCGGCGTGAACAAGATGACAGTTTCAATCACTGTCTTCCCGGGCCGTTCCCCGTTAATCTGACCCGCATGCGACAAGCCTGCTTTCTGCTGACGGCACTCCTCTGTGCGGCCGGGCCCACACAGGCGCAGGTCACCGTCGATCTGCATGCGCTCGATGCGGTGCCTGGGGCCAAACCGGCTGCCAGGCATCCGGCGGCGCACAAGCCTAAGCCAAGGCGGATCGCAACCGCCAGGCCGCACAAGCCGTCACAACGACAGGTGACGGAGCAGCCGGCCGCCGCTCCACCGACGGTCCCCACGCCGTCGCCATCGACTGCCATCGCCGCGCCGCAGCCGGCACCACCGCCGGCCACGCTGCCGGTTGCTCCGCCGGACACCGTCGCGCTGGCACCGGTGGCACCGCCGCCGCCGGCTGCGGAACCGCCAGCCGCGCCCCCGCCCCCGCCGATCTCGGACAGCGCGACCACCGTGGCGACCACCACGGGCGCCGGGCTGCGCGTCACCTTCGGCACCGGTCAGGCCGATCTCAGCCCGGCCAGTGCCGAGGCCATCAAGCACGCCGTCCAGGCAGCGCCTGCGGGCGACAGCATCAGCTTCAATGTCGTGGCCTACGCTGCCGGCACACCGGAAGATCCCTCGACCGCCAGGCGACTCTCGCTGTCGCGTGCGCTGGCGGTGCGCAGTGCATTGATGGCCGACGGTGTCAGTTCCTCCCACATCTATGTGCGCGCGCTCGGTGCGGCGGGCGGCGACGAAGCGCCGGACCGGGTGGACCTCGCCGTCATGGGCGGCAATGCGTCGGCGGCGTCGCCCGTCAGCGCGAAAGCGCCGGATGCCGGCACCAAGAGCCAGTCGCCGTGACCCGCCCCAAGGTCTACCTGATACGTATGGCGGTATTCCTGGCGGCGGTTCTGGCCGTCGCCGGCGCGCTGTCGCCAGTCCTGCTCGTCGCCTTCGGCAATAACCCGATCCTCAACAGCCTGATCCTGGCGGTGGCGCTGATCGGCATCGGCTGGAACCTGCGTCAGGTGCTGCGATTGTCGGCTGAGGTCACCTGGGTGGAAACCTACCAGACGGAGCGCCCTCACCTCGCATCGCTGCCCTCCCCGCAGTTGCTGGCACCGATGGCGAACATGCTCGCGGCGCGCGAACAGCAGAGCCGCACCGATCAGGCCCGCTTCACGCTCTCCGCCACGGCCATGCGAAGCCTGCTCGACGGGATAGCATCGCGACTCGACGAAAGCCGCGAGCTGTCGCGCTACATGACCGGGCTACTGATCTTCCTTGGCCTGCTCGGCACCTTCTGGGGCCTGCTGAAGACCGTTGGCGCGGTGTCCGACGTGATCGGATCGATGTCGGTCGGTTCCGGCGATCTGAACGCATTGTTCGAGCAGCTCAAGTCCGGCCTGGCGAAGCCGCTTGCCGGCATGGGCACGGCCTTCTCCGCCTCGATGTTCGGCCTGTCCGGCGCCCTGGTACTGGGGTTCCTGGACCTTACCGCGGGCCAGGCGCAGAATCGTTTCTTCAACGAGCTCGAGGAATGGCTGGCGGGGCTGACGCGCCTGTCATCGGGCGTGCTCGCGGAAGGCGACGGCTCGGTGCCGGTCTATGTGCAGGCGCTGCTCGAGCAGACCGCCGAGAACATGGAAAACCTGCAACGTATCCTGCAACGCGGCGAGGACGGCCGGGCGCAGGCGAACCAGGCGGTGATGGCACTCACCGAGCACCTCGCGACATTGTCGGATACTATGCGCACCAGCCAGCAGCTCATGCTGCGCCTTGCCGAGTCGCAGGCGGCGATCGGTCCGGCATTGCAGCGGCTCAGTGAACAGCGCCGCGATCAGGGCTTTGAGGACGCCGCACGCGGCCATCTGCGCAACATCGAACTGTATGCGCAGCGCCTGTTGGCCGACGCCGAGCAGGGTCGCGCGCAGAGCACCGCGGAGCTGCGCAATGACCTGCGCATCCTGACCAGAACAGTCGCCGCGCTGGCCGAGGATCAGCGCTAGCCATGGCACTGACGGTACGTCGTCGCGGCGACAACGGGCTATCTGCCTGGCCAGGCTACGTGGACGCGCTGTCCACGCTGCTGATGGTCATCATCTTCGTGCTGCTGGTGTTCGTGCTGGCACAGGCGTTCCTGTCGGTCGCGCTGTCGGGACGCGACAAGCAGCTCGACCGGGTGAACCGCCAGCTCGCCGAGGTCAGCGACATGCTGTCGCTGGAGCGCGGGCGCGGCGCCGATCTGCAGCAATCGATCGCGCAGCTCAATCGCGAACTGGCGGCTGCCAGCACGGCGCGCGACTCATTGTCGCAGCAGCTTGCCGCTTTGCGGTCGCAGGCGGAGCGTGCCACCGCCGACCGTGACACGCTGCGTTCGGAACGCGATCGGCTGGCGCAGCAGCTTGCCGACGCCGCATTGCAGGCTCGTTCCAGTACCGCACGGGTGCAGCAATTGCAGCAGGACCTCACGGCATCAGGCAGTCGCGCCGACGCGGCGAAGCAGGAGACTGCGACAGTCGCGACGCAACTCGCCGAGGCGCGCCGTCAGCTTGGCGACACCACGAGCAGGCTGGCCGACGCCCAGGCGCAGCTGGCCGAGATGCAGCGGCAGATCGCCGAGCTCGACAAGACGGTGCAGGTGAACAAGGAAACCATCGCCACCAAGCTGTCCGATCTGGCGAAACTGACCGGCCAGCTCACCGACGCCAGGACGCAGCTGGCCGGGATGCAGCGGCAGATCGCCGAACGCGACAAGACGGTCCAGGTGGACAAGGAAACGATTGCGGCGAGGCTGTCGGATCTTGCCAAGCTGGCCGAAGAGAACCGCGCACTCGCAGCATTGCGCGATTCGCTGGAAAAGCAGGCGCAGGACGCGGCCGCGCGTTCTGTCACCGACCAGCAGCGTCTGGATGCCGTAACGACACTGCTGGCCGAGGAGAAGCGGCTCGGCAATTCGGCACGGGCCCGGGTCGCGTTGCTCAGTCAGCAGGTGGACGAGCTGAAGGGGCAGCTGACATCAATAGCCAAGGCGCTCGAGCTGGCGCAGACGCAGGGCCAGGACAAAGACACCCAGATCGCCAACCTCAGCCAGAAGCTGAATACCGCGCTGGCGGCCAAGGTAGAGGAGCTGCAGCGGTATCGCAGCGAGTTCTTCGGCAAGTTGCGCGACGTGCTGGCCAGCCATCCGGGTATTCAGATCGTCGGCGATCGCTTCGTGTTTCAGAGCGAGGTGCTGTTTCCGCTGGGGAGTGCCGACCTGACGCAGGCGGGGCAGAACGAAATGACCGCGCTCGCCGTCACCATCAAGGACATCGCGAAAGAGATACCGCCCGACATCAGGTGGATTCTGCGCGTCGATGGCCACACCGACCGGCAGCCGATCAAGGGCGCGGGCGCGTTCGCGTCCAACTGGGAGCTGTCGGCGGCGCGCGCGATCACCGTGGTGAAGCTGCTGATCTCGGAGGGTGTGCCACCCGAGCATCTCGCCGCGACCGGGTTCGCCGACAACCAGCCGCTGGATCCCGCTGATACGCCGGAGGCCTACGCAAGAGACCGCCGCATCGAGCTTCGGCTGACCGACCGGTAGCGCCTTCGTAGACCCGCAGCGAAGCAGGAACTGCGGGCGTTTTACCCGCTACAATCTTGCAACGGCCCGCTGGCGCAGCTCAAGGGTGGTAACGCCCGGCGCGCCTGACAGTCATCCGCCCTTCGCGTCAGGCCCGATGAACACGCGTTTCAGGCAGCACCGTAACGGAGAACTTGAATGACAGATCATCCAGCACTGACCCGGGGTCGCGTCGCAGTCGTTACCGGCGCCGCCAGCGGCATCGGCCTTGCCGCCGCCACGCGCTTTGCCACCATGGGCCTGCGTGTCTGCATGGCCGACCTGTCAGCACAGGCTCTGACACAGGCGGCTCGCGAAGTCGCCGCCGCGGCCCCCACGGGAGACGCAGCCGTGCTTGCCGTGCCCACTGACGTCAGCAAGTTGGAGGATGTCCGGAAACTCGCGGACACCGTCTACGCTGAATTCGGAGAGGTCGCGCTGCTGATGAACAACGCCGGTACCGCGCCTGGCGGCGGCCCGTGGGAAAACCTCGATCGCTGGCGCCGGGTGCTGGAGGTAAACCTCTGGGGTGTCATCCATGGTGTGCAAGTGTTCGCCCCGCGCATGCTGCAGCAGGGCTCAGGCTGCGCCATCGTCAACACCGGATCGAAGCAGGGAATCACCTGCCCGCCCGGCGACACTGCCTACAACGTCAGCAAGGCGGGCGTGAAGGTGCTGACCGAGGCACTGGCGCATAGCCTCCGCAACGCTGAAGGGGCACGGATCTCGGCACATCTGCTGATTCCCGGCTCGACCTTCACCGGAATGACGAGCCGTGGGCGCAACGAGAAGCCGGCGGGCGCATGGCTGCCGGCACAGGTGGTAGACATGCTGATCGAAGGTATGCGCCACGGCGACTTCTATATTCTCTGCCCGGACAACGAAGTGACGCGCGACATCGACAATCGCCGCATCCTGTGGGCGGCACAGGATATCACCGAAAACCGACCAGCCCTGTCGCGATGGCATCCCGACTATGGCGCTGCGTTTACCCAATTCCTCGCCGGCGCGTGAAGCATTGCGCTACGCCTCCTCGCCGAGCGCATGGCGGCGCAGGTCCTTGAGGCGTTCCTTCCCGCCCGGCGTCTTGGGATCGATCTCCAGCACCTTCTGCCATGCTGCATAGGCGCCCTTCCAGTCCTTGCGCGCCTCGGCAATCGTGGCGAGCGTCTCGAACGCGGAGAAGCTGCGCGGTTCGCGCTGCAGTGTCGCCTGGATGTCCGCGATCGCGCCCGGCGTATCGCCGGAGGCATACCGCGCGACCGCACGTTGATGGTAAGCCTCGGCGAGATTCGGATCGAGCGTGATCGCGGCGGAAAAATCCTCGATAGCGTCCTGATCCGCATCGGCCTTCATTTCGCGCAGGCCGCGGCTCATCAGCAGCGTGACTGCCGGCGTTCCCGAATTCAGCCAGAACTGCCTGATCTGCTGTTCCAGCGGTCCGGCGATCTCCTCGCTGGGCGCCGACTGCAGTGCGCCGAGCAGCTTGTCGAGCGCGGCGCGGCGGTCGGTGCCAGGCGCGGCCGCGTTCTGCGCGCTAGCCGGCAAAGCGGCGAACAGCACCGCGGCAATCAGAATGGACCTCGCAGGCATCACACGCTGTTCCCTTGCAGAGCCGACGGAATCGGACCGCCCGCCATCCAATCGAGCAACTCGACCGTGTGCATCACCGGCAGCCCGCCGCCGGCAAGCTGGGTGATGCAGCCGATATTGCCCGCGGCGATCAGGTCGGGATGGGTGGCGCGCAGGTTGCCGAGCTTGCGTTCGCGCAGGCGGGCAGCGATCTCCGGCTGCAGCATGTTGTAGGTGCCGGCCGATCCGCAACAGATGTGCGGCTCCGCCGGTTCAACCACCGTGAAGCCGGCACGCTGCAGCAGCGCTTTCGGTTCCGCCGCGACCTGCTGGCCGTGTTGGAGGCTGCAGGCGGAATGATAGGCCACCGTCAGCCGTGGCGCTTCGCGTGTCGGCGCGTAGTTGATGCGGGACAGGAACTCACTGATGTCGCACGCCAGTTCGGAGACCTTCTCGGCCTTGCTGCGCCAGGGTTCCGGCTCGGAGCGGAACATGAAGCCGTAGTCCTTCACCGTGGTGCCGCAGCCGGAGGCGTTGATCACAATCGCATCCAATCCCTCGCGGTCAATCTCGCGGCTCCACGCAGCGATGTTCGCGCGCGCACTGGTCATGGCGGCTGCGTGTTGCCCCATGTGGTGTGTCAGCGCGCCGCAGCAACCGGCCTCGGGTGATACGACCACCTCGACGCCGCTCCGCGTCAGCAGACGCACAGTGGCCGCGTTGATCTCAGGCGCCAGCACCTGCTGCGCGCAACCCGCCAGCAGTGCCACACGGGCGCGCCGTTCACCTTGCGCGCGATGGATCTGCGCTGCTGCCACTGTACCGGGCGGCGGCACCTTATCAGGCACCAGCTCAAGCATCGCGCGCAACCGCCGGCCAAATCGGCCCGAGCCAGGGAGCATTCGCGCCAATGGCCGCACCACGCCAGCACCGCGCAGTGCCGCGCGGAACAGCGCCGGACGCGGCAGGACCGTTCCCAGCATGGCGCGCAAGGCGCGCTCGTGCCACGGCCGACGATAGGTCTGTTCGATGTAGCTGCGCGCGTGATCCACCAGGTGCATGTAGTTCACACCGGACGGGCAGGTGGTCATGCAGGCCAGGCAGGAGAGGCAGCGGTCGACATGGCGCACCACCTCCTCGGTGGCCGGACGGCCGGTCTCCAGCATGTCCTTGATCAGGTAGATACGTCCGCGCGGACTGTCGAGTTCATCTCCCAGCAGCAGGAAGGTCGGACAGGTCGCGGTACACATGCCGCAATGCACGCACGAACGCAGCACCTGATTGGACGCAGCGGTATCCGGATCGCGCAACTGCTCGGCGGTGAAATTGGTCTGCATGGGTCAATGCCTGGGCGGCGGCATACGACGAAACAGAAACAGTGTCAGGCCCAGCCAGAACAGCGCGAGCAGGAAGAAGACCAAAGAGAAGGGCATATTCCCCATGAACACCGTGACAAACATCAACGCGACCGCCCCCACCATGAGACCGAAGCGGAGATTCATGACGCGCCGTTCAGGATCAGTGCGAAAATACTGAAAGGCAAGCATGATGAAGCTCACGATGAAGAACGGCACGATGGCGCTGTACGGGATGTGCATACCCACCTACATACCCCCGTACAAACGTCCGGGATTCAAGATGCCGTGCGGATCGAGCGCTGCCTTCACGCGCCGGGTGATTCGCGCCAACGGCGCGGGTTCCGGCGGGATCACATCCACCGCTGTTCGCAGCGACTCACTGGCGCGCATCAGCAGCCAGGTGCCGCCGGCGGCAGTGACCGCCGCCACCACCGCCGCGTGGGCGGCAGCGGTCGCCGGTGCGGCGATCCAGACCAGACCGCCGCCCCAGTCCAGATAGCCCTGCGCACCCACCGCGGCCGACAGCGTCCGCAGCACCACCGGTCCCACCGATGGGCGCACAGAAATTCGCCAGATGGCAGCAGCAGGTTCCGCCACCAGAGGCACCAGATTGCCGATCGCGCGCCACACGCTGCGCGATGCCGCATCGTCCAGGACCTCGCAGCGCATGTGTTCGAGATCGCCACGCAGTCTGGCGGTGCGATAGGCCACCGATGGCGCGAAATCCTCGATCCGGGCCAGCGCGACGGACTGGCCAAAGCCCGCAAGCACTGGGATGCGGGCGGCGGCTTCCGCCGGCAGCCAGGCGGCTGCCGAGACGCTATAGGGCGAACCGAGCGCGGCCGACAGCGCCGCCACGCCCGCCGGCGCATCGAGACCAGGCAATGCAAGAGTGCCGACGGTTTCCGGCGCCGGCAGCACCTTCAAGGTCACCTCGGTGATGACGCCAAGCGTGCCGTGACTGCCGGACAGCAGCTTGCACAGATCGAGCCCGGTGACGTTCTTCAGCACTCGTCCGCCCGAGTGGATCGCCTCGCCGTGCCCGGTTACCGCGCGGATGCCCAACACGTGGTCGCGCGTCGCGCCCCAGGCGATCCGCCGCGGGCCGGACAGGTTGGTGGCGATCACGCCGCCAAGTGTCTGCTGCATGCCGGGGCCATAGATGGTGGAGAGGTCGGGTGGTTCGGCGATGATATGCTGACCTCGTTCGGCCAGAACGGCCTCGACATCGGCCAGCGGCGTTCCGGCACGCGCTGAAATGACCAGCTCGTTCGGCGAATACAGCGTGATGCCGGTGAGGTTCCGGGTGGAGAGCGACCGCGCCGCCTGCACCGGCCGCAGCATGCCCGCCTTGGTGCCATTGCCGAGTATCAGCAGCGGCTCAGCTTCGCCCGCAGCCTGGGCGACCACGGCAGCGATTGCGGCCTCGTCGGCAGGTGCCAACAGGTCAGTCATACGGCCTCGGCCGACTGAACCAGCGCCAGCGTGATGGGTTTCGCAGCGCTCAACCCATCCTACGCCGTCTTGCCGCAACCAGCAGCGAAACCCATCATCGCATCGCGGCCTCGCTCAGCGGGAACACCTTGTTGGCGTTGAGCAGCCATCCCGGATCGAATGCCTCCTTGATGCGGCGCTGCTGGTCCAGCTCCCGCGCGTTGAACTGCACCGGCATCAGATCGCGCTTTTCCACGCCGACGCCGTGCTCGCCGGTCAGACAGCCATCCATCTCGACGCATAGCGTCAGGATGTCGGCGCCGAACTGCTCCGCCTTGTGGAAACTCGCCGGATCGTTGGCGTCGAACATGATCAGCGGATGCAGGTTGCCGTCGCCGGCGTGGAAGATGTTGGCGACCTTCAGCCCGTACGCATCGCTCATCTCGCCGATGCGGCGCAGCACCTCCGGCAGACGCGACGTCGGGATCACGCCGTCCATGCAGAGATAGTCCGGGCTGATGCGGCCGATTGCGCCGAATGCGCCCTTGCGGCCCTTCCATATCGCCAGCGATTCCTCCGCCGACTGCGACACCCTCAGGCTGATCGGATCGTGCCGCTCGCAGATCGCGCGGAGGCGTGCCAGCAGGTCATCCTGCTCCGCCGCGCTCCCTTCCACCTCGATGATCAGCAACGCCTCGGCATCCAGCGGATAGCCGGCGTGGGCGAATTCCTCGCAGGCGTGGATCGCCGGGCGGTCCATGAACTCCAGCGCCACCGGAATGATGCCCGACGAGATGATGGCATCGACACAGGTGCCGGCGATCTCGTTGGAGCGGAATGCAGCGAGCATCGCCCGCGCGCCCTCCGGTGAGCGCAGAATGCGCACGGTGACCTCGGTGACCACCGCCAACTGGCCCTCGCTGCCCGTCAGCAGGCCAAGCCAGTCGTAGCCGGCGGCGTCGAGATGCCGGCCGCCGATGGACAGGATCTCGCCATCCACGGTGACGATCTTCAATCCCAGCAGGTTGTTGGCGGTGACGCCGTATTTCAGGCAGTGCGCGCCGCCGGAGTTCATGTTGACGTTGCCGCCGATCATGCAGGCGAGCTGGCTCGACGGATCGGGCGCATAGAAGAACCCCCTGCCCTGCACCGCGTCGGTGATGCCGATGTTGGTGACGCCGGCCTCCACCGTGGCGCAGCGATCGGCATAGTCGATGTCGAGGATGCGGTTCATCCGCATCAGACCCATGACCACCGCATCCGCCATCGGCAACGCGCCGCCGGACAGCGACGTGCCGGCGCCGCGCGGCACCACGCGCACGCCCTCGGCATGGCAGAATCGCATGACCCCCGCGACCTGTTCGGTCGTCTCCGGCAGCACGACAACGAGCGGCGGCTGACGGTAGGCGGACAGACCGTCGGTCTCATATGGCTTCAGGCGAAGCGGTTCGGCGATCACCGCCTCGGCTGGAAGCAGCGCGCGCAGCCCCGCCACGATGGCGTCGCGGCGCGCCAGGACCTCCTGCTTCGGTTCGGGCTGTCTGATCATGCGGGAAAAATGGGCCTGGCCGCTGTTGGTGGCAAGCAGCGCGGTCCCAGGCGCGACGATAGCACGATCTGGCAAAGCACCGCCCTCGCCCGTATATGCTGCGCGCCGTCGCAGAGAGGCCTGCCCACATGATCATCGCCTTCCGCCGCTACCTCGAGACCTGGGTGGCACGCGGTTTCTTCCTGATCCTGGTGCTTGTCTTCATCTCCTGGGGGGTTGGCGATGTCATCAAAATGATCGGCACCTCCACCTGGGTCGCCAAGATCGGCGGCCAGACCATCGAGGGCGTGCAACTGCAGAACGCCTATCAAGGCGATATGGCGCAAGTGACCCGGAACCTGCCGCCCGGCCAGGAGCCGACCCCGGAGATGCGCGACCAAGTCGCGCGGGAGACACTGCAGCGGCTGATCACCCAGGCGGCGCTCGACCAGGAGCTGCAGCGGCTGCACATCGTCGCGCCGGAACAGGCGGTCCGTCAGATGGTGTACGCGATGCCGGCGTTCCGTGGGCCCAACGGCCAGTTCGACCCGCAGACCTTCCAGGCAGTGCTGCGCAACAACGGCATGACCGAGGCTCGGTTGCTGGAGTTGACCCGGGGCGAGCTGGCACAGCGGCAGCTGCTCGGCACGGTCGCCGCCGGCGCGGCAACCCCGGAGGCGCTGCTGCTCCCGCTTTATCAAGGCCAGTTCGAGAAGCGGTCCGCTGACATGGTGGAATTCCCGTTCGCAGCCGCGCCCGAGCCGGCCGCTCCGACCGATGCCGAGCTGCAGCGTTGGTACGACAACCATCCCGATCAATACTCTGCTCCAGAATACCGCAAGATCAAGGCAATAGTGCTGTCGCCGCAGACATTGGCGAAGGAAATCCCGATCAGCGACGCGGACCTCCAGGCAGCCTACGAGCAGCGCAAGGCGCAATATGTGAAGCCGGCCCGGCGGTCCGCGGAGGTGATATCGGTGGCAGACGAGGGCAAGGCCAAGGCGCTGGCCGAGAGTTGGCAGAACGGCACCGACTGGCCGGCGATGCAGAAGGCGGCGCAGGAGGCCGGCGGCTCGGCGATCGTGCTCGATGACGCGACCGAGCGCGAATTCCCCGATGCCGACCTGGCGCGCGCGGTGTTCGCCGCCACGCACGACACCGTGACCGGTCCGGCCAGAGGCGCTCTCGGCTGGCATATCGTCCGCGTCACCAAGG
>DASXNR010000387.1:0-3467 GCA_036494925.1 Acetobacteraceae bacterium
GGGAATGATCAGGCCTGCGGCGGTCAGGAACAGGCACAGCGCCACGAGATAACGACGCATGCCGCTTCGCACGGCGTGAACGCTCAGCGCCCGGTCGCCAATCCAGTTGATGACGATGTTCACCGCCGTTGCGATGAAGAACGGCACGGACGTGTAGAGCCCGGCCTCAACCAGTGACAGCCCTCGCGAAGTCTGCAGGTAATTCGGCAGCCAGCTCAAGTACAGATAGAGCGAATAGACAAGGCAACCCTGCGAGACGAACAGACCCCACATTGCCGGGCAGCGCAGCAGCGCGAGGTAGCCGACACCGTCGTGGTGGGGTACCGCGATGCCGGCCTCGCGCTCGGCCAGGATGTGCCGCCGTTCCGGCTCAGGCAGCCATTTTGTCTTCTCCGGTGTCGACACCAGAGCCAGCCAAACCGCAACCCAGACGAAGCCGAGAGCGCCTGTGATCACGAAGGACCAACGCCACGACAAGGCCTGTATGAGCCAAGCGACAAGCGGTGCGCCGATCGCCGGACCCAGGCTGCCGCCTGCTCCGATGAAGGCGGTGGCAGTGCCGCGCTCGGAATAAGGCGCCCATGCACGGACGCTGCGATATACCACTGGCGAAAACGGCGCCTCGCCCACACCCAGACCCAGCCGGGCGAGCAGCATCGTCGTGACGCCCACGGCGGCGCCGGTCGCCATCTGCGCGACCGACCACAGGATTGTGGCTACGCTTGCCATTACATGTGCGCCCCAGCGGTCGATCAATCGGCCGCCCGGCAGCATCATGAGTACATAAGCCCACAGGAACGAAGAGAACAGGTAGCCGAGTGCGACCGGCGACAGACCGAGTTCCTGTGCGATGGACTTTCCCGCGACCGACATGTTCACGCGGTCGACGTAGGCAATCCCGCTGAATACAAGCAACAGAATGTAGATCAGATATCTTCGTTTGGTGGTTTGCATCTTGGTGTCTTCCTGCCTGACTTGTTTCTTGTCTTCCCTCGACCGGGGCTTCGTCTAAGCCGGTGCCATCGCCAAGCGCCAGGCTGATCAGTCCTCGCCTGCTTCCGTGATCGTCACGCCGTATTCCGTCTGCGCTGCGTCACGGCTGATATATTGCATCTGCACGTCGCGTCGTACCGCATCCGGGTCGCGTTCACGCGGTGTGCCGATGCCGCCGCCGCCGGGCATCTCCACGACAAGTCGGTCGCCGCGTGGCACGACAGCTAGGCCCTTCGGCTTGAGTTCGGTTCCCGATTTGAGCGACAGCCGTCCGGGCTGTCCCGACCCGCCGCCATGCCGGCCTCTTGCCGGATATTTCACTCGCTCGAAGCGCGCGAAGATGCCGAATGCCGCTTCCTCTCGCGAGCCGATTTCCATGATCTGGCCAAGCCCGCCGCGCTGGCGTCCGGCGCCCCCTGAGTCCTGGCGCAGCTCTTTTCGCCAGATCACCAACGGTGTGATCGCCTCGGTGGCCTCCACCGGCACGTTGCGCACGCCGGACGGGAATGGTGTGGCGGACAGCCCGTCCTGCTTCGGCCGCGCTCCGGCGCCACCCGAATGGAAGCTGTTCACCATGAACGGCGTCCCGGCCGCGGGGCCAATGCCGGTCAGCCCGTGCCCGGCGATCAGGTTGAGAGTCCACAGGTTCGACGTTCCCTCTGCCGGCACGCGTCCCGGCAGCGCCTGGTCGAGGCAGCCATACACGACGTCCGGCAGCATATGCCCCATCACCGAGCGCGCGTACACGGCTGCCGGATGAGTGGCGCTGAGGATCGTGCCTTCCGGTGCGGTGACCCGCACCGCATCCAGCGTGCCGGCGTTGTTCGGTATATGCGGTGCCACCACGCAATTCACGCCGAACGTCGTATAGGCCTCCGTATAGCACAGCGGGCAGTTGATCGCGTACGATGACATCCCCGACGTGCCGGTGTAATCGACATGGATCGTGTCACGTCCAATGGTCAAAGTGCCAACCAGGTCAATCGGCGCCTCATAGCCGTCGATGCGCATTGACGCTGACCAGGTGCCTTGCGGCAGCTTGCCGATCGCCTCTGTCATGCCCTGACGGCTGCGGCTGATGATTGCCTCGCCCAGCATCTCCAGATCGCGCAGCACGAATTCGCGCATCATGGCAATCAGGCGGCGACCGCCGATTTCGTTGCACGCGATCAGCGCATACACGTCGCCGATCACCTGCACCGGCTCGCGCACATTGGCGCGGATCATCGCCAGCAGGTCCTCATTCATCTCGCCGGCACGTGCGAGCCGCAGCAGCGGGATGAACAGACCCTCGTGATAGATTTGCCGGCCTTCCGGCGTCTGGCCGACGCCGCCCATATCAACCAGATGCGTCGTGCAGGCGAACAGTGCGACGATGCGCCCGTCCATGAAAGTCGGCGACACGACGACAAGATCGTAGAGGTGGCCGGTGCCCTTCCACGGATCGTTCGTGATATAGATGTCGGCTTCCTTCATCTGTGCGATCGGGAACACATCCAGGAAATGCCCCACCGAGCGCGCCATGGTGTTGATGTGGCCTGGCGTGCCCGTGACCGCCTGAGCGAGCATGCGGCCGGCCAGATCGAACACGCCGGCGGAGATGTCGCCCGCTTCACGCGCCGAAGTGCTGAACGCTGTGCGGACCAGGGTCTGCGCCTGTTCCTCCACCGCCGAGAGCAGCCGGTTCCACATGATCTGCAGTTCGATCTCCGAGATGTTCCTGCGTGTCACGCCTCGATTTCCTCGATCACAATGTCATCGCCGGCGCTGACACGCGCGGTGTAGCCGCTGGGCACGATGGTCGAGGTGCCATCTTCGACGATTACCGCTGGGCCGGTGACGCGGGCACCCCGCGGCAACTCGGCCCGCAGGAACATCGAGGCATCAACTGTGTCGCCACTGGCGGTTTCGACGATACGGCATTTCCTTGACAGCGTTGCGCCACCGGCAGCCGCTGGCATCGGCAGCCGCTGCGGCAATTCATGCGGTTCGGCAAGTGACAGTGTCCACGTCACGGCTTCCACTTCCAGGCCAGGAATGACGCGGCCATAGACGCGTGCATACGTCGCATCGAACGCAGCGTACAATGCAGCGGGATCGAGCTTTTCGTCCGGCAGCGGCACCGCGACCTCATGTCCTTGGCCGCGATACCGCATGAAGCCAGTGCGCGTTTCCACCAGCGACCCCGATGGCACACCCAGCCGCACCACTGCTTCCGCCTCGGCACGCATATCGGCGAACAGCATGTCGACCGTAGTCTGCTCCAAGGCGTCGAGCCGGACCAGAAGCGTACGCACCACTTCATAGGCGATCGGCGCATCGAGAAAGCCAAGCGCGGAACCGACACCGGCGTCCGGCGGCACCACCACGCGGCGAATGCCAAGTTTCTGGGCCAGCCGCACGGCATGCAGCGGTGCCGCGCCGCCAAATGCTATCAGCGTTCGGCCAGATGTCTCCTTGCCGTTCTCCACCGC
>DASXNR010000388.1:0-5282 GCA_036494925.1 Acetobacteraceae bacterium
ATGCAGCACGCCGGCGTAGCAGCCAGCGTTATACTCGTTCGGCGGTGTGTGCATCGTCGCCACGTAGCGCTCGGTCCACGCGCGCGTTTCCGGCGACAGGTCCCAATAGAACGAATTGGTCAGCACCAGGCCCTGGCATACGTCCTGACTCAGTGACACCACGTCGTTGATGATCATCAGCAGCGTGGCCAGGCGAACACCGCCCTTGGTGATGCCGAACTCGGCCGCCTGCTTGATGCAGTTCTGCAGATCGGTGCCCGCGTTGGCAAGACCGACCACTTTCGCACCCGATGCCTGTGCTTGCAGCAGGTACGATGAAAAGTCGGCGGTACCCAGCGGGGCACGGGTGCTGCCCAGCACCTTTCCTCCCGCTGCCTTGACGAACTCCTCGGTGCTGGCCTGCAACGAGGCGCCAAACTCATAGTCGGCAGTGATGAAGAACCATGTGTCGCCGCCCGCCTTCGCGAGCGCGTTACCGACGCCCTTGGCCAATGCATAAGTGTCGGCGGCAAACTGAAATCCGTACGGCGAGCACTGCTTGCCAATGAAAGCTGTCGCCGTCGGCGTGCTCATGACAAAGATGCGCTTCTTGTCGCGCGCGACCTGCTGGATCGCCAGGCCGGCCGAGGTGGCGGCGCCATCGGCCAGCAGATCCACGCCCTTGTCGTCCACCCATTCCCGCGCCAATGCGCCAGCGACATCGGCCTTATTCTGATCGTCGCCTTGCATCACCTCGATCGGGCGCCCGAGCACCGAGCCGCCGAAATCGGCAACCGCCATCTCGGTCGTCAGCCGGCTGCCGGGCCCACCGACATGGCGATAGGGGCCGGCAACATCGCTCAGCAGACCGATCTTTACCGGCGCGGATAAACTCTGCGCGCGCAGCAATGCAGGACGCGCCAGCGGCGCAGCAGCAATCGCACCGAGTGCGGCGCGACGTGTGATCTTCATGATGGTTTCCCCGATACGATTATATCTGGATGCGGTAGAATCCGGCCGCGGTGTCATGGAACAGCGCGTGGCGTTCGTCGGCCGACGCGCCAGCAGCGATGCGCTTGAAGCCATTCCACAGCACCGGATAGCTGCACATCGCCTTGTCCACTGGGAAGTTGCTCTCGAACATGCAGCGTTGCGCGCCGAATGCCTCGATGCATGTCTCCATCCATGGACGCCATGCCAGCGCGAGTTCGCCCGACGATGGCGGCAAGACCTGGCGATGGAAGTCGAAGCCGTTGATCGCCATTGCCAGGCCGCCGAGCTTCATATGAACATTCGAACACGCGGCCAATTGCCGGATGCTGTCACGCCAGGCAGCGAACACCTCATCACGCTGGGCACGAAATGGTCCGACGCCGAGTGGGCCGCCAACGTGGTTGATGACGATGGGTATCGCGGGGAACGCGCGCGCCAGATCCAGAAGCTCGCCAAATTGTGTGTGATATAGCCACGCATCGAAGCTGAGGCCGTACTTGCCGAGGCGTGCGAAGCCGGCGCGGAACTCCGGGTCTGCCATCAAGCCGAGTGGAGGCGGGGTGGAGATGCTGGCAAGCAGATCGGGATGACGGGCGGTCACCTGCCGGATGCCACGGAAGCGGCCATTGGCGGCCGCCATATGCGCCTCCAGCACCGCATCCACCCGCTCGCCTGTGCGGAAATCCACATGGCCAACGATAGCGGCGCAGACTCGCTGTCGGGTCTTGCGCCGCTCTGCCTCGGCTGCCACCGAGGCGACGAACTCGGTCTCGCCAACCGGCCGCATCTCTTCGGGACCTTCTGTGCGATAGGACCAGAAGCACTGCAGAAACACCGTGGCGACAACGTTGTGGCCGCTGTTCAGGTCGGTCAGCAATTCGTCGAGGTAGTAACGGCTGCCGGGCCGATCCCACAAATGATGATGCGGGTCCACTATCGGCAGGTCGGGGTCGAGGATCTCCTCGCGCAGCTTGTTCAGCCACGCGAGGTCGGGGTTCGGATGCTCGACGACAATTGGCTGCGCGGCCGACATATCAGGCAGCCAGCACCGGTTCGGTGCCCATAATCGTCGTGCGATGCATCACGCGACGCTCGCGCGGATCGTGCGGCGTCACCTGATGCATGGTGCATCGGTTGTCCCACATCACCACGTCATGCGGCTCCCAGCGGTGGCGATAGACAAAGCGCGGCTCCGCGGCGAACTCCACCAGGTCAGCGATCAGGCGCTTGGCATCCGCCGGACTCATGCCCTCGACTTCGTCATTGTAGATCGGGCTGATGTAGAGCGAGTGACGGCCGGTGACCGGATGCTTGCGCACCATCGGCTGCCAGACCGGCGGCATGGCTGCCTTCTCCTCCTCGGTCAGCGGCTTCAAATTCGCCAGCGTGTGCAGGTGGCCAAAATTGTGCTGCGCCTTGCGGCCCTGCACCTGACGCTTCAGCGAGTCAGGCAGTGCCTCGTACACGGCGTACATGTTGGTGAACTGAGTCTCGCCACCGGTACGACTGGTCTCCACGCCGTGCAGCAGCGCGCCTGTGCAGGGGATGGTGCGATAGCTGCTGTCGGTGTGCCAGAATTGCGCCAGCGACACCTGCCTGACCGTCGGATGATCCGGCGGCATCAGGTTGCCCTCGTCGTCCACATTGGAGACCCGGAAGATCTCCTTCACGCTGCGCGAGCGAATGATCTTCTGATGAAAGATCTCCGGCTCACCCAAGCCGCGGGTGAACGCAACGTGCTCCTCATCGGTGATCTGCTGCCCAGGGAACACCAGCACCAGATGCTGCATCCATGCGTCATGCACGGCACGCAAGGTGTCGGGATCAGGTGGAGTACGCATATCGACGCCGTGCACCTCTGCGCCGAGAGCCGGATGCAGGGGACGCACGTTCACTTGCGGTGAAATGGCTGCTGCCGCTGATGCCATGG
Organism: Acetobacteraceae bacterium; assembly: GCA_036494925.1. GTDB lineage: Bacteria > Pseudomonadota > Alphaproteobacteria > Acetobacterales > Acetobacteraceae > JAMXLO01. The sequence goes on from DASXNR010000388.1 coordinate 2,903, forward strand.
CCGTTTCCTCTCTGCTGTATCAGGCTGGGTGTTCGGTGAACTCGAAGCCCATTGCACGAGTGTGGTAGTAGATCCCGCCGTCCTGCACGATGAGGAACAGCGCTTGCTCGTTGCCACCGTTGTGGTGGGAGTGGACCGCGACGGGCGGCGTGATCGTGGTCGCCCACGGCGCCCAGTCCTTGCGCCTGCCGTCAATGATGGAGAAGCAGCGGTCGCCCTTGATGATCAGTGACACGGCGACCGAGTTGTGGCGGTGCGGACGCTGCACCACGCCGCCCGGCAGCGAGTTCATCGCAACCGTAAGCGTCGGCAGGATGTTGCATGTCGCTTCCTGCTGCTCGGCGGAGAAGATCAGCGCCGAACCGGCGATCTCCTCGCTGCGGCCGATGTCGTAGATAAGCTCGATCTGCCGTGTGATCTCGTCGGCCCGATAGTGCACAACCTCCGTCGGCGCCTGACCAGGCGCCGGTGCTTGCAGGTTCTCGAACGCAAGCTGCGGTTCATTGGTCACCAGCCACAGCACCGCGTCTTTATCGTTCGCGCTGTGCAGCGCCGGTTCGCCGCCAGGCAGGATGAACAAGTCGCCGGCGCTCCACGCGATATCCTGTCGGGCGCAGGACGTGCGACCGCTGCCGGCGATGACGTAGGCAATGACGCCGCTGGCGACGAAATCGGTCGTCAGGCTGTCGCCGGCACGAATTCTCGCATAGCGCGCCAGCACCAGCGGCGTGGTGGCGGGAAAATCGCTTGCCAGTTCCGCGGCGATGTCACACGCGATCAAGCCGGTGGGCGTGGCCGGATCGAGCGCGATGGCCGGTTCGCGGCTGAATATCCGGTCCGGCACAGGCGGAAGTTGCACGTTGAACCCGTTGCCGGTGTTGAAGAACCGCCCGCGCGCTTCGGCAGGCGTCGCGGGCGCGGCAGGACGTTGCGCCGGCATTTCGGCAATGTTGCGTGGACGATCGTCTTGCGGCATCGATGGTTCTCCTCCCAACACCGACTGCGCCACCATCGCCGGTGGACGACAGCCTGTCAAGGTTTCCGAATAATATTCGGATACGTCGCGGCGGGTCAAACCGGATCCCAGGGAAACGCCTGTTCTGATGTATCGAGCGGCATGAACGCCGCCTGCACCGCCGGCATGGCGTGCTGCGCTATCGTCTCGGGCGTCCAGCCATCGGCGCGATGCACGATGCGGATCGGGCGCGGCGAACTGAACAGATAGATTTCGTTCATGCGCGTGCCGAACACCTGGCCGGTGACGCCCTTCGCGGCATCCGACGCGAGGAACACCGCGAGCGGCGCATTCTTGTCAGGTGTCATGCGCTGCAGCTTTTCCACCATTACTTGCTGTTCCGGTGTGGTCGACGGGATCGAACTTGTCATGCGGCTCCAGGCCCACGGCGACAGACAATTGGAGCGGACGTTGTAACGCTGCATGTCTAGCGCGATCGACTTCGACAGCGCGGTGATGCCGAGTTTGGCGGCGGCATAGTTGGCCTGGCCGACATTGCCGATCAGGCCCGACGTGCTGGTGATATGCACGAAAGCGCCGCTTTCCTGCTTGCGGTAGTGCTCCGCCGCGGCACGGCTGACAAAGAAACTGCCGTTCAGGTGCACCGAGATAACGGCGAGCCAGTCCTGGGCGCTCATCCGATGGAAGATGCCGTCGCGCAGGATGCCGGCGTTGTTCACCACCGCGTCGATACGGCCGAAGTGATCCAGCGCGGCCTGGATGATCTTCTGCGCCGAAGCCCATTCCGCGACGGAGTCGGTGCTGATCTCGGCCAAGCCGCCGTTCTGCCGGATGATCGCCTGGGTTTGCTGTGCCGGCGTGACCGACGCGCCGCTGCCGGTGAGCGAGGCGCCGACATCGTTGATAATCAGCTTGGCGCCGGCAAGCGCCATCATGACGGCAATCTCGCGCCCGATGCCGCCACCAGCGCCGGTGACGACGACCACCTTGCCTTCCATGATGCCAGCCACGGTCATTCTCCTTGTTCGGTGCGGTACCGCAGATTGACAGTCAGCGGCGGCTCTCGCAACGTCAATCCAGAATGTAATTCGGGTTTCGAGCAATGCTTGGCCTCAATTCCGACTATCCGCTGGTGCTGTCCACCATCATCGAGCACGCCGCAGCGACATTCGGTGACACGGAACTCGTATCGCACGGTCACGCCGAAGCCACGCGCAGCAACTATCGCGGTGCTGCGCAACGCTGTCGCAGACTGGCATCTTCGCTGCAGCGCCTAGGAATGGGGCTGGATGACTTTGTCGGTTCGCTTGCCTGGAACACGCATCGGCATTTCGAACTGTTCTATGGCGTGAGCGGCATCGGTGGCGTTCTGCACACTGCCAATCCGCGGTTGCCGCCGGAGCA
>DASXNR010000389.1:0-24493 GCA_036494925.1 Acetobacteraceae bacterium
TGTGTTCGAGGTCAAGTCCACGGCCGGCAACTCCCAGCTCGGTGGCGACGATTGGGACCAGCGGATCATCGACTGGCTGGTAAAGACCTTCAAGGACACCGAAGGTGTCGATCTGTCTAACGACAAGATGGCGCTCCAGCGGCTGAAGGAAGCCGCCGAGAAGGCCAAGATCGAGCTGTCGTCCTCGAAGGAAACCGAAATCAACCTGCCGTTCATCACCGCCGACGCCTCCGGGCCGAAGCATCTGGTGATGAAGCTGACCCGCGCGAAGCTGGAAAGCCTGGTCGACGACCTGATCTGTCGCACGCTGGATCCGTGCCGCGCCGCGCTGAAGGACGCCGGCGTCACTGCGGGCGAGATTTCCGAGGTGATCCTGGTCGGCGGCATGACCCGCATGCCGAAGGTCATCGATACGGTAAAGACCTTCTTCGGCAAGGAGCCGGCGCGCAACGTCAATCCCGATGAGGTCGTGGCGATCGGTGCCGCGGTGCAGGGCGCGGTGCTGGCCGGCGACGTGAAGGACGTGCTGCTGCTCGACGTCACCCCGCTGTCACTCGGCATCGAGACGCTGGGCGGCGTGTTCACCCGCTTGATCGAGCGCAACACCACGATCCCGACCAAGAAGAGCCAGGTGTTCTCCACCGCCGACGACAACCAGGGCGCGGTCACCATCAAGGTCTATCAGGGCGAACGCGAGATGGCGGCCGACAACAAGCTGCTCGGCAACTTCGACCTCACAGGCATTCCGCCCGCGCCACGTGGCGTGCCGCAGATCGAGGTGACGTTCGACATCGACGCCAACGGCATCGTCTCGGTGCAGGCGCGCGACAAGGCCACCGGCAAGGAGCAGCAGATCCGCATCCAGGCCAGCGGCGGGCTGTCCGAGGCCGATATCCAGCGCATGGTGAAGGAGGCGGAGGCGAACGCCGAAGCCGACAAGCAGCGCCGCGAGCATGTCGAGGCGCGGAACCAGGCGGAAGGCCTGATCCATCAGGTTGAAAAGAACCTGAAGGAGCACGGCGACAAGCTGCCGGCGCAGGAAAAGGGTGAGGCCGAGGCGGCGGTCGCCGCGGCGCGCTCTGCCATGGAAGGCACCGACCCGGCCGCGTTGAAGCAGGCCACCGAACGCCTCAGCCAGTCGGCGATGAAGCTCGGCGAGGCGATGTACAAGGCGCAGCAGGCTGCGGAGGCGGCCGAGGCAACCGCGCAGGCCGGCGGTGGCCAGCCAGGCGGCGGGGCCAAGCCGGACGAGAAGGTGGTGGACGCCGAATTCGAGGAAGTTGACGAAAAGAAGAAGAAGTCGGCCTGATCATCCGGGGCCGACCGGCATGAGGAGTCGCGCCCGCGCTTCGTCGAAGGCGGGCGCGACTGCGTTCAGCGCCAGCGAGAAGGGCTGAGATGGCGAAGCAGGACTATTACGCCACCCTGGGAGTGGCGCGGGAGGCGGGTGCGGAGGACCTCAAGAAGGCCTATCGCAAGCTCGCCATGCAATTCCACCCCGACCGCAATCCTGGCGACAAGCAGGCCGAGGGGAAGTTCAAGGAGATCAACGAGGCCTACGACATCCTGAAGGATGACCAGAAGCGCGCCGCCTACGACCGCTACGGACATGCGGCGTTCGAGCATGGCGGCGGGCCCGGCGGCTTCAGTGCCGGGTTCGACTTCGCGGCCGGCGGCGGCCTTGGCGATATCTTCGACCAGATGTTCGGCGACTTCATGGGCGGCCGTCGCGGTGGTGCTGCCGGTCGTACCCGCGCGGGCAACGACATCCGCCAGGCGGTCGAGATCGAACTGACCGAAGCCTTCACCGGCACCAAGACGAACCTGCGAGTGCCGACGCGCGCGGTTTGCGATGCCTGCACCGGCACCGGATCGGAGGACAAGGCGCGGAGCGCGGATACCTGCACGACCTGCCGCGGTGCCGGCAAGGTTCGCTCGCAGCAAGGCTTCTTCCTGGTCGAGCGCACCTGCCCCACCTGCAACGGCCAGGGTCGGGTGATCCGCAATCCGTGCAAGGTCTGCCACGGCGCCGGCACGGTGCAGCGCGAGCGCACACTACAGGTGGCCATCCCCCCGGGCGTGGAGGATGGTACCCGCATCCGTCTCGCCGGCGAGGGCGAGGCTGCCGGGCAGGGCGCACCGCCAGGCGATCTCTACGTGCACGTCGCGATCCGGGCGCATCCGATCTTTCAGCGCGACGGTGCCAACATCTTCATGCGCGTGCCGCTGCGCATGACGCAGGCGGCGCTGGGCGGGGATGTCGAGGTGCCGGCGATCGACGGCAGCAAGGCCAAGGTGAAGATCCCGCCCGGGACTCAGACGGGCGATCAGTTCCGCCTGCGCAGCAAGGGCTTCTCGGTGCTGCGCAGCGCGGTGCGCGGCGACATGTACATCCAGGTATCGGTGGAGACGCCGCAGAACCTGTCGCGTCGCCAGCGCGAGCTGCTGGAGGAGTTCGAGGCGGAGGCGCAGGGCCACGGCAAAGGCAGCCCGGAAAGCGAGGGATTCTTCTCCAAGGTGAAGGAATTCTTCGATGGCAGCCGCGGGTAAGGCGTCATCGGTCAACCCGCAGCCAAGCCAGGTAATCCCGCATCGCCTGCACCCGGGCAGCCGCGCCGGCCACCGGCCAGAAATGCACCAGCCCGCAGCGCGGACCGAGATGTGCATCGTCGCTGGCAACTCGAACGAAACGCGATAACAGCCCGGTGTCGAAGTGGGCCATGCGATAGGACACGTAATTCGCGATCTCCTGGTCGACGTAGGGCAGCGCCATCCGGCCGTGCAAGGCGCTGTGGTTCATGATGATCCTGCGGATCAGCCGCAGCGTCTCGGCGTGTGCGCGGATGTTGGGGATGCCCAGCGTGCCGGTATTGAAACCAGCCATGAAGCCGGGCGAGCAGAGATCGCGTTGAAATAGCGTGGCACCGGACCCGGGGCTGCCCGACAGCGTCGACAGCAGCTCGATCGGCGCCGCCATGTGGTCGGACCTGGCGATGGCGTGCAGCATCGGTGTCACGTCCCGATCGAACACAATGTCCGTATCGATATAGAGCAGCGGCTGGAATCGCCTTGCATCCGGCCAGTCCGGTATCAGGTATCGCGCCGCCATGAAGCCCGGCCGATCGCTCGGCTTGAATTGCAGCAGCGCGACGCGCGCGAGGTCTTCCGCCGAGACGAAGTTGGCCAGGGCTTCGGGCGTCTGGTCGGTCAACACGACGATCGGTCCCTGATAGTGTCCGAACTCGATCAATGAACGGACGCTGATCGCGAACTGTTCGAGGATCTCGGGGCTGCCGAATGCGGCATAATAGATCAGCGGGCGATACAGACAGACTTGGTCGAATCGCCAGCCATCGCGCAACAGCGTCAATCGCTCCGGCCAGTTCGCGAGGTCGAACGGCAGTTGGAAACGAAGATCGGCGGACAGGTCGCCGACGTGCAGGTGAAAGAGTTCGCCGGTCGTCGGGCGCTCGGTCAGAACCCCCGACGAGCGGGTCAGCCACGACGACGTCACGATGCTGCGCAGGGCGTCGAGATCGGCCGGCGACACAGGCAGAAACGTCTGCCAACCACCCGGTGGGGCATTGAACAGGCTCACCCGGTCTCCGTTCGGATCGGCGGACAGGAATGCGTCTTCGTCCTGCAAAATCAGGGTCCGCTGATCGCCCGCCCATTGCAGCCGAAACCGTTGCAGTTCGCCTGGTGCATGCGGCGGCAGTTCCGGCAGCAGCTCGCGCAGATGATGGCCGAAGCTGAGTTGCAGCTGCTCGGTGGGCAGGTCGAGCACAACCGGCTCGACATCGTTGGATGTCGGCGACAGCGGGCGATGCACCAGGGCACCGCTCTGGCGATGTCTACACAGCAAGGTGCCGTGCCAGGTGAGCAGGAAGGCCATGCCGCAACCTGAATTGCTTCCGCCGCCGGACGCAAGCAGGATTGTGGCAGCGAACCGGGGAGGAACGACATGGCAGTCCGAATTGGCATCGCTGGCGTCACTGGACGCATGGGCCACCTGCTGGTCGAGGAGGTCCGCGCCGCCGGGGCTGAACTTGTCGGCGGCCTGGGACGCCCTGGCTCGGCCCAGGCGACGCCGGAGGGCGTGTCGCTGCGGCCGGATATCGGCGCGCTCGCCGCCACGTCCGAGGTGGTGATCGATTTCACCCACGCCGCCACCGCTCGGCCGTACGCGGCAGCAATGGGCGCCTCAGGCACGGCCTGGGTCCTCGGCACCTCCGGCTTGTCGGAGACCGACGAGGCAGCCGTGGCGGCGGCGGCCAAGAGCGTCCCGGTGGTGTATGCGTCGAACTTCTCGGCCGGCGTCAACCTGGTGCTGGCACTGGCGGAGCGCATGGGCGCCGCGCTGCCGGCCGAGGCCTACGACGCCGAGATCATGGAGATGCACCATCGCCAGAAGGTGGACGCGCCCTCGGGCACTGCGATCGGCATCGGCCGTGCGGTCGCCAAGGGCCGCGGCGTGGCGCTGTCGGACGTGATCGAGAGCGGCCGGCACGGCCACACCGGCGCGCGCAAGACCGGCGGCATCGGCTTTGCCGCGTTGCGCGGCGGCCAGGTGGTGGGCGAGCACACGCTGATCTTCGCTGCGGCCACCGAGCATATTGCGCTGACCCATCGCGCGTTCGATCGCCGTGCCTTCGCCACCGGCGCGGTGCGGGCGGCGTTGTGGGTGGCCGGCAAGCCACCGGGCCTGTATTCGATGATGGACGTGCTGGGCATGGCTTGAGCGTCGGAGCGGCGCGGCTCGCCGCCCGGTATCCGCGCGTCTGGCACGTCATCGAGGCCGACGGTGCTGGCCCGTGGCTGACGGAAACCGGGCTGCTGCCCGCCGCCGACCTGCGTTGCTGCGGCGCTAATCGGGACTGGTTCGACCGCGTCGATCTGGAGGGTGGCCGAACCGCGGTGCTGCGGCCGCAGCAGATGCCGGATCGTCGCCTGCTGCCCACGCTCGCTGGCGCTTTTGCCGGGCATCCCGAGCTATGGCGCCAGCATGTCGACCGGCACGTGTTCTTCTGGACCGAAGCCAGGCGACGCGACGCCTTCACCCGCGCCTGCGTTCGATTGCGCGGGACGGGCGGGCCGACGCCGGTGACGCTGGCGTTCGACACAGCCGCGCTGCTGGAGCGGTACGGCGAGCTCGCGTTCTTCGCCACCATCAACACCGGGTCGACCGTTCGCGGCGGTGCGCGCGTCAGACGCGACGAGAACACGCTGCGGCCGGTGGCGGAGTACCAAAGCGGTGCGATCGCGGAACTGGCGATCCGCGGACGCGTCGAGCTTGCCTGTATCGATCAGTGTACGGCCGAGGGACCCGGACGCCGCGCGCTCAGCATCCGGCGCGCATCGTCCGGCCGATCCGCGCCGAGATAGGCCTGCAACAGCGTGGACCGCACCAGGTCGAGCTGCGCGTGGCTGCCGCCGATGCGTTCGAGTTGGCCGGCGAGCGGTTCCAGCGCGTCGATCGCGGCGGGAAAATCCTGCCGTTCGAACGCGGCGAAGCCGTGCGACACCGCCGGAACGAAGGGGCCGGATGGATAACGACCCTCTCGCGTGAGCTCGTCGATCTGCCGCGCGCGCGCCTCCAGCGCTGTGTCATCGCCCGCCACGACCAAGGCGAGCGCGAGGTGCATATCGGAAAAGGCCGCGCCGGCATGCGGAAACGCGCGGTTCGCGAAGTCGTGCATCTTGCGCCATGCGTCGGTGTCACGCGGATGCCCGGCAAGTTCCCAGCGCCAGAGAAACGACACCGCATCGTTCAGCTTGCCGCGCGGCGGACCGCTGTGGACATCGGGTGCGAACGCTTCCCGGAACAGCCGGGAGGCCGCCGCCGCATCGCCGGCCTCGAGGTCGCCGAGCGCCTGATGCCATCTCAGATGGCTATGGAGCGGGGCGTTGCGCGGATAGCTGGGCAGCCAGGACTCCAGGAAGGCGCGGGCCGCGTTCGGATCGCCCTCCTCGTAGCAAAGATGCGCGCGGGCGTGCGCCGCCCACGGGTTGCTCGGGTTCTTCACGAGGGAGCGATCGATCTTCGGGCGGGCGGCGGCGTGCTGTCCGTTCTCCGAGAGCGCCATGCTATGATGGGCCGTGAACCACCAGTCGTCGCCGTAGCTCGGAGCAAGCCGGTCCAGCAGGTCCAGCAGCATGCGCTTCTGCCCGGCGCGGCCGGAGCTGCCGATCAGGCCATTGGTGAACGCGGTGGTGCCGAGGACCACGGCGTCGCGCGGCCAGGCGTTCAGGTGCGCGGTCAACGCGGCAAGGGCGGCTTCGGCGCTGCCGGCCACCAGCAGGCCGAAGAACGCGACATGGCTGGCTTCCCGTGCGGACAGACCGGCGGCGAGGGATTTCGCCGCCGCCATCGACTCGCGCGCCGCCGCCGCGTCCCCGCGTTCCAGCAGAGCGTGCGCGCGGGCGGCGTGGGCGAGGGCAAAGTCCGGATCGGCGGCGATTGCTCGACCGAACGCCTCGATCGCGCCGGGGTACATGGTTAGCTTCGCCTCACAGCCCTGTGCGTAGGCGTCCCGTGCGCCCGGCGAGGCGGTGGAAACGGAGAGATCGTAACGGTCCGTCAACATGACTGGGTCACTCCGCCGCAAGATCGATTAACGCGAACCCTTCCTTCCGCATCGCATCAGCAAGGCGCTCGTCCAGCGTGACCACCGGCAGCGATACGGGACGGCGTTCCGCAGCGATGTAGGCGGCGGCGAGTTGCAGTGCATCGGCCGCCCGCAGCGGATGCACGCGCAGGAATCGTACCGCGTTCTCGCGGACCAGCTCGCTCGGTTCGATCTCGTGCCAGGCGTCGGCGATCTGAGTCAGCCGCCGGAACGCAAGCTCGGCGGCCTTCGCGTCGAGCGCCGCATCGTGCTCGAGACGGGCCAGCGCCGAGGCGCACTCCACCGCCGATCCCCACCATGCCAGCATGTCGGGATCTTGCTGCGCGATCGCTTGCAGCCGCGCTGTCGTCCTCTCGGCTATCAGCAGCGGCACGATCGCCGAGGCGTCCCAGAACTTCACCGCCCTTGCCGGCGTTCCCTGGTCAGCGCATCGACCCCCGACGCCCCGGCGCGAACGCGCGGCGGCGGGTTGCTGAACAGCGCCCGCGGTGGATCGCCGCGACGCGGCCGTACGACGCCGTCGCGGAGCAGCCGCGACAGCCTGCCGTCCTGCGCGTCTTCCGCGCTGCCGGTCACAGGCTCAAGCCGCGCGACGGGGCGTCCTCGATCGACGATGAGCACCGGGGAGCCGGCCTTGAGGCTGTCGATCAGCGCGCTCAGGCGGTTCTTGGCCTCGGTGATGCTGGCGATCTTCATCGAGCTAGATTAGGCTGCTGCAATAGGCTATTCAAGCTTCCGGCCAGCACGGCGAAACGCCTGCTGCGCTGCGATTAGAACAGGCACTGTGCAATCTACAGCGCATCGGCCACCGCGTCGCGATACGCCTTCAGAGCAGCGAGGTGATCCACCGGCCTCGACCCCTTGATGCGATGATGATGCCGCCGATTGAACGTCGTGGTCAGTGCGATGTGCGACGCACCGGCGGACTTCCAGAACGCCACCTCCTTGCGCCAATCATCCGGCGTACCGGAACCGCACGACGTCCACACCTCGATGCCGACAGCCTTCGGATCGCGCCCCGCAGCCCGCGTCAACCCTCGCAGCTTCTCGAACACTTCGAGCGCGCTCTGGTCCGGCGGATAAGCATTCGGCATCCAGCCGTCGCCCCACCTGGCAATGCGCGGCAGGGTCGCGTCATGATGGCCGCCGAACCACACCGGCACGCGCCCCGACCCCGGGCGCGGATTGATCCCGGCATCGTCGATCGTGTGATAGCGGCCTTTGAAGGTGACGTGATCCTGCGCCCAGAGTGCCTGCATCACCTGCACCTGCTCCTCCGACCGTCGGCCGCGATTACGGAAGTTCTCATTCAGGCCGAGGAACTCCACCTCGTTCCAGCCTACGCCGACACCGAGTCTGAACCGCCCGCCGCACAGCACGTCGAGCGACGCAGCCTGCTTCGCCACCAGCACAGTCTGCCGCTGGGGCAGGATCAGCACGCCGGTCGAGAAACCAAGTCCGCTGGTGCAGCCGGCGAGAAAGCCGAACAGCACGAACGGATCGTGGAACAGGTCCTTCGAGGTGTTGCGGCTCATATCCCAGTCCGGCCGCGACGCGGCGTTCACCCCCAGGACATGGTCGGGCGCCTCGAGGAAGTCATAGCCCATCGCCTCCACCGCCTGCGCATAGTCCCGCACTACAGCGGGATCGCCGCCGATGTCGCCCAGTGGAATGAGTGCGCCGAGTTCCATTTGCCCGCTCCTTTGCCAATCCACGGCCAGCACTGTTACCTGTCATGCCGGGGCTTGGCCCCGGCATCCACGACTACGCCGCCGGGTACGAAGTCGTGGATGGCGGGCCTGCGCCCGCCATGACGCTGGCACGTCACTTGTCCGCGTCCAGCACCGCCTTCAGCTTGTCCGGCGCCACCGCGATCCTGTCGATCCCTGCGCGCTCTTGCTGCAGCAGCATGCCGACGCGGCTATCGCGGCTGCCCCAGCCACGGCCCAGCGCCTCGGTCAATTCAAGCTGGGCAAGATTGGTGAGACGCATCGGCACGCCTACGTCGCGCGCCAACTGACACGCGAGCGAAACATCCTTGTGCAGCAGCCGCAGCGCAAAGTCCGCCGGCTCGTAGCTGCCGGTGAGGAAATGATCGGCCATGCGATCGAACATCCGGCTGCGTCCCCCGGCGCCCTGGCGGATCGCCTCCCACAGCGCCAGCGGATCGACGCCGGCCTTCACGCCCATGGTGAACACCTCGGCCAGTGCGATGTTCGCTGCGGCGCCGGCGGCGTTGTGCACCAGCTTGGCGATCGAACCGGCGCCGATCGGACCGATGTAGCGCGCGGCGTCGCCCATCGCGTCGAGCACGGATTGGTATTTATCGAACACCGCCTTGTCACCGCCGACCCAGATCGCGAGGCGCCCGCTGTTGGCGCCGCGCGGGCCGCCGCTGACCGGAGCGTCGAGGAACTCAACGCCGCGCTCCGCCAACTGCGCATGCAGCGCACGCACGACGCTGACCGCGTTGGTGGAAAGGTCGAACCACGCGGCACCCTTGCGGAAGCCGGACAACAACCCGTCCTCGCCGGCGCCGACCTTCTCCACATCGGCCGGCGTCGGCAGCGAGGTGAACACGAGGTCCACCGCCTCGGCCACCGCGCGCGGGCTCTCGGCCCAGGTGGCGCCGTTCGTCAGGTGACGCGAGGCGGCCTGGCGCGACAGGTCGTGCACGACCAGCTGATGCCCCGCCTTCTGCAGGTTGCTCGCCATCCCGGCGCCCATCATGCCGAGCCCGATGAATCCGATCTGCATCGCCGCCTCCCTTGCGAATTGTCGAGCCAAGTCTGATCCGCGCCGCGCGTCGGCTCAAGCCGCTGATCCGAAATCGCACAGACGCTTGCCGCTGTTGTCGAGTTCGATGCCATGGCGGGCAACCCTGACGCGGATCAACGAATCCGGCTGCGCCCGCAATGCATCGAGCCGGATGAAGAAACCATGGCTCCCCCTACCGATTCCGGCATCCCGCAGGTCTTGTCTGAATGCCTCGGCTGCCAGATGGGTTACCACACAATCGTCAACCAACACCTCCAGCATGACCGGCTCGGTCGATTGGCTGAGACGGCACCAACCATAGAGATGGTCGCCCCGCACGCCTTCGATGACGCCTTCGTAGCGCCGCCGGGCGTGGGCGATGTAGCGCTGTCGGTTGGGCTCGATCAGGGCGATCAGCCGCCCGCGCAATTCGGCGGTTTGCGGCACGTCGCAGAACCGCGTGATGGCATCGATGAAATCCTGCGGAAATGCCAGAGCCTTCTCGTAGCTCAGCAGCAGGCTGGGACAGGCGATCCGGTCGACGAACGCCAACATCGCAGTCTGGTCAGCAGCCACCTCGCGCAGGCTCTGCATCGGGTCTTGGTATTCCGACAGCGCGGTACGCACCGCCATCGCTATGGGATCGCGAAACGTGACGAGCAGCCGCGGGTCGTCGAACAGATTCAGTTGGTCCGGATCAAGCGCCGCACACAGCATTGGATACTTGAAGCCCCAGCGTGAATGCTGCGTGTTCCGCTCGGCAATGATCCGGCGCAATGTCGCGATATCGCATGAAGCCAGAGAGCTGGCGATCACCTCATCCTCGAACACGATGTCGTTGACGCTGCTGCCGATGAACAAACCGGCCTGCTGCAGTACGGACGCGACGAGGCTGGTGCCGGACCGATGCAAGCCGGTGACAATAAAGGTACGGCCCCTCTCGGCCGACAGACGATTGAGGACGAAACCTTTGTTCACGATGTCGGCGTCAACTGCCATGATTCACGCCAGATGGTGTTCCTCGACCACGAAGTGCGCGGCGTCTCCGTCGTAGTCCGCCAGCGCGCATTCCAGATCGACCAGGCTGGCGAATGACAGCTCGGCAACACCAGCCGTGCTCACCGGCAGATGGGCGATGGTGCTGTTCGGTGCCGGTCCCTGCTGCAGCACGCGATACAGCACTATGCCGGCAACGCGAGGCAGGCTCCGCACCCGGGATGCATAACGCTCCAGGGCGGCGTCATCCGCAGTCTCGCCCGGCAGCACCGCGATCAGCTTGATGCGTCCCGCGTCATTCGCCTGCCGCAGGACGATATGCGGATCACAGATCACCCGCGAAACCGCGCCGATGAAGGATCGCGAGTCCGCATTGCATGCCGCCATCTCGGGCGACTGATGGGCACGCAGCCGGTCGGTGTCATCGTCGAACCACAGGATCGGAAAGCCGTCGATGCACGTGTCGTGCGCCTTCGCGTTCACCGCCGGCGATGCAATGACATGGTCCTGAACATAGCGGCGCAGCCCCGGGAACCGGCACACCAGCGGACCGTGCACGTCGAGCCAGTGCCGGCGGAACGCAGCCAGGCTTAGATCCGATCGCCTTTGCATCAGGCTGATGGCGGCTATCATTCTTCGCCTCGGCAGTTGGTGAAGTGGTAGCACGCGCAACAAGTTGCGGCCAGCAGTCGGGGAACCAAACCGCAGTGTGAACCATTTCACACTGTTCCGCGCACTCATATGGTTGAATAGGCTTCCGCCTGCCGGGAGACCCATGATGAGCAATGTCGCATTGCTGTTCTTCTGCCTGGCAGCCGGCGTCGCACTGCGCGCCTCGGGCCGGGTCCCCGACAACGCCCACCTGACGATCAACGGTTTCATCATCAACATATCGCTGCCGGCGCTCACGCTGCTGCAGATTCACGGCATCCAGCTGCACCGCGAGCTGTTCTTCCCGATCCTGATGCCGTGGCTGATGTTCGTCGGCGTGGCCGCGTCCGTCTGGCTGATCGGCCGGCAACTGCACCTCGCCGCGGCGACGATCGGAGCACTGATTCTCACCGCCGGCCTCGCCAATACATCCTTCGTCGGCGTGCCGATGATCGAGTCGTTCTACGGTGCCCGCTATATGGCGGTGGGGCTGCTGATCGACCAGCTCGGGACCTATCTCGTGCTCAGCACGCTGGGCATCGCGATCGCCTGCCTCTGTTCGCGCGGCAGCGCATCGATCAGCGAGGTGGCACGCCGCATCGCGACATTCCCGCCGTTGATCGCATTGGTGCTGGCGCTGGTGCTCACACCGGTTGCCTATCCTCCCGTCGTCACCGAGATCCTGGCGCGGCTTGGCGGGACACTGGCACCGCTTGCACTGGTGTCCGTCGGCCTTCAGCTCCGGCTCGGCGTGCTGCGTGGCCGTTATACCCCGGTGGCATGCGGCCTCGGCGTCAAGCTGCTGGTGGCGCCGCTCATACTGGCATTGATCTACCTGAAGGTGTTGGGAGCGACCGGCACCATGGCGCACGTCACCCTGTTCGAGTCCGCAATGGGTCCACAGATCGGCGGCGCCATTGTGGCAACGCAATACGGGCTCGATCCACCGCTGGTCACCCTGATGGTCGGGATCGGCAGCGTCATCGCGTTCCTGACATTGCCGATCTGGTGGTATGCGCTCCAGGCCACATAGGTCAGCGCAGTGAATTGACGATCTGCCGGAACGCCTCCTCGGGAAACGCCTTCAGCGACGTGGTGCGCACGTTGCCGAGCTTGCCCAGCATCAGTGTGAAGCGTGCCGCGACCGCATCGTCCGGCGCGTCGTAGATCATGATCAGGTCGTACATGCCCATCGTCATGTAGACCGAGCGGAATTGCCCGCCCATCTCCTCCAAAGTCTTCTTTGCGGTATCAACGCGCTTCGGGCTTTCACCGATCGACCGCATACCCTGTTCGGTCCAGTTGGCGAGCATGACATAGGTCGGCATGGCCATTCCCTCCTACTCAGTCCTCGGAACCCGGCCTAAGCTGACGACCGATCAGACAGGGAAGCAAGCCATGATTGTCCCGGAAGGTGCCAGGAACATCGAATTTGTCGGCCATACCGACCAGGGCGGCCGCGGTGACGGCGTCCAGGTGATGGTGGCGCGTGGCCACGCATACATTGGTACCAGAGTGCGCCGCGGCGTCATGGTCACCGACGTTCGCGACCCGCGCAATCCGAGGCCGGTGAACTTCCTGTCGATGCATCCGAATTCTGTCAGCATGCACCTGCAGTCGGCCGAAGACCTCCTGCTGTGCATCCAGGAAGCCGATCAGCGCGCGTTGCTGACGCAGCAGGAGTACTACGGCGGCTCCGGCAAGGTGGACAGCAGTCGGTTCGGCAAGCGCGGCGAAGACTATGCCGCCGGCATGCGCGTCTACGACATCTCCGATCCGGCCAATCCGCGCTCGATCGGCGCCATGGAGGTGCAAGGTCTTGGCCTGCACCGCATCTGGTGGACCGGTGGCCGCTACGCCTATGCCTCGGCTTTGCTCGACGGTTTCACCGACCACATCCTGATGGTCATCGACATGGCGGACCCGACGCGTCCGCAGGAAGTGGGACGCTGGTGGATCCCCGGACAGAACGCCGCCGCCGGCGAGACGCCGACCTGGCGCAACCGCTTGGCCTTGCACCACGCGGTGGTGGCGGACGACATCGCCTACGGCTCCTGGCGCGACGGCGGGCTGACGATCCTGGACGTGAAGGACAAGTCCGCGCCGAAGCTGATCGCCCACCGCAACTGGTGCCCCCCTTACGGTGGGGGCACCCACAACGCGCTGCCGCTGCATGACCGCGATCTGCTGGTGGTGGCGGACGAGGCGGTGCTGAACATCGACGTCGAGGGTCAGCACAAGCGCACCTGGGTGTTCGACATCCGCGAGAAGAGCAATCCGGTGAGCATCGCGACGATGCCGACGCCGTCGGATCAGGACTACGTCAAGATGGGCGGCCAGTTCGGCCCGCACAATCTGCACGAGAACCGGCCCGGCTCGTTCCAGAGCTCGACCACGATCTTCGCCACCTGGCAAAGCGCGGGCGTACGCGTGTTCGACATCTCCGATGCCTACCGGCCGCAGGAGGTCGGCTATTTCGTACCGCCGCAGCCGACGCAGTGGGCGGAACCGATGCGCGGCCGCGCCAAGGTCCGGCATACGGCGGACGTGTTCGTGGCGCAGGACGGATTGATCTATGTCACTGACTACGACGCCGGTCTCTATATCCTGCAGTGGAAAGGCAATTGAGGAACAGCGTGAGCGTCTCCTCGCCTTCGCTGCGAGGAGTTGTCCGTGTTTGAGACCGTCGTCATCGTCTGGGTCCTGATCCTGATCCTCGTCGTGGTCACGCTGTTCGCCGGCGTGAAGACGGTGCCCCAGGGCTTCATCTGGACGGTGGAACGCTTCGGAGCCTACACGCGCATGCTGCAGCCCGGCCTTAACTTCGTCATGCCCTTTGTCGATCAGGTCGGCCGCAGGCTGAACGTGCAGGAGCAGGTGGTCGACA
This sequence comes from Acetobacteraceae bacterium, assembly GCA_036494925.1. GTDB lineage: Bacteria > Pseudomonadota > Alphaproteobacteria > Acetobacterales > Acetobacteraceae > JAMXLO01. The sequence continues at coordinate 13,921 of DASXNR010000389.1, forward strand.
TTCCGGAGCAAAGCGTCATTACCCGCGACAACGCAACGGTGGCGGTCGATGGCATCATCTACTACCGCGTGATGGAGCCGGAGAAGGCCGCGTATCAGGTTGCCAACCTGACAGTCGCGCTGACCACGCTGGCGATGACCAACATCCGCTCGGTGGTCGGCGAGATGGAACTGGATGCGACGCTCTCCTCACGCGAGCGCATCAACTCGGCGCTGCTGACCATCCTCGACGGCGCCACCATGCCGTGGGGCGTGAAGGTAAGCCGTGTCGAGATCCGCAAGATCGAACCACCGGAGAACCTGATCCGTGCGATGAACCTGCAGATGACCGCCGAACGCGAGCGCCGCGCCGTGGTGGCACGTGCCGACGGCGAACGCGAGGCCGCGATCAAGCGTGCCGAGGGCGAGAAGCAGGCGTTGATCCTGCAGGCCGAAGGCCGGCAGGAGGCGGCGATTCGTGACGCTCAGGCGCGGGTTCAGCTCGCCACGGCGGAGGGCGAGGCCACGCGCCTGGTATCAGAGGCGGCGACCCGTTACGGCCAGTCCGGCCTGCGCTACTTCATCGCCGACCGCTATGTGCGCGCGTTCCAGGCGCTCGCATCGGCGCCGAACACGCGTCTCGTCGTGGTGCCGATGGAGTCCTCGGCCCTCGCCGGCGGGATCGTGCAGGCAATGCAGTTGTTCCGCGCCGACGATGGCAGCCCGGGCACCGCGCCGCCGGGCATGCCGCCGCCGCACGAACCGCCGCCCCCGCCGCCGATCGTGCCGTCTCCGATGCCGCCCGCCGGCATCCTCCCGGCCGCCTCGCCGTGGGGGACCGGAACGCCGGGATGAGCGACTGGATCATCTGGATGGCGGGCGGGCTGATATTGCTGGCGATCGAAATCCACGCGCCCGGCGCCTTCATGATGTGGCTGGGTCTGGCGGCGTGCGGCACCGGACTGGTTGTTCTGGCAAGCGGCATCGGCTTCGGATTGCAGGTGGTGACCTGCGCGGTGCTGGCGGCGATCTCGCTGTCGGTCGGGTTGCGTTTCCGCCACCGTCCGGTCAGGCTCAACACGCAGCAGGCTGGGCTCGCCGGACGCTCCGCGACCGCCTTGGCGTTTCATGGCCGCGAGGGACGAGTGCGCGTGGGCGACAGCGACTGGGCGGCGCGCGTGCCGACGGACGTCGCGGAACCCGCTTCTGGCTCGCGGCTGCGCGTGGAAGGGGTCGATGGGACGGTGCTGATCGTCCGTCCGGAAGGGTGAGCCGATGAACTGGGATGACGCGAAACGGCTGGTGCAGGCAGTGGAGGATGCGTTCGGCGCCGCCGATCTGGCGGCAATCGAGCAGGGTTTCACCGAAGACGCCGTGACACACTTCGCGGATTTCCCTCAGATGCACGGCCGCGAGGCGATCATGCGCTTCCTGCGCGCCCGCTTCGCCCGCACCCAGGACTACCGGCTGCGGAAGACCCTGCACTGCCTGATGGGCGACACCTTGGCGAATACCTGGGACGCAAGCTGGCAGGACGCGCAGACCGGCAAGTCGATGCTGGGCCGCGGCACGGAAATATGGGTCGTGCGCGACGGCCGCATCGCCCGCTGGGATGCGACGTTCAACGTGTGGGAGAAGGGTGGCCCGCCTGCGACCCCGGTGGTGTAACGGCCTGTGGGTCAGGCCCAGCCAAGTTCCTTCATTGCCCAGCCGGCGTTCCAGATCTTCGTCATGTGCCGGATCTTGTCGCCGGCGAATTCCATGACATAGACATAGTCGGTCGTCGTGCTCCTGCCGGTCGGCGGACACGGACCGCCTTCTCCGGTATGCGTGGCGGAGAACACGCCGTAGGCACAGACGCTGTTGTGTTCGTCATCGGTGGCAAACGATTTCACCGCGTAGCGACCGTCGGGCATGAAGGTCAGCAGCCCCTTCATCCAGTCGCAGTAGTCCCGCAGCGTCCTGACATCGGCCAGCGGCTCGGACTGGGCCGCGAAGCTGGCGTCAGGCGTGCAACAGGCGCGGCATACCTCCCAGCCGCGACCTGCCTCGCAAGCCTCGAAGAACTGCCTGGCAACCGTCGTGATGTTGGACATGATGCGCTCCCTGCTGCATTGGCGGCCCCATCATAGCATATCGATGCACCGGCGAGGGATCATGCCGTCCGGTCGACGGCCGTCAGCGCCTGCCCTTCTGCGAGTCGACGAAAGCGCGCAGCACCGCGTTCATTCGCGTCTGATATCCCGGGCCGCGGTCACGGAACCAGGCGAGGATATCCTGGTCGATGCGCAGTGAGATCGCCTGCTTGGGTTGTGGCCAGGCAACCTTCAGGTCGGTCCAATCCGACTTGCGCTTCGCCGTCGGCTTGCCCGGCTTCGCCTTCGACCGCGTGGGCGACTTGCTGGCGGCGCGGGCCATAATGCCTCCGAAGTTGGCGATCGCTTTGTCACTACAAGCGTATCGGCCAGCGGGCAAGGTTCGAAGGCTTCGTGGGGCAACGTGTCGGACAGCCACCTGCGATCGAAACTACCTAGTCCCCGCCTAATGCCGCCTCCACCGCCCGTACCGCCTGTAGCGGCACCGACGCCCTTCCCACTACCTGACCGCCGACACAGGCGAGCCACCCCGCCCCGTCCGGCGGCCCGCCCGGCCGCAGTTCGATCACCTTGGCCTCGTCGTCCAGCGCCACCGCGCGGTAGGTGCGCCAGCCGGACCACACCGGCCCCAGAATGCGAACGACGCGGGCGATGGCCTCGCCCGCGTCGTTGTGTCCGATCCATTCGAGGGTCCGGTGGACGCCGGGCCCCTCCTCCTGCCGGCCCCGCATCCAGTGGAGGCGGGGGGCGCGCACTAGGCTGCCCCCATTTATGCAACCCTCAGGATCATGCGCTCTTGGCCATGATCTCGTCCGCAATCGCCCGCGGTACCGGATCGTAGTGGTGGAACTGCATGGTGAACGACGCCCGTCCCTTGGTCATGCTTCTCAGGTCTGAAATATAACCGAACATCTCCTTCAGGGGAACATGCGCCCGGACGATCACCGTGGACCCGGTACTCTCCTGGTTCTGGATCATGCCGCGGCGCCGGTTCAAGTCGCCCACCGCGTCGCCCACATGGTCCGCGGGCGTGGTGACCTCCACATCCATCACCGGCTCCAGGATTATCGGCGCGGCCTTCTTCATGCCGTCGCGGAAGCAGGACTTTGCCGCGATTTCGAACGCCAGCGAGGACGAGTCGACGTCGTGGTACTTGCCGTCCAGCAGGGTGTACTTGAAGTCCACCGTCGGGAAGCCGGCCAGCACGCCGGTCTCGGCCTGCTGCTTGATTCCCTTCTCCACCGCCGGAATGTATTCCTTCGGCACCGTGCCACCGACCACCTTGTTCTCGAACACCACGCCCTCGTTGCGGGCGAGCGGCTCGAATACGATCTTCACTTCGGCATACTGGCCGGAGCCGCCGGTCTGCTTCTTGTGCGTGTAGGTCTCGGTGTGCGGCCGGGTAATGGTCTCGCGATACGCCACCTGCGGCGCGCCGATATTCGCCTCGACGCCGTACTCGCGGCGCAGGCGGTCGATGATGATCTCCAGGTGCAGCTCGCCCATCCCCGACAGGATGGTCTGCCCGGTCTCCTGATCGGTCCGCAGCCGCAGCGACGGATCCTCGGCCGCCAGCTTCTGCAGCCCGAGCGACATCTTCTCCACCGCCTCCTTGGTGCGCGGCTCGACCGAGATGTCGATCACCGGCACCGGGAACGCCATCCGCTCCAGCACCACCGGGTCCTGCTGCGAGGCCAGCGTGTCGCCCGTACCGGTGTCCTTCAGGCCGACGAAGGCGGCGATGTCGCCGGCATGCACCTCCTTGATCTCGGCCCGCTTGTCGGCGTGCATCTGGAACATCCGTCCGATGCGCTCGCGATGACCCTTGGTGGTGTTCATCACCGTGTCACCGGACTTCAGCGTGCCGGCATAGACGCGCACGAAGGTCAGCGTGCCGTACTTGTCGTTGATGATCTTGAACGCGAGGCCGGCGAACGGCGCGCTCGGGTCGGCCTTGATGCGGCGGCGGCCGGAGTGTTCGCCGTCCTCCTCGCCCTCGCCGGCGGCGACGCTGATGCCCGGCACGTCGACCGGCGACGGCAGGTAGTCGACCACCGCGTCGAGCAGCGGCTGCACGCCCTTGTTCTTGAACGCAGTGCCGCACAGCACCGGGCGGAACGCGCCGGAGATCGTCCCGGCCTTGATGCAGCGCTTCAGCGTTGCGACCTCGACATCGCCCTTGTCGAAGTATTCTTCCATCGCCGCATCATCGACCGAAAGCGCGGTGTCGAGCAGGAGCTGGCGATATTCCTTGGCCTGATCGGCGAGGTCGGCAGGGATCGGTTCGTCGTGGTACTTGGCGCCCAGTTCGCCGCCTTCCCAGACGATCGCCTTCATCTCGACCAGGTCGACGACGCCGATGAATTTGTCCTCGATGCCGATCGGCAACTGCAACGGCAGCGCCACGATGTCGAGCTTCTCCTTCAGCGTGCCGAACGCACGGAAGAAGTCGGCGCCGGTGCGGTCCAGCTTGTTGATGAAGATGATGCGCGGCACGTTGTAGCGGTCGGCGAGGCGCCAGTTGGTCTCCGACTGCGGCTGCACGCCGGCGACGCCCTCGATGATGAAGATCGCGCCGTCCAGCACCCGCAGGCTGCGGTTCACCTCGATGTTGAAATCGATGTGGCCCGGCGTGTCGATGATGTTGATCCGGTGGTCTTGCCACTCGCAGGTCACCGCGGCCGAGGTGATGGTGATGCCGCGCTCGCGCTCCTGCTCCATGTAGTCGGTCGTGGTGTTGCCGTCGTGCACCTCGCCGATCTTGTATGACACCCCGGTGTAATACAGGATCCGCTCGGTCGTGGTGGTCTTGCCCGCGTCGATATGCGCGGTGATGCCGATATTGCGGATTCTGTCGAGTGGCGTGCCGGGCACGGTGAACCTCCATACCACGACGGGCGCTCCGGAACCCCTGTTCCGCGCGCCCGCATGTCGCATTAACAGATGCTGCACTGCGGCGCGAATTGCAAGGGTTATCGCGCAAAGCGGGTGGCAACTCCAGTATGCGCGAGCGGTGTAGGCGGCTCGCTACCCTTTGTCACTGTCGGACACAGCGTTCGGCACTAGGATTCAGGCATGGACATCGCTGTCGCACATGCACTCGCGCGGTTCGGCCTGGGGCGCCGCGGCAGCGAGCCGGTTCCGACCGCTCCGGACGCCTGGCTCAGGACGCAGTTGCGCGGGCCGGATGCGCCGGGACTGCCAAATCCGCCTTCCACTGCCGCCGGACTGGCCGTGCTGCGCGAGGATCGGCAGAACCGTCCGGCGCCGGGCCAGTCGCGCAGCCGGGCGCTGTTCCGGCAGAACGCGACCGAGCAGTTGGCACACGCGCTGACCACGCCGACGCCCTTTCGTGAACGACTGGTCTGGTTCTGGACCAACCACTTCACGATCTCGTTGCGCCGTGGCCAATGTGCGGCGCTGGCGGGCGCCTTCGTTGAGGAGGCGATCCGCCCCCATGTCACCGGTCGGTTTGCCGACATGCTGCTGGCGGTGATGCGCCATCCAGCGATGCTGCTGTATCTCGACAATGTAGGTTCGGTCGGCCCGGACAGCCCGGCCGGCCAGCGCGGCAAACGCGGCCTGAACGAGAATCTGGCGCGCGAATGCCTCGAACTGCACACGGTCAGCCCCGCCGCCGGCTACACCCAGGCCGACGTGACAAACTTCGCCCGCTTGCTGACCGGCTGGTCGATCGACCTCAGGGCAGATCCGCCAGGCTTCCGTTTCCGCCCGTTGGCGCACGAGCCGGGCGAGCAGGTCGTCATGGGGCAGTGCTTTCCGCCAGGTGAGGAAGGCGGTGCTGACGCATTGCGTTTCCTCGCGGCGCATCCGGCGACCTATCGTTTCCTGGCGACCAAGCTGGTCCGGCACTTCGTTGCGGACGATCCGCCGGCGGACGAGGTGCGACACATTGCCGGCGTACTGCACGACAGCAATGGCAACCTGGGCGCGGCTGCCGCGGCACTGATCACATCGGAGCCAGCATGGCAGCCGCAGACCAAGCTGCGCACTCCGCTCGACTATGTGGTTGCCACGCTGCGCGCACTCGACGCGCCGCCGCCCCAGCCGGATCAGCCGTATCTGATCGGCGCGCTCGCCGGTCTCGGCCAGCCGGTGTGGACCGCACCGCAGCCGAATGGCTGGCCGGATCGCGCCGTGGACTGGGCTGGCCCCGAGGCACTGGTGCGCCGGATCGACTGGGCCTACGCGGTCGCCGGACGACTTGGGCAACCGGACCCGGCCGAAGTGGCGGAGGCAAACCTGGGGCCATTGCTGCAACCCGCCACATTGGACGCCATCCATCGAGCCGGCTCGCGGCGTGACGCGATGACGCTGCTGCTCAGCGCTCCCGAATTCCAGAGGCGATGATGCCGTACCTGTCTCGCCGTTCCGCCCTGCTCGGCCTCGCATCAGCCGTCGCGCTGGGCCGTGTTTCGCTGGCGTTGGCGGATGCGCCGACCGATAAGCGCCTTGTCGTCGTCATCCTGCGCGGCGCGCTCGATGGGCTGTCCGCCGTCGTTCCCTATGGCGACGCGGCGCTGGCCGGATTGCGCGGCGCGCTCGTGCCGCCGGCACCAGGCCAGGACGGCGGCATGCTCGACCTCGGCGGCTTCTACGGCCTGCATCCGACACTCGCCAATCTGCACGCGATGTATCAGGCAGGCGAGGCGCTGGCAGTGCACGCGGTCGCCGGCCCCTACCGGGTGCGCAGCCATTTCGAGGCGCAGGATTACCTGGAGAGCGGCGCCGACCACCGCATGACCAGCGGCTGGCTGAACCGCGCCATCGAAGCGCTGCCTCGCCCCGCCACCGATGGCGAGCCACTGGCGATCGGCGTTTCCGTGCCGTTGCTGCTGCGTGGCCCCGCCGCGGTGGCAAGCTGGGCACCGCATGGCACTGCTGCGCTCGACGCCGATCTCTACGCCCGTGTCGCCGCACTCAACCAGGGCGATCGCTTACTTGGCCCGGCCATCGCCGAAGGCCTCCGCGAGCGCGGCTTCAGTGCCACTGTGATGAGCGGCGACGAACCTCCACAGAATCGTTATGCCTTCCCCGCTCTTGCCAAGGCGGCTGGCGAGATGCTGCGAGCGGAGAACGGCCCCCGCATCGCCGCGCTGGAGATCGGCGGGTGGGATACCCATACCGCGCAGATGCAGCGTCTTGGGGGTGTGCTGCGCCAGCTCGATGCCGGGCTGGCAGCGCTGAAGGCAGGGCTCGGCGAGGCATGGCGACAGACCGCGGTGCTGACGATGACCGAGTTCGGCCGCACGGTGCGGATGAACGGCACTGGAGGCACCGACCACGGAACCGGCGCAGTGGCGTTCGTGCTCGGCGGAGCGGTGGCCGGAGGACGCGTCGTGGCGGAGTGGCCTGGCCTCGGTTCCGGCAGGCTGTTCGAGGATCGCGACCTGCAACCGACGTGCGATCTGCGGTCGGTCGCCAAGGGGCTGCTGACGCAGCATCTGGGGCTGGGGCCGTCTGCGCTGGCCACTGTATTTCCGGACAGTTCCGCGGTTGGACCGATCCCGCGCCTCGTCGTCACATAGCTATGGTGTTTGAGGGCCAGACATTCGGCAGGCACAATGTCTGCACGATAACCGACCGGCGGCGTCGGCTGATTGCATCTGCCCGTTATTTCCGGTAATGATTTCCGGAAAGAGCGGTATGACAATGGCCGGCAAGCCAAAGTCCTCTGTTGCAATCCACCGCGCGCGCAAGCAGCGCCAGGGTTTCGTGCGGGTCGAAGTGAATGTCCGCAAGGAAGATGCGAGCCTGGTTCGCGGTATCGCCTTGGCCTTGTCTGATCCCTCGCGTCAGACCGCGGCACGCAAGCTGCTTCGGCAACTCTTTGCAGAGCCGCCCAAAGTGAGTCTGAAGGAGCTGCTGGCATCGGCGCCGCTTGAGGGGATTGAGCTCGATCGCGGCCGTGATCTGGGGCGTGAAGTCGATCCGTGAGTTACCTGATCGATACCAACATCATATCTGAGGTCCGGAAGGGCGTGCGTTGCGATGCACACGTGTCCGCCTGGTATGCGGCGATCGCTGATGACGATCTCTATCTGAGCACTCTCGTCCTTGGCGAGATCCGAAAGGGCGTTGAACTCGCCCGTGCCCGGGATGCAGGCAAGGCAGCAGCGATCGAGCGCTGGCTGCGGAAAATCGAGGCCGCATTCGATGGACGCGTGCTCGGTATCGACAACGCCGTCTCCGATCAATGGGGTCGGATGAGTGCCATCAGACCCATCCCGGTTATCGATGGCCTGCTCGCGGCGACCGCGCTGATCAATGGCCTGACGTTGGTGACGCGCAATGACCATGATCTGGCTGGCCTGGGCGCGAACGTGCTCAATCCGTTCAGGGATGCCGAAAGTCCAGCCGTGCGTGTTCGCTGAACTGCGCGACAGGGGCATCGCATCCCTTGGCACCAACGGTCATTGGGTTGCATTGACAGCGTGGCGGCAGGGGGAACGCAGATGAGCCAGGCGACAGCGGCGGTCAACGAGCAGCGGCAATGGGACCGGCTGATGGCGATGGCCGCGATCGGTGCCATCCCGGGCGACGGCGTCAACCGCGCGTGCCTGACCGAGCTCGATCGCCAGGCGCGCCGGCTGCTGATCGGCTGGGCGAAGCAGATCGGCGCCAGCGTGTCGGTCGATGCCGCTGCCAATCTCTGGCTGCGCCGCGAGGGAACCGATCCGCACGCCGCTGCCGTCGTCACCGGCAGTCACATGGACACCCAGCCGAACGGCGGCCGGTTCGATGGCATCTATGGCGTGATCGCCGGCCTCGAGGCACTGACCGCGCTGCACGAGACCAACGCGCCGCTGCGCCGGCCGCTCGAGGTGGTGGCATGGACCAACGAAGAGGGCGGCCGCTTTGCCCCTGGCTGCATGGGCAGCATGGCGTGGAGTGGGTGCCGCGGCATCGACGAGTTCGCCGATGTCGTCGATCCCGAGCAGGTCCGCTTTGCCGACGCGCTGGCAGCGCACCTGACCGCCGAGGCGGACCTGCCGCGCCGCCCGCTCGGCAGCCAGCCGCACGCCTATGTCGAGGCGCATATCGAACAGGGGCCGCGGCTGGAAGCCGGGGGACATGACGTTGGCGTCGTCACCGGCATCCAGGGCAGTCGTTGGTTCACCGTGACGCTTACCGGCGAGACGGCGCACGCCGGCACCACGCCGCTCGCGCTGCGGCACGACGCGGTGCAGGACATGGTCCGTGCGATCACTGCGCTGAACACATTGATGCACGACCCACACGACGTATTGCGCTTCACCGTCGGGCGCATCGTGGTGGAGCCGAACACGTCGAACTCGGTGGCGGACCGGGCGAGTTTCACCATCGATTTCCGCCATCCCGACAAGGACGTGCTGCTGGAGCGCGGCGATGCGATTGCCGGCGTGGTGCAGGCGGCGGTGCGCAATGCCGGCGTGACAGTGCAGGAGACGTTCCACGCCCTTCCGGTCGCGTTCGCGCCCGCCGTGATCGAGACAGTGGAACAGGCGGCCTCGCAGCAGGGGTATCGCCACGTGCGTTTGCCGTCGGGCGCGTTTCACGACGCGCAATTCGTGGTGCCGGTGTGTCCGACCGGGATGATCTTCGTGCCGTGCCGCAAGGGCATCAGCCACAATCCGGCGGAGTACGCCACGCCAGCGCAACTGGCGGCGGGTACGCGCGTGCTGACGCTGGCAGTGGCCAAGCTGGCGGAAACCGCATGAAATGATATCTCGACAGAATCTGTCGGTCATGGGAATCGGGTCGTTGCATGACCTGCCGCGTTGTCGGCGGGTCGCTGCAGGTTTGGACACCTGCCCGGCGACTGCCGCAACCAGCTACGCCCGTGACGTTGGCTGCTTGGCGCGCTTGCCCTCGTCCGATGCGCGCCACAGGTACCACGCCGCGATCGAACGATAAGGCGCCCAGGCCAGTCCGATCTCCGCCAACGCCTTCGGTTTCGGCGGCTCATCCAGGCCATACAACACCCTGTAACCGTCGCGGACGCCGAAATCGTCGACCGGCAGCACGTCGGGGCGGCCGAGGGTGAAGATCAGCAGCATCTCCACCGTCCACCGCCCCACGCCGCGGATCGCGGTCAGCCGCTCGATCAGCGCCTCGTCGGACAGCCGTGCCGAACCGCGCCGGGTTGGCACCGTGCCATCCAGCGTCGCGGCGCAAATCGCCTGCATGGCGGCGATCTTGGCGCCGGAGAAGCCGCACGCCCGCAATTCGGCCTCAGTACTGGCCAGCACGAGGTCCGGCGGTGGGAAGTCATCCGCCGGATATAGCGCCTCGAACCGCGCCAGGATCGCCAGTGCCGCCCGTCCGTGCAGTTGCTGGTGTGCGATCGCGCGCATCAACGCCTCGTACGGGCTCCACTTGCGCTGGACCCCTAGCCGCGGCGGACCGACCCGACGGATCAGGGCGGCAAATGCCTTGTCGCGCCGGAGATGGCGCAGCGCGTCCTCGCTCATAGGCTGGCTTATCGCCGCGTCATTG
>DASXNR010000390.1:0-13654 GCA_036494925.1 Acetobacteraceae bacterium
GCGTCAGCCAGAAGATCCGGCCCGGCGAGGTGAACTGGATGACCGCCGGTTCCGGCATCGTCCATTCCGAGCGCACCGATCCTTCGCTGCGCTCGAGCGGCGGGCTGATGCACGGCATGCAGGCCTGGGTGGCCCTGCCGCGCGAGGACGAGGAGACCGCTCCGGCGTTCGCGCACCACGACGCGGTCGAACTGCCGGAGATGTCGGACCACGGCGTGTGGGCACGGCTGATCGCCGGGTCCGCCTACGGATTGCGCAACGAGGTAAAGACGTTTTCGCCGCTGTTCTACCTGCACGCCGAACTTGCCGACGGAGCGCGGATGGCGATGCCGGTCGAACACGCCGAGCGTGCCGCTTATGTGGTGTCCGGTACAGTGGCGCACGACGGCGCGCGATATCCTGCCGGACGGCTGCTGGTGTTCGCCAACGGCGGCGAACCGGCGATCGTGGCCGATGGCGGGCCGGCGCGGGTGATGCTGCTCGGTGGCGCGAGCATCGGACCACGGTTCATCTGGTGGAACCTGGTGTCGTCACGGCAGGACCGGATCGAGCAGGCAAAGGCCGACTGGAAGTCCGGCCGGATGGCGCTGCCGCCGGATGACAGCGGCGAGTTCATCCCGTTGCCAGAGGACGGGCCGTGATGATGTGCCGTGTAGGATGGGTTGAGCGCCGCTAAACCCATCGTGACGGTCGAATTTCAGTCAGGCTGGATATGCTCTCGGATTCCTGCGGCCCATCAGTCCTCGCGAAGGTGCAGCCACGGCAAACGTTCCGCGGGAAAGATATGCCGCGTCGGTGCAAATCGGGCGGCCTCATCGAATAGACCGACATGAAAATGCATTTCCGGCGAGCTTTCACCTTCGCACGTCAAGGTGGACCCGCACCTCGCGCAAAAGCCGCGCAACCTTCCGGGCGACGAACTGAACTTGGTTATCTCACCTTTGGTTACCGTGTAAGCGTCGCGGCTGAATGCGACGAACACGGAGACTGGCGCACCGCTGTGCCGGCGACAGCTTTGGCAATGGCACCATGCCACCCCGATCGGGTCGCCGGTCGCGACGAGTCGCACCGCGCCGCAGAGGCACCCGCCCTCAGTTTGGTTGCTCATCTCGTTATCCCTCCCTTGCCAGGAAACCTTGACCATCCTCTCGATCGAAGTGAGTGGCTACTCGGTTCAGCGCGACAGGTCTTCATTCCCGGTTTACCATTCCCACCATCAAGCTTGCCGATCGGATTGCGGTGTCGGACGCAGTGGAAGTAGCGGAGATCAGGGTGCGCGGGCGCGTACAAGGCGTGGGCTTCCGGCCCGCCGTCTGGCGGCTGGCCCACGAACTGGGCCTGTCCGGCGAGGTGCGGAACGACGCCGAGGGCGTGCTGATCCGCGTCGCCGGTGGCAGCGCCGCGATTGCGGCACTGCTCGATCGCATCCGGCAGGAGCCGCCCCTGCTGGCACGCATCGAGCGGATCGAGCGAAACCACTCGGCCGGGACATGCGCTCCGGGGTTCCGCATCGTGGACAGCGCGGCCGGTACTACACGCACGCAGATCGCCCCCGATGCTGCGATCTGCGCTGAATGCGCGCGCGAGGTCGTGGATCCGGCACAGCGGCGTCATCGCTACGGATTTGCCAACTGCACGCGGTGCGGGCCGCGGTTCAGCATCATTCGTGGCATTCCGTATGACCGCACGGCGACCACAATGGCGCCGTTCGCGCTGTGCGGCGCATGCCGTGACGAGTACCGGGACCCGGCAGACCGGCGCTTCCATGCCGAAGCGATTGCCTGCCCGGTATGTGGACCGCGCACTCGGCCCTCGATCGACCAGGCCGCCACCCTGCTGCGGCGCGGACACATCGTGGCGGTGAAGGGACTGGGCGGTTATCAGCTCGCCTGCGATGCAACGGATGGCGATGCGGTGTCGCGTCTGCGCGCGGCGAAGCATCGCGAGACGAAGCCGTTCGCCCTGATGGCGCGCGATCTGGATGTCATTCGACGTTATTGCGCCGTGTCGCCACATGAGGCGCGGTTGCTCGCCGGTCCCGAGGCTCCAATCGTGTTGCTGCGCGCGACCGGTGACGCGCTGCCCGCGGCGGTCGCACCCGGTCTGCGCACGCTTGGCTTCATGCTGCCGACCACGCCGCTGCATCTGCTGCTGCTGCACGACAGCGACCATCCGGTCGTCATGACCAGCGGCAATCTTACCGATGAGCCGCAGATCATCGACGACAGCGAGGCGTTTGAGCGGTTCGCCGCAATTGCGGACGTTGTGCTCACGCATGACCGTGCGATCGCGACCCGGATCGATGACTCGGTGATGCGGATGATGGGTGACGTGCCGCGCGTGCTTCGCCGCGCGCGCGGCTTCGCACCGGGCTCCATTCCGCTGCCGCCGGGCTTCGCAGCCGCGCCGGACCTGCTGGCCGCCGGTGGCGAGCTCAAGGCCACGTTCTGCCTGCTCAAGGACGGCGCGGCGATCCTGTCGCAGCACATCGGCGATCTGGAGGACGCGCGCACCTTCGACGATTACCGTCGCGGCATCGCCCATTACACCGCGCTGTTCGATCACGTGCCGACCGCGATCGCCGTCGACCTGCATCCGGAATACCTGTCGTCGAAATATGCGCGCGAGACAGGGCTGACGCTGATCGAGGTGCAGCATCATCACGCGCACGTCGCCGCCTGCCTGGCGGAGAACGACCGCCCGCTCGATGCGCCGCCGGTGCTGGGGATCGTACTGGACGGCCTGGGCTGGGGCGATGATGGCACGATCTGGGGCGGCGAGTTCCTGTTGGCCGATTACCGCGAAGGGCGGCGTGTGGGCTCGTTCATGCCGGTTGCCATGCCAGGTGGTACGGCCGCGGTGCGGGAGCCATGGCGCAATCTGTACGCACATCTGCTGGCGGCAGGACAGGAACCGAAACAGCCGCACGCGCTGCTCGATGGGATGATTCGAAATAGCGTGAATGCGCCGCTGGCGTCATCCTGCGGCCGGCTGTTCGACGCCATGGCTGCCGCTCTCGGCATCTGCGTCGAACGCCAAGGCCACGAAGGTGAAGCGGCGTCGCGGCTCGAGGCGCTGGTCTGCGAGCACACGCTGTGCGACGAGGACGATGCGCTGGCTTATCCCTTCTCCGCGTGGGTCGTAAGCTCCCGCGTGCGCGGGAATGACGAATCGGAGCTACCGCGCGTCGACCCAGGCCCCATGTGGCGGGCGGTGCTTGACGATCTGAATCGCCGCACGCACCACGCGGTGATCGCTGCCCGGTTTCACAAGGGGCTCGCCATCGCGGTGGTCGCGATGACACGCGCGCTTGCCGCACAGACCCACTTCGACACCGTGGCTCTGTCGGGCGGTTGTTTCCAGAACGCGGTGCTGTTCGAGCAGACGGAACGACGCCTGCGCGAGGCTGGGTTCACCGTGCTGACCCATAGCCTGGTGCCGGCCAATGACGGCGGCCTCGCTTTGGGGCAGGCTGCGATCGCGGCGGCCCGGTTGATCCGGTAGGAGCGCGTGCCATGTGCCTCGGCATTCCAGCCCAGATCGTGCGGATCGACGACGCGGAGCGGATGCTCGCGACCGTGGAGGTCGGCGGGGTGCGCCGCCAGGTCAACATCATCTGCATCGTCGATGCCGAGCATCCGCCGGAACCCTGTGTCGGTGACTGGGTTCTTCTGCACGTCGGTTTCGCGATGAGCCGGATCGACGAAGCCGAGGCCGCCGAGACGCTGCGGCTGCTCACGGAACTTGGCGAGCTACAGGCGACCGGCCATGAGTGACCTGACCAACCTATATCCGTTCCTGAGCGGCCAACGCCAGGACCCGGCGCGGCTCGACGTCGCGTTGCTGCACTCGATCGACGACAAGGCCCGCGAGTCACGCGAGATGAATGCGCGCTTCTTCGCCGAGCAGGGACAGCGCCTGATCGCCGCCGCGCGTGCCATCGCCGCCGTCTATGGCGTGGGTGGCCGGTTGTTCACGATGGGCAACGGCGGCTCGAGCTGCGATGCGGCTCATGTCGCGATCGAGTTCCTGCATCCCGTCACCGCCGGCCGGCCGGCGCTTGCCGCGATCAATCTCGCCGCGGATGCCGCGACGCTGTCGGCGCTGGGCAATGACCTTGGCTTCGAGCATGTCTTCCTGCGGCAGATCATCGCGCAAGGCCGTGCCGGTGATGGGGTGATCGGAATCTCCACCAGCGGCAATTCGGCGAACCTGCTGGCGGCGTTCGCGAAGGCGAAACAGATCGGCATGGTCACCATCGGGCTGGCCGGCGGCGACGGTGGCAGGATGCAAAGCTCAGGGGCGGTCGAACACTGTCTCGTGGTGCCGACACTGTCGATCCATCGCGTGCAGGAGTGTCACGTGATCGCCTATCACATCCTGTGGGACCTGGTTCACACGCTGCTGGCGGACCGGCGGGAATGAAATACATCGACGAGTTCCGCGACCGCGACAAGGCGACGACACTGGTGCGTGAGATCACCGCGTTGGCGCACGCCATTGGGTCGCCCCGGCCGCTCCAGATCATGGAAGTGTGCGGCGGCCACACGCACGCGATCTTCCGCTATGGCATCGAGGGTATGCTGCCCGAGCAGATCGAGCTGGTGCATGGCCCCGGCTGCCCGGTATGCGTGCTGCCGATGGGACGCATCGACGACTGCATCGCGATCGCGTCGCAACCAGGCGTCATCCTGACCACCTTCGGCGATGCGATGCGCGTGCCGGGTTCGCACGGCAGCCTGCTGCAGGCGAAGGCAAACGGCGCCGATATCCGCATGGTGTATTCGCCGACCGATGCGTTGGCGATCGCGCGCAAAAACCCGGATCGCGAAGTGGTGTTCTTCGGTCTCGGCTTCGAGACCACGATGCCGTCCACCGCGCTGACAGTGCTGGAGGCGGAACGCGACGGCACCGCCAACTTCTCGGTGTTCTGCAACCACATCACCATTGTGCCGACGATCAAGGCAATCCTCGACAGCCCCGATCTGCGGATCGACGGCTTCCTTGGACCCGGCCACGTGTCGATGGTGATCGGCACCGCACCGTACGAGTTCATCGCGCAGCACTATCGCAAGCCGCTGGTGGTGTCGGGGTTCGAACCGCTCGACGTGCTGCAGTCGGTGTGGATGGTGCTGCGCCAGATTGCCGAAGGCCGCACCGACGTGGAGAACCAATATGCGCGCGTGGTCGCCGCGGGCGGCAATGCGGCGGCGCTGCGCGCGATCGCCACGGTGTATGAGCTGCGGGAATTCTTCGAATGGCGCGGACTGGGTTCCATTGACTACTCGGGCGTCCGGTTCCGCGACGCTTACGCGCGGTTCGATGCCGAACGCCGCTTCGCCGTACCGGGCGTGCGCATCGCCGATCCGCTGTCGTGCCAGTGTGGCGAGGTGCTGAAGGGCGTGCTGAAGCCGCACCAGTGCAAGGTGTTCGGCACCGCGTGCACACCGGAAACGCCGGTCGGCGCGCTGATGGTGTCGTCCGAGGGGGCGTGCGCCGCATACTATCGCTATGCCATGAAAGCCGCATGAGGACGGTGACGCTCAGCCACGGCGGCGGCGGCAAGGCGATGAAGGATCTGATCGACGAGGTGTTCGTCGCCGCGTTCGACAATCCGCTGCTGGCGCCGCTGGACGATCAGGCGCGCGTGCCGATGTCGCTGCTGGCGCAATACGGCGACCGGCTGGCGATGACCACCGACTCGTTCGTGGTCGATCCGCTGGAATTTCCCGGCGGCGACATCGGCAAACTTGCAGTGTGCGGCACGATCAATGACCTGGCGGTCGGCGGCGCCATCCCGTTTTTTCTAGCGTGCGCCGCGATCATCGAGGAGGGCCTGCCGATCGATCTGCTCCATCGCATCGCGCAATCGATGGCCGTGGCGTCGCGCGCGGCCGGCGTGCAGGTGGTGACCGGCGACACCAAGGTGGTGCCGCGTGGCGCGTGCGACAAACTGTTCCTGACCACGACCGGCATTGGTGTGATCCGCGCCGGGATCGAGCTTGGTGCACATCGGGCGCGGCCCGGCGACGCGGTGCTGGTCAACGGCGTGCTCGGCGACCACGGATCGGCAATCCTGGCCGCGCGCGGCGATCTGGCGCTGGATGCGCCGATCGACAGCGACTGTGCCGCACTCCATGGGCTGGTCGATACGCTGCTGCGCGCGGCACCGGGCACGCGCTTCATGCGCGATGCCACGCGCGGCGGCGTGGCCACGGTGCTGAACGAGATCGCGCTCGCCGCCAACCGTGGCATCGAGCTCGATGAACGCGCCGTGCCGTTGCGGGAAGCGGTGAAAGGCTTCTGTGAGATCCTCGGGCTCGATCCGCTGTACCTCGCCAACGAGGGCCGGCTGGTGGCGATCGTCCCACCGGCTGAGGTGGATCGCGCGCTTGCCGCGATGCGGGCACATCCACTCGGCGCAGGCGCGTGCCGCATCGGCCACGTCACCGATCGGCGTCCTCGCCAGGTGGTCATGCACACGGTGCTCGGCGGACAGCGGATCGTGGACATGCTGGTCGGCGATCAGTTGCCACGTATCTGCTGACGCGGCAGTGGTCCGATTGGTTGCGTCGTGAATGGACGGCGGCGACCACACCGCCTTCACCTAGAAGCGCCTGTCAATGTGAACCGGAAGGGAACGTCCGAACGTGACGACCGATGCGGGCACCGAGTCGGCCTACGCCTGGTTGCGCCTGGCGATCTGCACGGCGCTGAGCACAATCGGCGGCGTCAGTCTGTGGTCCGTGGTGGTCGTGCTGCCCGCGGTGCAGGCGGAGTTCGGTGTCGATCGCGCGACCGCCTCGCTGCCCTACACATTGACCATGATCGGCTTTGCCGTGGGCGGCGTGGCGATGGGGCGGATGGCGGACCGTTTCGGCATCAGGCTGCCGGCCCTGATCGGCGCGGTGGCGATCAGCCTTGGCTACATCGCCGCCGCCAACGCGACCAGCCTGTGGCAGTTCGCCTTGGCCCAAGGACTGCTGATCGCATTGCTCGGCGGCGCCGCATCGTTCGGACCAATCGTCGCGGACATTTCACACTGGTTCACCCGCCGGCGCGGCATCGCGGTGGCGGTCGCAGCATCGGGCAACTATCTCGCCGGAACAATCTGGCCATCGCTAATTCAGCATTTCGTGCAGACGGCGGGCTGGCGGCAGACGCATCTCGGCATCGGCGTGGTGTGCGCGGTGACGATGATTCCGCTTGCACTCCTGCTGCGCCGCAAAGCACCGGCTCAACAGACGGCGGCGCTCGGCGTCATGCCGTCGCAGGCCTCGCTCGGTCTGTCGCCAGCAACGCTGCAGATCGTGCTCGCGATCGCCGGCTTCTGCTGCTGTGTCGCAATGTCGATGCCGCAGGTGCATATCGTCGCCTACTGCGGAGATCTCGGCTACGGCACCAAACGCGGCGCCGAGATGCTGTCGCTGATGCTCGGTCTCGGCATCATCAGCCGCGTGGGCACCGGCTTCGTCGCTGACCGGATCGGCGGCCTGCCAACGCTGCTGCTGGGTTCCGTCGGCCAGATGCTGGCACTGCTGCTGTATCTCGGCTTCAGCGGCATGACGTCGCTGTATGCGATCTCCGCGCTGTTCGGCCTGGTGCAGGGCGGCATTGTACCGAGTTATGCGATCATCATTCGCGAATACCTGCCGGCGCGCGAGGCCGCCACACGGTTCGGCGTGGTGGTCATGGCGACGATGTTCGGCATGGCATTCGGTGGCTGGATCTCCGGCGTGATCTTCGATGTGACCGGTTCTTACAATGCGGCGTTCGCCAATGGCGCGTTATGGAATCTGCTCAATGCCGGCATTGCCCTGGCGCTGCTGACCCGCGGCGCAAGGCGCGTGGCGCTGGCATAGGTTCATCCGACACCGATCAGCCCAGCCAGCAGCCGCGGATCATCGAGCAGTGGCTGGCTGGCCTGGTCGTAGACCAGCCTGCCGCGATCCAGGATGATCGCGCGCGCAGCAAACTCCAGTGCCAGCCGCGCATGCTGTTCGACCAGCACGATGGCGAGGCCGTCGTCCTCACGCAGGCGGTGCAGCGCCGCGAGCAATGCGTCGACGATGATCGGTGCCAGGCCCTCGAGCGGTTCGTCGAGCAACAGCAGCGAGGGATTGCCCATCAGCGCGCGCCCGATCGCCAGCATCTGCTGCTCGCCGCCGGACAACTGGTTGCCCATGTTGCGCCGGCGGACCGCAAGCGAGGGGAACAGTTGGTAGACGCGTTCGCGCGTCCAGCGTCCGCCGGCACGTGCGGCGACACTCAGGTTCTCGTCGACGTTCAACGACGGGAAGATCTCACGCTCCTGTGGCACGAAACCAATGCCGAGACGCGCACGCTGGAACGGCCGCAGCCGCTCGATCGACCGGCCGCCGAATTCGATGCGTCCGGCATGCCGCGTCGTGTGGCCGAGCACCGTCGCCAGCAGCGTCGATTTGCCGACACCATTGCGCCCCAGCACCGCCAGCGTGCCGCCGTCCGTCACGCTGAGCGAGACGCGTTCCAGCACGACGGTCTCACCGTAACCCGCCGACACGTCGTGCAGCGCGAGGCAATCACTCATGCCGGCGCTCGCCGAGATAGACCTCGCGCACGCGCGCATCCGCAGCGATCTCTGCCGGGGTTCCTTCGATCAGGACGCTGCCCTGCACCAGCACGGTGATGCGGTGAGCGAAGCGGAACACCAGATCCATATCGTGCTCGATGATCAATACCGCGATGTCAGGTGGAAGCTGTTCGATCACATCAAGGATGATCGCGCTTTCTGCCGCCGGCACTCCGGCAGCCGGTTCATCCAACAGCAGCACTGTCGGTTGCAGGCCGACTGCGATGGCGATCTCCACCAGACGCTGCTTGCCGTACGGCAGTTCCTTCACCGGCACCAGCGCATCGTCCGCGATGCGCAGCCGGTCAAGCAGCACGTAGGCGTGTTCGAGCATGGCCCGACGCGACCCAATCGACCGGAATATCTCGCCGCCGGTGCCTGCCTGTTCGGCAGCTGCCAGAGCGACATTCTCCAGCACCGTAAGGCCGCGGAACAGCGTGTTGATCTGGAACGTCCGGCCGAGTCCGCGCCGCACGCGTGCCGCCTGCGACAGAGCGGTGATATCCTCGCCACCGAGCAGGATGCGGCCTGCCGATGGCGTCAGCCGGCCGGTGATCAGGTTGATGAACGTCGTCTTGCCGGCGCCATTCGGGCCGATCAGTGCGTGGCGGGCACCGGCTGCGAGCTGGAAATGAATGTCGTTCGCGACGATCAGTGCTCCGAACCGCCGGTGCAGGCCGAGGGTTTGCAGTGCCGGTGTCATCGCCGCAGCAGCCGATCGATCAGGCCGAGTATCCCGCCGCGCGCGAACATCACCAGCAGCACCAGCAGCAGACCGATCCAGAAATACCAGAATTCCGGATCGAGTTTCGCCAACTGGTCCTGCGCGATCATGTACAGGCTGGCGCCGACGAACGCACCGTACAGGCGACCGATGCCGCCGAACACCAGCATGATCACGATCTCGCCCGAACGCTGAAAGCCAAGCACGGTGAGGCCGACGAACTGCGTGGTCTGCGCCAGCAAGGCGCCGGCGATGCCGGCGAGTGAAGCGGATATCGTATAGACAGCGATCAGCCGGCGTCGCACCGGCGAGCCGATCGCATGCATGCGGGCGGTGTTCTCGCGAATGCCGACCAGCGAGCAGCCGAATTGCGAGTGCACCAGGCGACGTGCGAACAGCCAGCTCAGGAACAGAACGACCAGGCAATAGAGATAAGCGGTGTGAGCGAACAGGTCGAAGCGGAAGATGCCGAAGATGGGATCGATCTCCACCCCTTGCAGTCCATCGGCGCCGCCGGTGACGAAGCTCGCCTTGTTCGCCGCCTCGGCCAGCAAGGCGGTGATGGCAAGGGTCAGCATCAGCAACGTGAGGCCCTGCGTTCGCAGGATGACGAGACCCGACGCCCATCCGACCGCGGCGGCGGCCACCGCACCAACCAGCAGGCCGGACAGCGGTTCACCGGAGACACGCACCGCGTAGATGCCGGCGGCGTAGGCGCCGACGCCGAAGAATGCGGAATGGCCGAGCGTGACGATCCCGGCGTAGCCGAGTACCAGATCCAGCGACAGCGCGAACAGGATCATGATCAGGATCTGGCTGCCGAGAGACAGATAGTCGGAAAAGCAGAAATACGCGGCGACCGCGATCGCCCAGGGCAGCAATTCGATCGCGCGCAGGCGATGGCGGCGGATCAGCGCGTCAACGGGTGACACTCAGGCGCGACCGAACAGACCCGCTGGGCGCCATAGCAGCAGGGCGATCATGGCAGCGAACACGAAGAATGCGCCGAGTTCCGGCACCAGGTACTTGCATGCGGTGTCGCCGAACCCCAACAGCAGCGCGGCAATGAACGGGCCGCGCAGCGAGCCGAGTCCGCCGATCGCGACGACCATCAGGAAGTAGACCAGATATTCGGTGGCATAGCCGGGATAAATTGCCAGGATGTCGGCGCCGAGACCGCCGCCGAGTGCCGCGAGGCCGGAGCCGAGAGCGAAGGCGAGCGAGAACAGGCGGCGGGTGTCGATGCCGATCGATTCGGCCATGCGGCGATTGTCCACCGCGGCGCGAAGCCGGGCACCGAAATTGGTGCGCTCGATGCCGAGCCAGAGCAGCGCGATCAGCAGGAAGCCAACCACGATGAGGAAGGAACGGTACATCGGGAAGCTGCGGAAGCCGAGATCGAGCTGGCCGCTGAGCATGGCGGGCAGATGGATCGGCTGCGGCAACGGCCCCCACAGGTAGCGAACGATCGCGACCGACATGAAGATGAGACCGATGGTGAACAGCACCTGTTCCAATTCACTTGCGCCATACAGGCGAGCGTAGAGCGTGCGTTCGAGTACCACGCTGATCAGCGCCATCGCGATGAACGCCGCCAGCAGCGCAAGGCCGAACGGTACCGCGCAGCTATTCATCAGCGTCACGGTGATGTAGCCGCCGGCCATCGCGAACACGCCATGCGCCAGGTTGACGAAGCCCATCAGACCCATGGTCACGGACAGGCCGACCGAGACGATGTACAGAATCATCGCGTAGGCGAGGCCGTGGAACAGGATCGAGGTCAGGGCTTCCATTGATTCCGCTATGCCCTGTCATTGCGAGCGAAGCGAAGCAATCTCGGGCCAGTTGTGCGCGCACCCTCGGCCCGAGATTGCTGCGTCGCTTCGCTCCTCGCAATGATGGGGGCGCGTGGTCATTTCTGGTGGTTAATTTCCTTCCACGGATCCTTCACCATCGGAATCGTTTCAAACTCCACATTGGCCAACTGACCGTTCACCTTCTCGATCCGCCGAATGTACTCGTTCTGCACGATGTCACGGGTATCGGGATCGATCATGATCGGTCCGCGCGGGCTGTTATCGTTCTTCCAGCCCTTCAGCAGCTCCATCGTCTTGTCCGGATCGATGTTGCCGTGCTGCGCGATGATGGCGTGGAAGATCGCGGCCATGCCGTCATAGGCGCCGACCACCTCGAAGGCAGGCACCTGATCGGCGCCGAACTCAGCCTTATATGCCTTGACGAATTCCTGGTTGGCGGGCCGGTCACCTGCCGCGGAATAGTGGAGCGCGGTGACCACGCCGAGTGCCACATCGCCCATGTTCTTCAGCTCTTCATCAGTGGTGATATCGCCAGTCCCGATCAGCTTGATCCCTGCCGCCTTCAGCCCGAGTTCGCCGAACGTCTTCATCAGCGCCGTCGCGTCCTTGCCGCCGGGAACGAACACGAACACCGCATCGGGTCCTGCGTCCTTGGCGCGCTGCATGAACGGTACATAGTCGGGATTGGCGAGCGGCATGTGCACGGAGCCGACGATCTGGCCGCCGGCGTCGGTGAAGCCCTTGGTGAAGGCTGCTTCGGCGTCGATCCCGGGGCCATAGTCGGTGACCGCGGTGAACACCTTTCTGATCCCGTTCTTCGCTGCCCACTGGCCCAGCGGATAACTCGACTGCCACATGGTGAACGAGGTACGCGCAATGTACGGCGACTTGGTGGTGATCATCGCGGTGCCGGCATTCATTACGACGAACGGCACCTTCGCCTCGGTCGCCAGCGGTGCGATCGCCAGCGCGTTCGGCGTGTAGACCGTGCCGGCCAGAAGCTGCACGTGGTCGCGGGTGATCAGTTCCTGCGCCATGCGCTTGGCGACCTCGGGATTGGGCCCGGTGTCGTCGCGGCGAATGATCTCCAGCTTCACGCCGGGAGGCAGATCCTTTTCGTGCTGCTTCACATAGAGCCGGATGCCGCGGTCGAGCAGGTCGCCTACGGCGGCAAACGGTCCGGAATAGGTATCGACGATCCCCAGCTTCACTGTCTGCGCGAGCGCCGTCGTGCTGACGCCGGCCGCCAGGCAGACGGCCGCGACGGCGGATGTCCAGAACCTCATGAGCACCTCCCGGTATTGTCCGCGTTCTGCCGCAAATCGACCGGGACCGCAACGTCGGTGCACGGAGCGCGCGACGACGACGAGACGGGTCAGACTGGATGTTTCGCCGTCTGATTGAACAGGATCCGCCGTTCTTCGTCGCTGGGCGGCGCGCGCCGGCGCAGTTCCTTGCCGAGATCGATACCGCGCTGCACCGCCGGCCGTTGCTTGATCGCTTCGCGCCAGCGGGCGACGTTGGGGAACTCGTCCAGCCCCTGACCCAGCGGCTTCGAGATCAGCACCCACGGAAACGACGCCATGTCGGCGATCGAATATTCGCCGAGAATGTAGCCGCGTCCCTCGAGCCGACGCTCCAGCACACCGAGGCAGCGGTTGTACTCGTTGGCGTAGCGCTGGTGCGAATAGCTGTGCTCGCCCTGCGCGTAGTTCACGAAGTGACTGAGCTGCCCCGCCATCGGCCCGAGATTGCCGACCTGCCAGAACAGCCACTCCAGCGTCTCCTTCCGCCCGCGCCGGTCGGTGGGCATGAACCGCCCCGACTTCTCCGCCAGATGCAGCAGGATGGCGCCTGATTCAAACACCGGCACCGTCTCGCCATCGGCGTCGTGATCGACGATGGCGGGCATGCGAT
Organism: Acetobacteraceae bacterium; assembly: GCA_036494925.1. Taxonomy (GTDB): domain Bacteria; phylum Pseudomonadota; class Alphaproteobacteria; order Acetobacterales; family Acetobacteraceae; genus JAMXLO01. The sequence continues at coordinate 13,070 of DASXNR010000390.1, forward strand.
TGTTGGGACTGATCGCCAGGAACTCGGGCTTGAACTGATCGCCCTTGCCGATGTTCACCGGCACCACGCGATACTGCAGGCCGGATTCCTCCAGCATGATCGACACCTTCCAGCCGTTCGGCGTCGGCCAGTAATGGAAGTCGATCATGCCTCGATGCCTTCCTTGTGGCCGATCTCGGCCAGGATCTCATCGGTGTGCTCGCCCAACGCCGGACCGCCGCGGCGCATGCTGGTCGGCGTGGCGGAGAACCGCGCCGCCGGACGCGCCTGGCGCAGCCGGCCGGCACCGGGATGCTCGGTCTCCACGACGATGCCATTCGCCACCACCTGCGGGTGCTCGATCATCCGGCTGCGCGTCAGCACCGGCGCACAAGGAACACCTGCCGCCGTCAACCGATCCAGCCACTCCGCGGCAGGGCGCGTGCGCAGCACCTCCTGCGTCATCGCCAGGCGCTCGTTGATGTGCCCCTGGCGCAGCGCCGGCGTGGCGAAGCGCGGATCCTCCAGCCAATCCGGCCGATCCAGCGCCCGCGTCAGTGCCAGCCACTCGCGGTCGGTCTGCACCGCCGCGCTGATGTAGTCGTC
>DASXNR010000391.1:0-1744 GCA_036494925.1 Acetobacteraceae bacterium
ACGATCGAGAACATCAACTGGCATCTCGAGCAGGGCAAGGAGGTCGAGCCGGCCATCATGGACGGCGCCGCCCAGATCGTGACGCCGGCCTTCGTGTCGCTGTTGTGCATCTGCATCGTGTTCGTGCCGATGTTCTTCCTCGACGGCGTGGCCCGCTTCCTGTTCGTGCCGATGGCCGAGGCCGTGATCGCGGCGATGACCTGCTCGTTCATCCTGTCGCGCACCCTGGTGCCGACGATGGCCAACTATCTGCTGCGCAGTCACGCGCAGCACGATCCACATGCGGCGCCGGCGCCATCGCGCAACCCGCTGGTGCGCTTCCAGCGCGGATTCGAGACGCTGTTTACGGGTTTCCGGCGCGGCTACAGCAATCTGCTGGCGCTCGCGCTGGCGCACCGCGCCGTGTTCGTCGTCGGCTTTCTGGCTTTCGTCACCGGAACGTTCGCGCTGGTTCCGTGGCTCGGCCGCGACTTCTTCCCGTCGGTCGATGCCGGCCAGATCCTCATGCACGCCCGCGTCCGCGTCGGCACGCGCATCGAGGAGACGTCGAACAAGTTCGCCGACATCCAGAAGGCGATCCGCACGATCATCCCGGCGAACGAGCTCGACACGCTGGTCGACAACATCGGCATGCCGATCAGCGGCATCAACATGACCTACAACAACACCGGCACGATCGGGTCGCAGGACGGCGATATCCAGATCAAGCTCAAGGAAGGCCACCGGCCGACGGCCGGCTACGTCCGCCTCCTGCGCGAGGAGCTGCCGAACCGGTTTCCCGGCGTGACCTTCTCGTTCCTGCCGGCCGACATCATCAGCCAGATCCTCAATTTCGGCGCGCCCGCCCCGATCGACCTGCAGATCCGCGGTCCCGACGCCAATGCGAATTTCGTCTATGCGCAAAACCTGCTGCGTCGGCTCCGCCATGTTCCGGGCCTGGTCGATGCGCGCATCCAGCAATCGCGCGACAATCCCGGTTTCGACGTCGACGTCGACCGCACGCGCGCCCAATATGTCGGCCTGACCGAGCGCGACGTGACCAACAGCCTGGTGGTCAACCTGGCCGGCTCGAGCCAAGTCGCCCCGACCTATTGGCTCAATCCGGACAACGGCGCGTCCTATCCGATCGTGATGCAGACGCCGCAGTATCAGATCGACTCCCTCAACGCGCTGCGCAACCTGCCGATCACCGCGGCCGGGACGGCGCCCATGCAGACCCTGGGCGCCATCGCGGACATCAACCGGGTGAGCCGGAGCGCGGTGGTCTCGCAATACAACATCCAGACGCTGGTGCAGATCTATGCCACCACGCAGGGCCGCGATCTCGGCGCTGTCGCCACGGAGGTGCAGAAGATCATCGACGACACCGCCAAGGACCTGCCCAAGGGCTCGCAGGTCGCGCTCATCGGCCAGGTGCGAACCATGAACAAGGCCTTTTCGGGCCTGCTGTTCGGCCTGCTCGGCGCGATCGTGCTGATCTATCTGCTCATCGTGGTCAATTTCCAGTCGTGGAGCGACCCCTTCGTGATCGTCACCGCGCTGCCGGCGGCGCTCGCCGGAATCGTGTGGATGCTGTTCGCGACCGGAACGACCTTGTCGGTGCCGGCCCTGACCGGCGCCATCATGTGCATGGGCGTCGCCACCGCCAACAGCGTGCTGGTCATCAGCTTCGCGCGCGAGCGGCTGGAGCAGCTCGGCGATCCGATCGCGGCCGCGCTCGACGCCGGCGTCGTGCGCTTCCGTC
>DASXNR010000392.1:0-19332 GCA_036494925.1 Acetobacteraceae bacterium
GCGATCCGCGCCGGCGGCATGCATCTCTATGGCATGACCGAGGCGGAGAATCGGGTCGTCAGGGTGCATGCGATGCACATCACCGAGGCGCAGCAACTGGCGAAGCAGCGCCCGGTGGACATCGCGTTCATCGCGGTGAAATCCTACGACACGGTGTGGGCGACGCGGATGATCCGGCAGTATCTGTCGCCGGGCGGCTTCGTGGTGTCGTCACAGAATTGCATCAACGAAGAGCTCATCGCAGGCGTGGTGGGTTGGGGCCGCACCGTCGGTTGCGTGGTGGGTGGCGGGGTGGGCGTGGAGTTGTTCGAGCCAGGCCATGTCCGCCGCACCATGCTGAAGAACCCCAACGTGGTATCGTTTCACGTCGGCGAGCCGCATGGCCGCATCTCGCGCCGTGTCGAGGAGCTTGCCGAGATGCTGGACGGCATCGACACGGCGCACGCCACCGACAATCTGTGGGGCGAACGCTGGACCAAACTATGCGTCAACGGCATGCGCAACGGCGTATCAGCCGCGACCGGCATGGGCGGCAATGCACGCGACAGCCATGACGCGATCCGGCGTATCTGCATCCGGTTGGGCGGCGAGTCGGTGAGGGTCGGTCAGGCGCTGGGATTCACCCTGGGCAAGATCGGTGCGTTGGAGCCTGAGAAGCTGGCGTTGGCGTCGGAGGGCAGACGTGACGCGTTGGCGGAGATCGAGGCGCTGATGCTTGCGGGCACCAACGCGGCCGCGCGCAGCGATCTGCAGCGGCCGTCGATGGCGCAGGACATGGCGAAGGGGCGGCGCACCGAGATCGAGTTCATGAACGGCTTCATCGCCGAGAAGGGCGCAGAGGTCGGCGTGCCGGCGCTGACGCATGCCATGCTGACCGAGGTAGTAAAGCGCGTCGAGCGCGGCGAGCTCGCCCCCAATCCGGCGAATGTGCTGATGAACGCGTAGTTACGTGAACGTCACCTCCGCCGCGCCCAATCCTTCGAATCGCACGCCGCAGATATCGCCGGGCTTCAGGTAGCGCAGGCCGGTGTAGGTACCGCAGGTCACGAACTGCCCGCCGCGCACGCCGCCCTGCTCGCGCATCATATTCGCCAGCACCACCGCGATCCCGAGCGGATCGCCGGTCGCATGCCCGCCCACCTGTTCCAGCACCGCCTTGCCGTTCACCGTCAGTGTCACCTTCAGTTTGCCGAGTTCGAGGCCGCGCCACCCGGCGGACGGCGCGGCGTGCACGAACGCGGCGTTGCTGATGTTATCGGCCAGCTTCTGCAGGTTCGAGGCCGTGTCGGAAGTGCGGTAGCGGCTGGTCACCAGCTCGATCGCCGCGCAGGCATCGACCGCGTCCGACACTTCGTCGCGCGTGTACGGCGCCGGACGCGGCGGCAGGTCGCGGCGAAACACGAACGCGACCTCGCCTTCCACACCGCATTGCGGCACATCGGCCGCGGGGATACGCGCCGGCGAGGTATGGATGGTGTCGGCATAGATCACCCCGCGCGTCGGCTCGCCGTGGGCCGGCGCCATCGCCTTGTAGGCGCCCACCGGCTTGCCCAATGCGGCGGTGACGGCGTCCTGGATCGCGTGCCCCTCGGCGATATTCGCGGGCGTCGCGTCCGCGGGCAGGCTCTCCAGCAACTGTCCGGTGCGACGCGCCCCGGCAAGCAATGCGGCGGCGTGGCTGATCTGCTGCGTGTCCATGGTTCGCTCCGTCCCCTTGGCAATGTCCCGTTCCGCTGGCAACAATAGTATCGTCTGGGACAAACGAACATGGAGGGGTCCACGGCATGATCGGGTTGGTGCGGCTTGCGTTGCGCCGACCCTATACGTCGGCGATCACCGCCATGCTGATCCTGCTGATGGGTGCGCTGTCCATCACCCGTATGATCGTCGACATCTTCCCGGTGATCGACATCCCCGTGGTGCTGGTGGTGTGGAACTACAACGGCCTCACCACCGAGGATATGGAACGGCGCGTCGTGTTCATCTCCGAGCGCGCCTATTCCACCACGGTCAACGGCATCTCGCGGATCGAATCGCAGTCGATCCCCAGCATCGGCATCCTGAAAGTCTACTTCCAGCCCGGCACCGACATCGGCAGCTCGATCGCGCAGATCACCTCGGTGAACAACTCGATCCTGCGCGGTGCGCCACCCGGCATGCAGCCGCCGGGCGTGATCCAGTTCAATGCCTCGAACGTTCCCGTCGTGCAGATGACGCTGTCGAGCAAGACGCTGACCGAGCAGCAGATCTACGACTACAGCCTCAACTTCATCCGGGTCCGGTTGTTCACCATCCCCGGCCTCTCCACACCCGGGCCGTTCGGCGGCAAGTCGCGGCAGATCATGGTCGATCTCGACCAGTCCCGGCTGGAGGCGAAGGGCTTTTCGCCGGTTGACGTGGTGAACGCGCTGCAGGCGTCCAATGTCATCGTGCCGGCGGGCACGGCGCGGCTTGGCGACCGCGAATACAACGTGCAGCTGAACTCCAGCCCGACCGCGGTCGAGCGCTTCAACGCGCTGCCGATCGGCGTGTTCAACGGTGCCCCGGTGACGATCGGCGATGTCGGCAAGGTCAGCGACAGTTACGCCACCCAGGGCAACGTGGTGCATGTCAACGGCAAGCGTGCGGTATATCTTGCCATTCTGAAGCACGCCGACGCCTCGACGCTTGCGGTGGTGGATGCGGCGCGCGAGGCGCTGCCGGAGATCCAAGCTGCCGCGCCGGCCGGGCTGGATCTGAAGCTCGACTTCGACCAGTCGGTGTTCGTGCGCGCCGCGGTGCAGAACGTGATCCGCGAGGCGATCATCTCCTCGATCCTGGTCTCCGCGCTGATCCTGGTGTTCCTGGGAAGCTGGCGCAACACCGTGATCGTCTCGACCTCGATTCCGCTGTCGATCTTCGCTGGCATCATGGGACTGTTCCTCACCGGCAACAGCATCAACCTGATGACGCTGGGTGGGCTCGCGCTGGCGATCGGCCTGCTGGTCGACAACGCCACGGTGACGATCGAGAACATCCACCGCAACCAGTCGCTGGGCAAACCGCTGACGGTGGCGATCATTGATGGCAGCAGCGAGGTGATCCAGCCGCTGACGGTCGCCACGCTGGCGATCTGCATCGTGTTCTTTCCGGTCGTGCTGCTGTTCGGCGTGGCGCGCTATCTGTTCATCCCGCTCGCCGCCACCGTGGTGTTCTGCATGCTGGCCTCCTACCTGCTGTCGTTCACCGTGGTGCCGGCGTTCGCGCGCTTCCTGCTGGCATCCGAGGCCGAGCATCGCGGCCCGCCGCGCGGCTTCTTTGCGCTGTTCGACCGTGGCTTCAACCGGTTCCGCGACAGTTATGGACGCATGCTGGAAGGCGCGCTGCACCGCCGCGTGTTCGTGCTGGTCTGCGCAGGCACACTGCTGGTCGTGTCCTGCGGGTTGGCCACGGTGATCGGCCTCGACTTCTTCCCCACCGCCGATGTCGGTCTGATCAAGCTGCACTTTCGTGCCCCACCCGGTACGCGTCTGGAGCGGACCGAGGATCTGGTGCTGCAGGTCGAGGACGCTATCCGCAAGATCATTCCCGCAAACGAACTGGACACGATCAATGACACGGTCGGCGTTCCGTCGTCGTTCAACCTGGCCTTCGTGCCGAGCGACAATGTCGGCTCGATGGATGCCGAGATCCTGATCTCGCTGAGGCCCGGGCATCATCCGTCGATCGACTATATACGCGCGATCCGCGCCCGGCTGCCCGATCAGTTCCCGGGCAGCATCTTCTATTTCCAGACCGCCGACATCGTCAGCCAGGTGCTGAACTTCGGCCTGTCCGCGCCGATCGACGTGCAGATCCAGGACGTCAATTTCGACCGCGCGACCGGCTTAGGGCGGCAGCTGCTGGACCGGATGAAGGGCATTCCCGGGGTGGCCGATGCGCATCTGGTGCAGGTGCTGAACTATCCGACGCTCCAGGTGGATGTGGACCGGCTGCGCGCCGCCAAGCTGAACGTCTCGCAGCGCGACGTGGCCAACAACATCCTGACCTCGCTTTCTTCGAGCGTTCTGGTGTCGCCGAACTTCTTCCTCAATCCGCAGAACAACGTGAACTACTCCGTGGCGGTTCAGACGCCGATCGACCAGATCAACTCGGTGTCCGACCTGCTGCACACACCGGTCAACCGGCCTGATCCCTCGACCACCATCGGTCCCGCGACATTGCCGTCCGCGCCGGTGATGCGGCTGGCCGACATCGCCACGGTGTATCCCAAGTCCAGCCTGGAATCCGTCAACCACTACACCGTGCAACGCGAGATCGATATCGCCGCCAATATCGATGGCCGTGACCTCGGCTCGATCGCAGGCGACATCCGCAAGGCGATCACGGACGTCAGCAAGGGGCTGCCGATCACCACCAAGATTCTGATCCTGGGCCAGAACGAGGTGATGCAGAGCTCGTTCAAAAGCCTCGCGCTCGGCATGGTTCTGTCGGTCGTCCTGGTCTATGCGCTACTGGTCATCCTGTTCCAGTCCTGGGTGGATCCGTTCATCATCATGATGGCGGTGCCTGGTGCGTTAATGGGCATCCTGTGGATGCTTGCGCTGTCGCACACCACGATCAACGTCGAATCGCTGATGGGCGCCATCATGTCCATCGGCATCTCGGTGTCGAACTCGATCCTGGTGGTGAGCTTCGCCAACGATCTGCGCGCGCGCGAGGAAGTTGGCGCGCTGCGCGCAGTGATCGAGGCCGGCCGTATCCGTCTGCGTCCGGTGTTGATGACCGCGCTTGCCATGATCATCGGAATGGTGCCGATGGCGCTCGGCCTGGGCGAGGCCGGCGAGCAGAACGCGCCACTTGGCCGGGCGGTGATCGGTGGGCTGATCGTGGCGACTATCTCCACGCTGTTCATAGTACCGATCTTCTACACACTGCTGCGGCGCAAACCGCCGACCCTGCACAACCTTGACGCGCGTTTCGCAGCCGAGGCGGCGGGTGCACACAATTCGGGGGACGCTCACCATGGCTAGACGTGGTCGTTTCGGGTCCTTCGTGGTGTATCTGGTCGGATTGCTGGTGGTCGTAGGCGCGGGCCTCACCGGGGTGAGGCTGTGGCAGGACAAGGACGCGCAGCTGATCGCGTCGCGCGAGGCGATGGCGGAAGGCTTGGCGAAGGGGCCGGCGGTGCAGGTCGCGACGATCGCGCAGGGACCGAAGGAGCGGCTGATCACACTGCTGGGCGATACACGCCCGTATCAAGTTGCCACGCTGTACGGCAAGGTCGGCGGCTATCTGAAGTCAATCGGGGTAGACCGTGGCGACCGTGTCAAGTCGGGTCAGGTCGTGGCCGAGGTGGAATCGGCGGAGACGGATCGGCAATACGACGCGGCGGTGAGCGATCTCGAGAACAAGAAAAAGAATGCCGAGCGGGAGCGCGATCTGGTGACGCGCGGCTGGACCTCGGTGCAGTCGGCGGATCTGGCAACCACGGCCTATCGCATGGCGCAGGCGACCATGGAACAGCAGGCGGTCATGAAGTCGTATGAGATCCTGCGCGCGCCGTTCGATGGCACGGTAACGGCGCGTTTTGTCGATGTTGGTGCGATGGTACAGAGTTCGGTCACCAACCAGACCAGCAATCAGCCGGTGCTGACGATTGCCGACATGAGCAGACTGCGCATCGATGTCTATGTCGAGCAGAAGGATGTGCCGTATGTGCATGTCGGCGATCTTGCCGATGTCGCGGACGGCGCCAACCCGGATCGCAAGATGCAGGCGCGTATCGCGCGGACCTCCGATCAACTCGATCCGCGCACGCGCACGCTGTTCACCGAACTCGATGTCGACAACAGCCAGGGCTTCCTGGTGCCGGGTGCCTTCGCCTACGTGACGCTGCATGTGCCGGTGCCGAGCTATCCGGAAATCCCGGTGGCCGGGCTGGTGGTACGCGGCACCAACACCTTCATCGCCAATGTAAGCTCTGACAGCATGGTGCGGCTGCAAGCGGTGAAGGTTGCCACCACCGACGGCATTCGTGTCAGCCTGGCGGAAGGCGGGCGCGTCGGCGAGCGCGTCGCCCTCAATCTGCCGGACGAGGTGAGCGACGGCAGCCGGATACGCCCGATCGAAAACGCGCGCTGAAGCAAACGCCGCCATCAGCAGGCAATGACGCAAGCATTTCCGGTCAAGGCCCACACCGGCATTCGCGTGGCGATGCGCGATGGCGTGGAGTTGCATGTGCGGATCACGCGTCCGGATGCGCCAGGACGGTTTCCTGGTGTGATGGAATATCACCCGTATCGCCGTCTGGCGGCCGCGCTGCCGGATTATCGCGACGAGTATCCGCCGGTAGTGCCGTATCTCGCCGGGCATGGCTATGCGGTGGTGCAGTACGACGTGCGTGGCACCGGCAGTTCGGCCGGGTTCTCCACCGAGATCTACTCGCGGGAGGAGCGGCAGGACGGCCATGACATGGTCGCCTGGATCGCCGAACAACCCTGGTGCACAGGCGTCGTGGGCATGATCGGGAAGTCGTACGGCGCGGTCGTGCAGTGGCAGGTTGCTGTGCAGCGGCCGCCGGCGCTGAAGGCGATCGTGGTGCGGTCCGCCAATGACGATGTGTATACGGGTTTCACCAATCCGGGCGGCTGTATCCGACCTTGGATGTTCGAATGCTACGCCCCGCTGATGAATGCGCTGAACTTTGCCCCGCCGGATCCCGCGCTGGTCGGCGATCGCTTCGCCTCGATCTGGGCGGAGCGACTGGAGCGGAGCGCACCGTGGAGTCGCGGCTATATCCGCAACACGCTGCACGGGCCGTACTGGCGCGATCAGAGTCTGGCGCCCGGCTATGACCGGGTGCAGTGCGCCGTGCTGCTGATCGAGGGCTGGGCGGACTGGTACGCGACCGAGGAGTTGCGTGCCTTTCAGCGACTGAACGTACCGAAGAAGGTGCTGATCGGGCCGTGGGGGCACTACTACGCCGAAGAGAAGGATGCATTCCCCGGTCCGCGAATCGATGCGCGGCGCGAGTACCTGAAATGGTTCGACCATTGGCTGAAGGGGATCGACAACGGCGTGATGGACGAACCGCCGGTCACCGTTTTCGTGCGCGGCTGGCAGGAACCGTCACTGTTATGTCTGGAGGATGCCGGGACGTGGCGCAACGAAGCGACATGGCCGCCGGCCCGCGTGCAGCCGACCGCCATGTTTCTGTCGGGCAGCGGTACGTTGGGCGCCACCGCGGGCGCTGCCGGATCGGACTGTTACGCGTATCGTCCGGCGGTCGGGATCACCACAGGCCGACGCGGCCTGGGATCCACAACACCGTGGGCGATGCCGATTGATCAACGGCTGGATGAAGCGTTTTCGCTGTTGTTCACCACTGATCCACTGCGCGAGAGGCTGGAGCTGCTCGGCGAACCGCTCGCGCTGCTGCATGTGTCATCCAGCGCAAAGGTGGCTTACTTTCACGTGAAACTATGCGATGTGGCCGAGGATGGCACGTCACGGCTGATCTGCGACGGTGGTCTCCAGGCGACGCATCGGAATTCACACGACGCGCCGGAAGCGCTGACACCAGGCAAGGTGTATCTGCTGCGCATTCCGCTGCGGCATTGTGCGTATGCGATCGAGGCTGGCCATCGATTGCGTGTGGCGATCGCCAGCGCCGAATTCCAGAATGCCTGGCCGACCGGCGAGGCGGCGGTCAACACGATCCATCGCGGTGAAGAGCACGCCTCCCACATTGTGCTGCCGGTCGCGCCGGCGGATCTGCATCCCTTGCCGCCACCCGTCTTTGTGCCGTCACCGCATGCGCTGCCGGCGGTGGAGACGCTGGCGCGACCGGACTACAGATTCGAACTCGATCTGGTGGATGACACGGTGAGCTGCGTCCTGCGACCACCCGATGGTGGCCGCACCAGTGGCCGTTCACGCTACACGGTTTCGAACCGCCACCCGGCGCGGACGGTGATCACCGCCTCGGCAATGCATGTCGCCGTGCATCCGACACTGGACATCCGCGTCGAGGCAACCTGCCAGACGTCAAGCGACGAAAGCAGCTACACCCACCTGTCGCAGGTGCGCGTTACGGTCGATGGCACGGAGCATTTCAGCAAGAGCTGGTCGGAGAGCGTTCCGCGCAGGCTGTCATGAGGGTGACACCACCGCCTTATGCGTCGCCCGCTCGATCAGGTCGGGCGCTTCGTCGAGGGCCATGGCGAGGCTGAGAGCAGCGGTGACCGGCCGGTTGCGCCGCCGCTACCAATTCTGCAGCCTATCGATGTCGGTCGCCCGGCACCCCGGCCTTTTCGCACACATGGCACGAGCCGGTCGGTGAGCGCCGCCGCGAAGCTGTCATAACGCCCCGCGTTTTGCCCGCGTCAACCTCTGCGTGGTAAGGGCAGGCGATGGGCTACTGGGGCAAGATCATCGGCGGCGTGGCGGGGTTCGCCATGGGCGGTCCGATGGGAGCAGTGGTCGGCGCGGCTCTCGGCCATGCGGCGGACACCGGCGCGGTGCCCAATCTGCGGGCACAGTTCGGCCCGAATCCGGCCCGCGTCGCCGCGATGTTCAACCGCCGCGATCAGCTGTTTGCCATCTGCGTCGTGGTTTTGTCGGCCAAGCTCGCCAAGTGCGATGGCCAGGTGAAACGCGAGGAGATCGACGCATTCAGGCGCCAGTTCCGGATTCCGCCCGAGGCGGTACGCGATATCGGCAGGCTGTTCGACCAGGCGCGCGACAGCGCCGACGGTTTCGAGGCCTATGCCGTGCAGTTGGGCGAGGCCTTCGCCGACAATCGCGGCATGCTGGAGGACGTGCTCGCTGCACTGTTCGTGATCGCGCGTGCCGATGGCGCAATGAACGGCCGCGAGCTCGACTTCCTGTCGCGCACGCATCGCGCCTTCACGCTCGACCAGACCGCGTGGGACCGGGCACGCGGGGCCATTCCGCGGCAGCCGGCATCCGATGAGCCGGACGCCTACACGGTACTCGGCGTGTCGCGCTCCACCACCGCCGAGGAGATTCGCGCCACCTGGAGGCAGCTGATGCGCGAAAACCACCCGGACAGCCTGGCCGCGCGAGGCGTGCCGGCGGAATTCATCGCCCGCGCCAACGAAAAGGTGGCGCGCATCAACGCGGCCTGGGACCGGATCAAGCGCGAGCGCGGCTTGTGAGCCTTCGCATCCGGGATCTGCCGAGCCCGAATCAGGATGAACGGCCGGCAGGTACCCCGATCAATATGCTGATTCTCCATTACACCGGTATGAGGACCGCGCGGGAGGCGATCGACCGGCTGCGCGATCCAGCAGCGCGCGTGTCCGCACACTATGTGGTGGACGAAGATGGCGCGGTGCTGCGTCTGGTGCCGGAGGAGAGGCGTGCCGCACATACTGGTGTGTCGTACTGGCGGGGGTGCAGTGAGCTGAACGACCGCTCGATCGGCATGGAGATCGTCAACCCTGGCCACGAGTGGGGCTACCGCGACTTCCCGGTGCTGCAGCTTGCCGCGGTGTGCGATCTCGGTCTCGCCATCCTGTCGCGGCACCCGATCCCGGCGCGCAACGTCGTCGCCCATAGCGATGTCGCGCCCGACCGGAAGCAGGATCCAGGGGAGAAATTCGACTGGCGGAGCCTGGCGCAGAATGGCGTCGGGCTATGGCCCGAGGAGGTGTCCGATCTTGGCACGGCCGGCGCGGTTCGGGATGCTGCGGCCTTGCGCGATGTGCGCGTCGTGCTTGCCGACATCGGCTATTCCGTTGCGCCCCACGGAGCATTCGATCCCGCATTGGCGACAGTGCTGCGCGCCTTCCAGCGCCACTGGCGGCCGGAGGTGGTTACCGGCGAAGCGGATGCCGGCACGCGTGCACGACTTCTAGGCGTGCAGCGGCTGGTGCGAGCGAAACGGAGCTTTCGCGGCGGCCTCGAGGGACACACGGAGGGGCGCTGAGGGAATGATACGCGCGTCGCGCGGAGCGCCGTTGCTCTTGCCTTCTTGCGCCGAACCACACATTGGTGGTCCCTGCCAGACGGCCGGACGGCCGCTGCCGCGTGAGCGGTAGAGGAAAGTCCGGGCTCCACGGGAATACGGTGCCGGATAACCTCCGGCGGGGGCGACCCCAGGGAAAGTGCCACAGAAAACACACCGCCCGCGCAAGGCGCCGCAAGGCACCCCGCAGGCAAGGGCGAAACGGTGCGGCAAGAGCGCACCGCGCCTCTGGCAACAGGGGCGGCAGGGCAAACCCCACCGGGAGCAAGACCGAATAGGGACGGCTGCACCGCAAGGTACAGGAGCATTTCCGCTCCGCCGTCCGGGTTGGTCGCGTGAGGCGTGCCGCAAGGCGCGTCCCAGAGGAATGGTCGTCGCGCGCCTTGGCGCGAACAGAACCCGGCTTACAGGCCGTCTGGCACCTGCAACGCGAACGGAACAGGAATCAGCTTTAGCGTCTAAGTCGTTGAACCAAGACGCACAAAATCCGCACGGACCGGCAATAGTCCTTGCCGCCCATCTTTGCCCATGCTATCCCATGCCTTCCCATCCAGACGATGCAACGAGGCGTCCAGCGGGAAAGGCCTTCAGGGGAGCATGGTGCAGTTTCTCGGCACGCACCAGAACCGGCTCGATGCCAAGGGGCGTGTCTCGGTCCCTGCGCCTTTTCGCGCCGCGATGCGCGGCCGTGACGAAGCCAATGGAACGCACCTCGTGCTGCGGCCGTCGCACCAGCATCCCTGCATCGAAGCCTGGCCGAGCATCGAATTCGAAGCGCTGTCCGAGCCGTTGAACCGACTCGATCTGTTCAGTCAGGCTCACGATGATTTAGCTGCCTCGCTGTATTCGGATGCATTCCCGGTCGAGGCGGACAAGGAAGGTCGTATCGTCCTGCCCGATTCTCTCGTCAGCTATGCCGGACTTGCCGAGACCGTGGTGTTCATGGGCCTTGGCCGCATTTTCCAGATCTGGGAGCCGGCGGCTGCCGAACGTCGTCGCGTCGAGGCGCGCGAACGGGCACGGGCGCACGGCTTCACCTTGCCGGGGAACGCCCTGCAATGAGCCAACCCATGCTCGCCCATGTTCCGGTCATGCTGTCGGAAGTCGTCGGCCTGCTGGCCCCGCGAGACGGTGGCGTGTATCTCGACGGCACGTTCGGTGGCGGCGGCTACGCGACTGCGTTTCTGGAAGCCGCATCGTGCATGGTTTGGGCGATCGACCGCGATCCCGAGGCGATCGCTCGCGGCGCAGATCTGGCGGCACGGTTCCCCGGCCGCCTGCACCTGATCCACGGCCAGTTCGGCGACATGCTGCATCTGCTGGCGGAGTACGGCATCGCCGCGCTGGATGGCGTGGTGATGGACCTCGGCGTATCGTCATTCCAAATTGGCGATCCGGCGCGCGGCTTTTCATTTCGCGGCGACGGTCCGCTGGATATGCGCATGAGCCGCAGCGGCGAGACCGCCGCCGATCTGGTCAACACGCTGCCCGAACGCGAGCTGGCCGATCTGCTGTTCGAATTTGGCGAGGAACGCGCCTCCCGTCGCATCGCCCGCGCCATCATTGCGGCCCGCGTCGAAGCGCCGATCGTCACCACCGCGCGGCTCGCCACCATCATTCGTGGCGTGCTGCCGCCGGATCGCTCCGGCATCGATCCCGCCACGCGCAGCTTCCAGGCGCTGCGGATCCGGGTGAACGACGAACTCGGAGAGATCGAGAGTGCGTTGGACCAGGCCAGCGCGCTGCTGGCCCCTGCCGGTCGCCTGATCGTGGTCTCCTTCCACTCACTGGAAGACCGCATCGTCAAGCGCTTCATGGCCGATGCCTCTGGCCGCGCGCCGGCGCCATCACGCCACGATCCCCGCGGCCTTGCCGATCGTTCGGCGCCGCGTTTTCGGTTGCTCACTGCCAGACCGCTACGCCCCGGTGCGGACGAGACCAATGCCAACCCGCGTGCCCGAAGCGCCAGGTTGCGCGCATTGGAATGCACGACGGCGGGGGCTGCGCCATGATCCGTCCATTTACCTGCGTCTGTTTCCTGTTGGCCTGCGGCTCGGGACTATATCTCTACCAAGCCAAGCATCGCGTGCAGATGATCGATCGCGAGATCGAGAAGACCGTTCGCACCACCGAGGAATTGCGTGGGCAGATCCGCGTGCTGCACGCCGAATGGACGCTGCAGAGCGATCCGCAGCGTCTCCAGGGTCTGGCCGATCAGTTCCTCAGCCTGAAGACGGTTGCACCGGGCCAGTTCACCAGCATGGCCGATCTGGATAACCGACTGCCTGCGGTGCGTGCGCCCGAGCCGGCGCCGAGCGAGGTGCAGTCTGTGCCGGTGGCGGGCGCGGAGCAGCCCGAGGAGCCAATTGCCGTACCGGCGCCCGTCATTCCGGTGCCTCCGCCCAAGCCAGCCGTGGTGGCGGCCGTCGCTGCCCCGACGCCTCGACCGCTCGAACACAAGCAGGCGCCTCGTCCGGCCATCGTCGAGGCGCAACCGGCACGGCAGCCGCCGCCCACGGCGCGCCCTGTGATCGCCACCGAGCAGCCGCGCCCGGTATTGCCGGTGTCTGCTTCCCTGCCGACACCCATGCCGGCGTCGGGTTCGGCACTCGGGATGGCGCGTACTACCTCGCCTCCGCCGCCACGGCCGATGCCGGTGAGTGCTTCGCAATGGATGAACAGTGGCGGAGGCGGCTAGGTCATGAGCGACGTCCCGCCTGCCGACTCCACGCCACACGGCACACCGGCCCATCGTGTCGGCGCAGCGCGCGCGGATACCGTGCCGCGCATCGAGATGGTGCGTATCACGCAGCCGGACCTGGCGCGGCGCGGCGCGCTGGAGAAGACGCGCAGCCGCCTTGTCTACACGGCATTCGGCTTTGGCCTGCTGTTCCTTGCGGTGATCGGTAAGCTCGCCGATGCGACCATCCTCCAGCCGCTCGCGCCGCATCGGCCAGAACGGCCGATCGAGGCACTGTTCGCTGCGCCGAAGCAAGCGGAAGCGGCATCGCTCGCGCAGCGCGCGCTGATCACCGACCGTAACGGCCAGATCCTGGCGATCTCGCTGCCTACCGTCGCGGTGTTCGCCGATCCTCGCCAGATCATCGATCCGGCCGAGGCGGCGCATCGCCTCAAGCAGGTACTGCCGCAGCTCGACGAGGACGCTGCCCGGGTGCGGCTGTCCGACACCAACCGGCAGTTCGTTTATCTCGAACGTCAGGTCACGCCGCGGCAGCAGCTCGCAATCAATTCGCTTGGAATTCCGGGCATTGACTTCCGTCCCAGCGAGGAGAGGCACTATCCGATGGGCCGCACCGCAGCACAGGTGTTGGGGGGCACCGATGTGGACGAACATGGTGTCGCCGGCGTCGAGAAGTATTTTGACCAGCGCCTGTTCGCCGACAGCGCGCCGCTGCGGCTGTCGCTCGATGTGCGCGTGCAGGCGGTCGTGCGCGACGAACTGTCCAAGGCGATCGACGAATTCCTAGCCATCGGCGGTTGCGGCATCGTGATGGATGTCAACACCGGTGAGGTGCTGGCGATGGTCAGCCTGCCCGACTACGACGCCAACGATTTCCGCACTGCGCCCGCCGACGACCGCTTCAACCGCGCCGTCACCGGCATGTACGAGCCGGGCAGCACGTTCAAGCTGCAGACCGCGTCGATGGCGCTGGACTCCGGGATCGTGCACATCTGGGACGAGTTCGATGCCTCGCGCCCGATCCATATCGGCCGGTTCACCATCACCGACTTCGAGGGCAAGCATCGCTGGCTCTATCTGCCGGAGGTGCTGGCCTATTCTTCCAACCTGGGTGCGGCGCACATCGCGGACACGGTGGGGGGTGAGCGCCAGCGCGCCTGGCTCAAGTCGATGGGCATGTTCGCCCGGGTCGGCATCGAGCTGCCGGAGGCCGGTCTGCCGATCATCCAGCCGGCATCCGCCTGGAAGCAGATCGTCACCCTCACGGTCGCGTTCGGCCACGGGATCTCGGTGTCGCCGCTGCACGTGGTGCGTGGCACCGCGGCGGTCGCGACCGGGGTGCTGGTGCACCCGACCATCGTTGCGCTGCCGCAGGGAGAGCGTCCGGATGGCGTACCAGTGATGCAGCCATCGACGTCGGAGACGATGCGCAAGCTGATGCGACTCGTGGTCACCGATGGCTTTGGCAAACAGGCGGAAGTCGCCGGCTACTACCCGGGCGGCAAGACCGGCACCGCCGAGAAGGTCGGCAAGCACGGTTACCAGCGCGGCTTCAAGGAGAACTTCAACGTCGCCGCGTTCACCAGCGTGTTCCCGATGAACGCCCCGCGTTATGCGGTCTACATGATGGTCGATGAACCGCACGGCAACAAAAGCACCTACGGCTATTCGACCGCGGGCTGGGTGGCGGCGCCGGCGGCCGGACGCGTGATCGCGCGGATCGCACCGATGCTCGGCATGTTGCCGGATATCGTGGATGCGCCGCAGATCAACCAGGCGTTGTACATTCCGCTCGAGCCCGGCCGGCCGGCCGGCGCCGCACGAGGCGCATTGACGGCGGCCGCCCCGGCAAAGCCAGGCGCCCCGTCGGTGCGACCGGCGCTGACGGTGCCGGTGATGCCGCTGGCGCCGGCGCGACCGTTGGCCCGCGATCCGCGCCACGAGGCGGCGGTGCCGGCGTCACCGGTGGTCGGCGCCGCCGTGTTGCCCGCTGTCGCGGTGGCTGGCCCGCTTGCGGCTCGCTGACATCATGGGCCAACGACCCGGCGCGGCCGCCGGCCGATCCGTTTCCGCTGGTTGGCGGAGCGCGGATAGGCTGGACATCGCCGGCATTACCGCGGATAGCCGGCGCGTGGCGCCGGGGTATCTGTTTGCGGCGCTTCCCGGCAATCGCGCGGACGGCCGCACGTTCATTGCCGATGCGGTATCGCGCGGTGCAGTGGCCGTTCTGGCACCCGAGGGGACCGCGTGGCCGCCCGGCGTGCCGCCGCGTCCGCTGCTGGAGGATCCCGAGCCGCGCCGCCGCCTCGCCCAGCTCGCTGCCGGACTGGCCGGCGGCCAGCCGCGCGTCGTGGTTGCGGCGACCGGAACCAACGGCAAGACCAGCACGGTCGAGTTCCTGCGCCAGATCTGGATCGCGGGCAGCAAACCGGCCGCCAGCCTGGGCACGCTCGGCCTGATCGCCGAGGGCTTCGATCCTGGCCCGGGCCTGACCACACCCGACCCGGTGAACCTGGCGCAGACCCTGGCACGGCTTGCCCGTGCCGGCGTCCAACACGCCGCCATGGAAGCCTCATCGCACGGCCTGGATCAGTTCCGCCTGGATGGCGTGCGGCTCGCGGCCGGGGCGTTCACCAATCTGACTCGCGATCACCTCGACTACCACGGGTCTGAGGCTGCCTACCGTACCGCCAAGTTGCGGCTGTTTTCCGAATTGCTGCCGGTCGGCGCGCCGGCCGTGGCGGGCAGCGAGATGGATGCGACGACGCGCGCCGCACTGGCCGAAATCGCGGCCGCGCGACGGCTCGATCTTCGCACGGTCGGCGGAGCCGGCTCGGCGATCCGGGTACTGGCGGTCGAACCGCGTCCTGACGGGCAGGTGCTGCGCATTGACACTGCCGGTGTTCGCCGCGACGTCATGCTAAGGCTGCCGGGCCGGTTCCAGGCCGATAACGCCCTAATGGCCGCGGCACTCGCCGCCGCGCTTGGCGAGCGCGACGTGCTGGATCGCCTCGCTTCGTTGCAGGGGGTGCGCGGCCGGCTGGAACTGGCGGCGCGCCTGCCCAACGGCGCCGCGGTCTATGTCGACTATGCCCACACTCCCGACGCACTCGAACGACTGCTGACAGCGCTGCGCCCCCACACCGCCGGCAAGCTGCACGTGGTGTTCGGTGCGGGCGGCGATCGCGACCGAGGCAAACGTCCGCTGATGGGAGCCGCGGCCTCTCGCCTCGCCGATGTCGCCGTCGTCACCGACGACAATCCGCGCAGCGAGGACCCCGCCGTGATCCGCGCCGCCGTGCTTGCGGCATGCCCGGGTGGGCGCGAGATCGGCGACCGTGCGCGCGCCATCGCCGAGGCGCTGAACGGCCTCGGGCCCGGCGACGTGCTGACAGTGGCCGGCAAGGGGCACGAACAGGGGCAGACGATCGGCGACACCGTGATCCCGTTCGACGATGCCGATGTGGTGCGGCGACTGGTGGCTGCGTCATGACCGCGCTGTGGACAGCGCACGACCTGCTCGAGGCCACCGGCGGGACGATGGACACGCCGTTCGTCGCCACCGGCGTCTCGATCGACACACGCACCATCCGGCCGGGCGATCTGTTTGTCGCGCTCCAAGGCGAGACGGGGGATGGACATGGCTTCGTCGCCGATGCACTCGCCAAGGGCGCTGCCGGCGCAGTGGTGCATCGCCACGTCCAGAATGTCGGCCCCGTGCTGTTGGTCGATGACACACTCGCTGGCCTGCACCGCTTGGGCGGCTACGCCCGCGAGCGCTTCAGCGGCCGGCTTGTCGCGGTCACCGGCAGCGTCGGAAAGACCACAACCAAGGAGATGCTGCGGACCATACTGACGGCGTTCGGGCGCACGCATGCGGCGGTGGCATCCTACAACAACCAGTGGGGTCTCCCGCTGACACTGGCGCGGATGCCGCTGGACGCCGAATTCTGCGTTGCGGAGATCGGCATGAACCACGCCGGCGAGATCGCTCCGCTCGCGCGCCTGGCGCGTCCGCACGTCGCGGTGATTACCGCGATTGAGAAGGCGCATATCGGCTTTCTCGGCTCGATCGAGGCGATCGCGGATGAGAAGGCTGAGATCCTCCGTGCGCTGGAGCCCGACGGCGTCGCGGTGCTTCCCGCCGACACGCCGCTGCTGCCGCGACTGCGCGCCGCCGCCGGCAATGCGCGGGTCGTGACGTTTGGCGCCGCGCCGACCGCGGACGCGCGGCTGGTCGGCCTCCAAATGGACGCCAACGGCAGCGATGTCGCCGCCGAAGTCGAGGGGCGCCGCGTCACGTTTCGCCTGAACGCTCCCGGCCGTCACATGGCAATGAATGCGCTCGCCGCGCTCGCCGCCGCCAATCACCTCGCCCGCCGGGCGGAAGAGGCCGCGGAGCGGACCGGCGCGGGCGAGGTTTTGCAGCGCTTCGCACCTGTTATCGGTCGCGGCGCGCGCCGACAGATCGCGTTGGCAGGCGGGACGGCGCTGCTGCTGGACGAAAGCTACAACGGCAACCCCGCCTCGATGCGCGCGGCGCTCGCGGTGCTCCGCCTGCAACCCGCGCGGCGACGGATTGTCGTACTCGGCGACATGCTGGAACTCGGCGATGCAGGCCCCGTCGAACATCGCGCTCTGGCCACCGAAGTCGCCGCCGCGGCCGATCATCTGTTCGCCTGCGGTCCGCTGATGCGAGACCTGTTCGCCGCGGTTCCCGCAGCGATCGGGGTTGCGCATACATGCGATTCGGCCTCGCTCGCCCCAATGGTTGCGCGCTTCGTCGCCGCCGGAGACGCCGTCCTGATCAAGGGCAGCCTCGGCAGCCGGATGAAGCTGGTGGTCAACGCACTCGAACCAAGCGCGGACGCTGCCTGATGCTGTACGATCTTGCCCGGCCGCTCTCCAGCCAGTTCATCCTGTTCAACCTGTTTCGCTATATCACCTTCCGATCGGGCGCCGCCTGTCTGACCGCGCTGATCGTAAGCTTCATCCTGGGACCGCCGCTGATCCGCTGGCTGCGGTCGGTGCAGCGGCACGGCCAGCCGATCCGCGAGGACGGCCCGGAACGGCACCTGATCGAAAAGAAGGGCACGCCGACGATGGGCGGTGTGCTGATCCTGTCGGCGCTGACCGTCTCCACCCTGCTCTGGGTCGATCTGCGCAATTCCTATGTCTGGGCGGTCCTGTTCGTCACGCTGGGCTACGGTGCCCTTGGCTTTGCCGACGACTATCGAAAACTGTCGCGACGCAACCACAAAGGGGTCTCCGCCCGCATCAAGCTGATTGCACAGATGGTGATCGGCATCGCCGCCTCGGTCTGGATCGTGCTGTTGACGCGCGGCGTATTCGCCACCTCCCTGACCGTGCCGGTGTTCAAGGACGTGCTGATTCCATTTGGCTACGCGTTTCCGTTCTTCGGCATGCTGGTGATGTTGGGCGCCTCGAACGCGGTGAACCTGACCGACGGACTGGACGGGCTGGCCATCGTACCCACCATCATCTGCGCCGGCGTGTTCTCGTTGATCGCCTACCTGGTCGGCAACCGCATCTTCGCCGACTACCTCCAGCTCAACCCGATACCCGGCGTGGGTGAACTCGCCGTGTTCTGTTCCGCGCTGATCGGCGCAGGGCTCGGCTTCCTGTGGTTCAACGCGCCCCCGGCAGCGGTGTTCATGGGCGACACCGGCTCGCTCGCTCTCGGCGGTGCGTTGGGCGCCGTGGCGGTGGCGACCAAGCACGAGATCGTGCTGCTGATTGTCGGCGGGCTGTTCGTGGTGGAGACGGTGTCCGTCATCGTGCAGGTGTTCTGGTTCAAGCGCACCGGCAGGCGCGTCTTCCTGATGGCCCCGCTGCATCATCACTTCGAGAAGAAGGGCTGGTCTGAACCCACCATCGTGATCCGCTTCTGGATCATCTCGATGATTCTGGCCCTGGTCGGCCTGGCTACGTTGAAAATTCGATGAGCGCGGCATTGTCCCGAATCGCGGCCCTCCGCTTCCATACGTTCCGGTTGCCGGCGGAGCCTGCCTGATGCCCACACTCTCGCGCGCCGACAATTCCGTGCTGGGCCGCTGGTGGTGGACGGTGGACCGCTGGACGCTCGGCGCCATCGGGACGTTGATCGGCTTCGGCTACATCATGATGCTGGCGGCGAGCCCCGCGGTGGCTGAACGCATCGGGTCCTCGCGCGACCTGTTCATCCTCAAGCAGGTGTTCTTCCTTGCCGCCGCCGGCGCGATCGTGGTGGCGGTGTCGCTGGCCTCGCCCCGCGGCATCCGGCGCATGGCGATCATCGGCTGCGTCATCGCGCTGGCGCTCACCGCGGCGACCATGGTGGTCGGCGTGGAGATCAAGGGCGCCCGGCGCTGGATCTCGCTGCCCGGCATGTCGGTGCAGCCGTCGGAATTCCTAAAGCCCGGCTTCACCATCGTCGCCGCCTGGCTGATCAGCGAGGGCCGCCGCACGCCGCGCTTCCCCGGCAAGCTGCTTGCCATCGGCGTCTTCGTGGTGATCGCGCTGCTGCTGAAGGCGCAGCCGGATGTCGGCATTCTGGCGGTGATCACCGCGGTGTTCTTCGCCCAGCTCTACATCGACGGGCTGAACCTGTTCCTGGTGGGCATGCTGTTGATCGGCAGCGGGTTCGCCGGCGTCGGCG
>DASXNR010000393.1:0-22318 GCA_036494925.1 Acetobacteraceae bacterium
CGGTACCAATAGGGGTTGATGCTGAGCACCTCGACGTCGATGCCCTGTGAATCCATCGCCGCGATGCGCGTGCTGGTGTCGTGCATCAGCAGGCCGGGCGCTTCGAGCGGATGATTGATGATCGCGGCGGCCGCTGGGACGATGCAATGGGCGTGGACGTCGATGGTCTTCACGCGCCTGCCGTTGACGACGACCTCACGGCGACGGGGCTGTGGGTTCGGTGTGGGCGCCACGCTGGCAATCGCGCAGGGGATGAAGGCGATGGCGGACAGCGCGGTGGTCAGCATGTCGTGGGTAATGGGCATTTCGGTTCCTCCTCCATATTGGTTCGCAGCCTACCACGCTTTTGCGAGCGCGCCGCGCCGGCCCGGCCGGCAGATTGCCGATGGCGCCTAAATCGATAAAGGTTGACGCGGTCCTCGCCCGCACGGCCGCGTTGAGCCTGTCCCACGAATCGGAGATCCCTCGATGAGCGGCGCAAGTATGACCGGAGCATGGGGGCAGCCAACTGGCGAATACATCTCGACCTATGGCACGATTTTCGATGAATCCCTGACGATCCCGCTTGCCTACCCGAGCGGCTTCAAGTTGCATGTTTCGGTCGATCCCACCGACGCCGGTGGACTGGCACGCTTGGTACTCCCCACGCTGCGCCTACTCCACATCCACCACAAGGTCGTCCGATCGCAGTCCGAGTACGAGCAGATGAACCGTGGTCCGCAGCGCGGCAAATTCATAACCATTTATCCGGGACCTGCGGAGCCGGCGCAGCGGGTCGTCGACACGTTGGATCCGACCCTTGTCGCCGGCGGCTATCGTCACGGTCCGGTCCCGACAACACGGCAGAGCGACCACACGACCTACGAGATCCGAGCCGGCAACAGCGGAATGATCAGTTGTTATTGGTGTACCGACTACGCGACAGACTGACGCCCCGGAAGTCCAGCGTCGCGCTGGGCTGGCACGTGGTGCGCGCCTGGTCACCCATCTTCGCGGACGAGGCGATGTGGCGATGAGCACCGACGAGATCATGTCGCTGACCCGCGACGATTGAACCGTGGCCGTCCTCGTCGACAGCAACGTCCGCCGAAGCGATCGAGCGAGCCGCCGATTTGGAGTATCAGCGGCGGGACGGAACGAAGCGGTCACCGCCGCCGGATTTTTTCATTGGCGCACATGCCGTTGTTGCCGGCTACGGACTTCTTACAAGAGACGCCCGACGGTATCGCACCTACTTTCCCAGGCTCACCTTGGTCGCCCCTGCCTGAAGCGTCGCCACGATGCATGATCTCCGCTCACGCGGAGAATGAGAATCGATCCTTTGTCATCGCCATCGCCGCAACTTAAGTGCCGCGCTCCGACACGTCGTTGACAACTCAATCCTGGAGCGAACCATGGCAGGCCTGCTCGCCGTTGTGTACGGCATCAGTAGTTACAGCGTCTTTGTCTTCACGTTGCTCTACGCGGTCGGCTTCGTCGGCAACCTGGTGGTCCCGAAGTCGATCGACTCCGGCGTGCCCGGACCTTTGGTCGAGAGCGTCGTGATCAACGTGCTGCTGCTCGGACTGTTCGCCGTGCAGCACAGCGTCATGGCGCGTCCTGGCTTCAAGCGCTGGTGGACGCGGCTCGTGCCGCATTCGATCGAGCGCAGCACTTACGTGCTGTTCGCCAGCCTCGCGCTGCTGGTGCTGTATGCGCAATGGCGGCCGATCATGGCGCCGGTCTGGATCGTGCACGATCCGATCGCGGTCGCAATCCTCAACGGCATCTTCTGGTTCGGCTGGGCATTGCTGCTGTTTAGCACGTGCCTGCTCAGCCACTTCGAGCTGTTCGGATTGCGCCAGGCCTTCGCCCGCGTGCTAGGCAAGGAAGTGCCCGCGGCCAGGTTCCATACGCCATCGCTGTACCGACACGTGCGTCACCCGATCTATCTGAGCTTTCTGCTCGCGTTCTGGGCGACACCGTCGATGACCGCCGGACACCTGCTGTTCTCCCTGGGCACCACGGGCTACATCCTGATCGCGATCCAGTTCGAAGAGCGCGACCTGATCCGGCTGTTCGGCGACCAGTATCGCCTGTACCGGCAACGTGTAGCGATGCTTGTTCCGCTGCCAGTGCGGCGGACGTCCAAACGGACGGAGACCGGCACGCCCTGACGGCCACCGGTCCGAGGTGATGCAGGCCGCCTCCCTGCATCGCCTCGGCTGTTGCCGGGGAACTGGCCGAAGTTGGCAACACCACTCGTCGTGACACATTGTGCGTCCCCGCATCGTGATCGCTTGACGAGGACCAACCCATGGCCATCATGCCCGGTTTCACGCTCACCGACATCGACACCTCTGGCGCCCGCATCCGCTTGCGCCATGGCGGCAGCGGACCGCCGCTGCTCCTGCTGCACGGCAACCCGCTAACGCACGTCTCCTGGCACGCAGTGGCGCCGCAACTGGCGAAGCACTTCCATGTCGTGGCCGCGGACCTGCGCGGCTATGGCGACAGCTCCGCGCCACCCGAGGAGCCGGGCAGCGGCAATTACTCGTTCCGCGCCATGGCGCAGGACCAGGTCGAGGTTATGCAGGCGCTCGGCTACCAGCGCTTCTTCGTCGCCGGCCACGACCGTGGCGGGCGTACCACGCACCGCATGTGCCTCGACCATTCAGACAAGGTGATCAAGGCGGCGATCATCGACATCGTGCCGACGCTCGACATGTGGGCGGCAATGGACAAGGAGGGTGCGATCGGCGGCTGGCACTGGCCGTTCATGGCGCAGCCGGCGGATTTCCCGGAGCGCATGCTGGGCAGTGTCCCGGCCGATTGGTTCATGCGCAAGAAGCTGCTGAAGCTGACCGCCAACCTGAACCACATCCCGCCGGCGATCTGGGACGAGTATGTGCGCTGCTTCAACGAGAAAACCATTCGCGGCTCGTGCGCCGACTATCGCGCCGCAGCGACCATCGACTGCGAGCTCGACACCGCGGACCTGCATCGCAAGCTGGCGATGCCGATCCTGGTGCTGTGGGGCAAGAGCAGCAGCGTCGGCCGACGCTTCGCCGATCCGCTCGCGCTGTGGCAGCGGCGTGCCGACGACGTTCGGGGCGATGCGCTGCCGAGCGGGCACTACGTGAACGAGGAGGCACCCCAACAGGTGCTGAACTGGTTCCTGCGGTTCTTCGGGAGCTGACCGCACCTTCGTCATTCTTGCGCGGACACGCGTCGCAAACAATAACGGAGTATTTTGTAGTGGTCGATGGGATCATCAGTTCGCGGAGCATGGCATCAAAAGCAACTCGCGGCAACGCGCGATGGTCAACGAGGGCAAGCTCATCAATTGGTTGGACCGATATTGGGCGACCTGAGGGGCGGCCAGCATCAGCATGGTGCGTATCGGCGACGCACCCGGGCTCTATACGCGAGCTCGACCATGGTCCGCTTGCCGACCTCGCTATCGCAGGAGGTCAGAAGTTCCGCAGTGTGCGGCGTGCCGCCGAGACACCGTTCAATATGATGCTGGAGGCGTGGCGCTGACGCGCGTCATGCTTCCAGGAAGTGTCCGAAGGCACGCAGCGGCCGGATGTCGTCGCACACGATCTTGGTGATCGCCAGCATCGGAACCGCGAGGATCGCGCCGGGCACGCCCCACATCCAGTACCAGAACAGCAGCGCCAGGATCACGGCCACCGGGTTGATGGTGAAGCGGCGCGCCATCAGCATCGGCGTCACGATCTCGCCCTCCACCACGTGGATCAGGAAATACAGGCCCACCGGCAGTAGCGCCCACCAGGTGACACCGAGTGACAGCACACCTGCCATCAGGAAGATCACCAGTGCGGCCAGCGGACCCAGGATCGGCACGAAGTTCACCACCAACGCGATCAGGCCCCACAGCAGGGGATTGGCCACGCCGCACGCCCACATGACGAGTAGCGTGAGCACGCCGACGACGACATTGATCAAGGTCACTGTGATCAGGTAGGCGGAGACGTTCCGCTCGATATCGAGGGTGATCTCCACCGCCTGCCGCTTCTTGGCGAAACTCGGCAGTATCTCGACGAAGCGGCGCAGGAAGGTCTCGCCCGACACCAGCAGGTAGAACAGCACCACCAGCGTCGTGAACAGCCCCGCCGCGAAGGTGGTGGTGCCGCTGAACAGCGCGCCCATCAGGTTGAACGGATGCACTTCCGGCCCCTGCGGCAGACCGGCGCCACCACCGGCAATCCCCTCCAGTTGGCCGATCATCCATTCCAACGTCCCGATCGGCCGTGCCAAAAAGGCAAGCTGTTTCTGGATCTGGGGGATCGCCTCCGGCAGCTTGCCGGCCCAGGACGCCGCGGGCCCGGCGACACCGCTCGCCAGCGCGGCAAGCGACAGGGTGAGCAGCAGAATCGCCAGCGCCGCGCTGATGCCGTGGGGCACGCCAAGCCGGTCGCTCAGGCGGACCAGCGGCTGCAGCAGCAGCTTGAGCACGATCGCCAACACCACCGGCAGCACGATCGGCGACGCGACGTAGAGCGCCGCCAGCAGGGCGAGCACGAACAGTCCGCCCAGGAAGATCGTGCGTGGCTCGGTGGGGAGCGGCATGTCATCCTGGTCGTCGACCGGAGTCACGGCAGGGCTGGCCTCATGCACCGCCGCAACCGCGGCTTCCGCGGGCTTGTCAGCCAAATGCCCCACTCGCGCGCTCATGTTGCTGTTTCCTTGCCGCCATGGATTGCAACGTTGCCGTCGCGACGGGGTTCGTCAGACCAATGGCACATTGAGTTCGCGTGCCAGTTTCTGCTTCATCGCCGCAGCGAAGGCGGGATAGTCCTGGCAGGTCATTGCAAACGCAGCTGGACCGCCGATCACGTCGCGGGTGTAGGACTGCAACAGGTCCGGCTCCTCATGCAGGATGCAGAGGCCATTGATGGTGATGCCAGCCGCCGCCAACCGATCGCGGATCGGACCGGGAGCGATGCCATCGTTGGATCTGCCGTCTCCGATCATGTTCACCACCTGCCGCGCCGGCGTGTCCGGAATGTGGCCGAGCAGCGTCAGCGATGCGAGCAGCGCTTCACCAATTGCTGTCTGCCCGGCGGGGACGATGCGCGGCATGTTGTCCACCAGGTCGGCAAAGCCGCGCGCGTCGGCTTCCGAGGTGATCAGCGTCCAGTCGGCGATCACCTCCTGTGCTTCGGCGCCGGACCACAGCAGCAGCGAGCAGAGGCTGGCCTTGGCTTGGCCGCCGATGAGGCCGGCGATGATGGCAGGCTCTCGCAGGGCGGCGGCCATGCCACCGGCAATCAGGCCAAACTCGTCATAGGTGACGCTGGCAGAGCCATCCACCGCCAGAACCAGTGCCAGATCGACCGCTGCCATCCGCGTCCTCTTGAGCCTTCGCCGATTGCGGCGGAGTATCGGCGCCAGATCGAGAGGAGACGAGGGATGCCGGAGAGCCCCACCGACAAGACCATGCTGGCCCAGGCCCAGACGCGGATGCCGCTGAACGGGCTGAAGGTGCTGGACCTGACGCTCGCCCGCGCCGGACCCACCGCGGTGCGGCATCTCGCCGACTGGGGCGCCGATGTGAACAAGATCGAGCCGCCGGCCACGGACGGCGAGGAGATCACCGGCAATCGCCACGGCTTCGATTTCCAGAACCTGCACCGCAACAAGCGGTCGATGACGATCAATCTGAAGTCGCCGGAGGGCCACGCTGCGTTCATGCGCCTGGTGAAGGGCGCCGACATCATCGTCGAGAACATGCGTGCGCAGGTGAAGCATCGCCTGAAGGTGTCGTACGACGACGTGAAGGAGATCAACCCGCGCATAGTCTATGGCAGCATTTCCGGGTTCGGCCAGACCGGGCCGTACGGCCATCGCGCCGGTGTCGATCAGATCGCACAGGGCATGGGCGGGCTGATGTCGATCACCGGCCTGCCTGGCCAGGGTCCGGTGCGCGTCGGCATTCCGATTGACGACCTGACCGCGGGCAATCTGCTGGCACTCGGTATCATGATGGCGATCTTCGACCGTGAGCGCACCGGCGTCGGTCGCTGGGTGACGACGTCGCTACTGGAGGCGCAGATCTTCATGCTGGATTTCCAGGCCTCGCGCTGGCTGATCGCCAAGGAGGTGGCGCCACAGGCGGGCAACGATCACCCGACCGGCATTCCCACCGGGGTGTTTCCCACCTCGGACGGGCATATCAACATCGCCGCCAGTTCTGCCCGCGTGTTCGGCCGCTTCTGCGATGCGCTCGGCAAGCCGGAGTGGAAGGACAAACCGGAGTGGAAGGATCAGGTCTCGCGCAGCAGGCACCGCAAGGAGATCAACGCGGCGATCGGCGAGGTGACGCGGCACAAGCCGTCCGACTATTGGATCGAGCTGCTCGAAGGTGCCGGCGTGCCGTGCGGGCCGATCTACTCGATCGATCAGGTGTTCGCCGATCCGCAGGTGCAGCACCTCGAGATGGCGACCAAGATGCACTCGCCGGTGATCGGCGATGCGGAGGTGGTGGCCTCGGCAATCAGCATCACCGGCTTCTCCAAAGACATCCGCCTGGCGACGCCCGAGATGGGATCGAGCACGGACCAGGTGCTGGCGTCGGTGGGCTACAGCGCCGACGAGATCGCCGATATGCGCAAGAAGGGGGCGATCTGACATGAACGATTTTCCCAGTGGCGGCGTCAGCCGCGAATACGCCGCGGGAAAAATGCTCGCAGCGAAGGACGATGGGGTCGGGCTGATCACATTCAATCAGCCCGAGAAGCGCAACGCGATGTCGCTGGAAATGTGGACCGGGTTTGGCGACATCCTCGATGAGTTCGCCGAGGATGGTTCGGTGCGGGTGGTGATTCTGACCGGGGCCGGCAACAAGGCGTTCGTCTCGGGTGCGGATATCAGTCAGTTCGAGAAGAACCGCTCGAATGCCGATGCGCAGCAGGAATACGAGCGGCTGGCGGGTGTGGGGCGGGCGAAGTATGCCGCGTTTCCCAAACCGATCATCGCACGCATCCGTGGGTTCTGCCTGGGCGGCGGGCTGGCGATCGCGATGCAGGCGGATCTGCGGATCGCCGCGGTGGACAGCGAGTTCGGCATCCCGGCGGCAAAGCTTTCGATCGCGTATGCGCCGGATTCAGTGAAGCGGCTGATCGATCTGGTCGGGCCGGCGCACGCTCGAATGATTCTGTATACCGCGCGGCGGATCGACGCGGAGGAGGCGGAGCGGATCGGACTGATCAACAAGATGGTTTCAGATGAGCAACTGAGCGACGAGGTGCTGGATATCGCGCGGACGATCGCCGACAACGCGCCGCTTTCGGTGGCGGCGTCGAAGCTGACGATCAACGAGATGCTGAAGGACGAGAGTCAACGGGACATGGCGGCGCTGAAGCGGATATCGGAGGTGTGCTTCAACAGCGTGGACTACAAGGAAGGACGCACGGCGTTCATGGAAAAGCGCGCGCCGCGGTGGGTGGGAAGATAGGAAACGCGCCTGCTCACAGGAGTAACGACCTATGGTATTGATCGCCCGAGCCGTAGGCATCGTTCTGCTGGGCCTCACTATGGTCGGCGGCATCGCTGCAATCCCTGCTCGCGCGCAGGACTATGCGGCAATTGTTGCTGCACCCGATCGCAGTGAGGCAGATCGGCAGATGGACCAGCGACGGCATCCCGTCGATCTCTTGTCCTTTACCGGGGCCAAGACCGGATGGACCGTGCTCGATATGGGGGCGGGCGCCGGCTACAGCACCGAACTCATGGCCCGTTCTGTCGGTTCAAGCGGCAAGGTCTATGGGCAGACCGACGAGGCAGCAGAGCAGCTGAAAGCCCGGATGACGACGCCGGCCATGGGCAACGTCACCGTGCTGGTGCGGCCATACGACGATCCGGTCCCGGCGGACGTGCACGACCTTGATCTGATCACGTACTTCTTTGCCTACCACGACACGACCTACATGGCGGTCGATCGCGCCAAGATGGACAAGGCGCTGTTTGCCGCGTTAAGGCCCGGAGGCGTTCTGGTTATCGCCGACCATTCGGCCCTGCCCGAAGATGGCGCAACGGTCGGCAAGAAGTTTCACCGGATCGCTGAACAGACATTACGAGCAGAGATCGAGGCTGTTGGGTTCAAATTCATCGCCGATGCCGCATTTCTGCGCCACCCGGAAGACGCCCGAACCAACATTGTCTTTCACAATCCTACGCCGGTGGACGAGTTCGTGCTGAAGTTTCAGAAGCCGAAGTGATCGAAGCACCACCGAATACACGGACCGCCTTCGCCAGCGGATCGCCCTCCCGAGCGGGCTGACGCTATCCCTTGATCCTCGCCATCGCCGCACTGAACGCGCCCTGCAGCATCTCGCTGTCGCTGGAATATGCCAGCAGCAGCGCACCGGCTGCCTTCCACTGCTGTGCCTGCTCATAGCTGGAACACAGCATCGCGCACGTTTTGCCATGCTGCTTCGCTGCCGCCAACACAAGGTCGCGCTTTTCGTCCAGCACCTGCGCCTGATCTTGCGTGCCGAACACGCCCAGATCCTGCGCCAGGTCAGCAGGGCCGATCGTCAGCGCGTCGATCCCGTCCATCGCGGCGATCGCATCCAGATCCTTGAATGCGGCTTCGGTCTCGAACATCACGGTCACAAATACCTGCCGGTTGGCGAAGGCGCGACGCTCCGCCGCGGTGCCCGTCATGTCATAGTCGGTCCCCGGACTGTGCCCCGCATTGCCGCGCAGCCCTCGCGGGGCGTAGCGCGACGCGGCGACGATCTCCGCGGCATGCGCCGCATTCTCCACCTGCGGACAGTGCAGGTTCCACACGCCGCAATCGAGCAGCCGCGTGATCCATTCCCGATTGGCCTTGGGCGGCCGTACCGCGATGGGGAAGTTCAGCGCCCGAGACAGCAGCGCCAGGTGCGCGATGCTCTCCATCGAAGCCGCAGTGTGCTCCATGTCCACCCGCGCGAAGTCCAGACCGGCGGCTTTCAGCAACGGCAGGATCGCCGGATTGCGCACCAGGTTGACCCAGGTGCCGATCTGCAGCTCGCCCTGCTCGAGCGCGGCACGCAGTGGATTGGCCTGCATTCGCTACCTCCTTCTAATTGCCGCAGCCCGCGCGATCACATTCTTTGCGCGTTGGACCACGGGTACGTCGATCATCGCGCCTTCGAACTGCACAGCGCCCAGGCCCGCGGCGAACGCCGCATCGTACGCCGCAACCATACGTTCTGCCCGCTGTACCTCGGCGCCGGTCGGAGAGAATTCTTCGTTCAGCACCGGCACCTGAAGCGGATGAATCGCGCTGGCGCCGACAAAACCGAATCGCTTCGAGCGCCGCACGATGGCGCGGAATGCCTCCTGATCGCGGAAGTCGGCGATCGAGCCGATGAAGCCGAACGGCAGGATGCCAGCAGCGCGCGCGGCGAACAGCGTGTGCTGCTTGGGGTACAGCAGGCCCTCGGGATCGGGCAGCATGCCGACATCGGCGGTGAAATCCTCAGTGCCGAGACTCAGGGCGACAACGCGCGGATGCGACCGGGCGATCGCCTCGATCCGGAAGAAGCCGGTGGCGGTCTCGACCAGCACGACGAACTGGACCTTTCCGGCCGGCAGTCCGCGTTCGGTTTCCAGTTCCTGGACGATATCGGCGACCGATAGTACGTGTTCAGGGCTGTCCACCTTGGTGAGCATCAGCGCGGCAATACCAGGGATCACCGCGGCTTCCAGATCGCGCACCAGCAGACGCCAGGGTCGGTTGACGCGTACCAGCACATCGCCGCCGTTGCGCGCGACCTGCGGGATCGCGTCGGCGATCAGTGTGCGCGCGCGTTCCTTCTCTGACGGTGCGACAGCGTCCTCGAGATCAAGGATGATTCCGTCGGCGCCGCGATCGGCACCGGTGCGTACGAATCTCTCCGCGGTGACCGGCACGAAGAGGAGAGAGCGCCAGGAAGGAAGATCAGTGCGCATGTCTGGGGCCGCCCTCTGTCATCACAGGGAGCGTAGCGACGAAGCAATCCGGTGCCAATCAGTCACCGGTCGTTCGTCTGGCTAGCCGCCGCAAAGCTGCGTCACGATGTCTTCGTGCAAGGCAGCAATCTCGCGCTGCACCCAGTCAAGGAACGGCGACAGCCCGCGCCCGAGGATGTCGTCCACCGTCTGGCTTGCCAGCATCGTCTTGAGGTTGTCGAGCCGTCCCAGCGCCGGCGCACAGCCGCGCAGGTGATAGCGGCTGCGCAGCGTCGTCAGATGCCAATCGAGCTGCGCCAGGCTCAGCCCGGCCGAACGTGGAAACGCCGCGTTCAGCAGCAGGAAGCCGGCTACCTCGCGCGGCACATAGCCGTGCGGGTACTCGCGTCGATACGCGTGGTAGCCGGCGGCGGCGCGCAGCAGCGCGTTCCATTCGCCCGCATCGATCGATGCATCGGTCGCGGCGGTCGGCAGCAGCGCATTGAACTTGGTGTCGATCAGCCGCGTGATCTGATCGGCGCGTTCCAGATGCCGGCCCATCATGTAGAAGTGCCAGCATTGGTCGCGATAGAATGTGCCCTCGATGATCCCGGTGTGGGCCTGCACGCCTTCCTTCAGCATCTCGCAAACGGTGGACAAATCCTCTGGCGCGATGTCGGCTGGCCGCAGCCCGCGAATCCGGCCGTAGAACACGTTGATGTGCAGCCACATCTCGGTCGAGATCAGCGCCCGCAAGGTGCGCGCATTCTCCCGCGCGGAGCGGATTGATGTCTGCACCGAGGTCGGATTCTCTGCATCCAGCAGATAGAACTGCGCGACGCTGGTCGCTTCCGGGGCAGCGTGCCTGGCGAAGAACGCCGACTGGTCGCCGTTGATGCGGAGCAGCGACAACCAGTTGCCCCCGCCCTCGGCGTCGCCGGCGAATGTCTTGGTGACATCGAGCAGGCGCGCCTGGTTCTCGATACGCTCCATGTAGCGCGCGAACCACAGCGCGCTGCCGGCATGGCGGGCGATCAGGTGCTTGGTGGCGGAGACCGATTCGCTCATGCCAGCACCCAGGTGTCCTTCGACCCACCGCCCTGCGACGAATTTACCACCAGCGACCCCGGCCGCAGCGCGACCCGCGAGAGGCCGCCCGGCAGCACCCAGGTATCGCGCCCGGTCACCGCGAACGGACGCAGATCGATGTGCCGCGCCTTCACTCCATCGTCGCACAGCGTCGGGCTGACCGAGAGCCGGACCATCGGCTGGCTGACGTAGTTGGTCGGGTTGGCCTTGAGCCGGACGCGGAACTCCTCCAGTTCCGCCTTGCTGGCATGCGGACCGATAATCAGCCCGTAGCCGCCAGATTCCGCCACCGGCTTCACCACCAGCTCGTGCAGATGTGCCAGTGTATATGCCAGTCCGTCCGGCTCGGCGCAGATACGCGTCTCGACGTTGGGCAGGATCGCGTCCTCACCCAGGTAATAGCGGATGATGCGCGGCATGTAGGCATACACCGCCTTGTCGTCGGCCACGCCGGTGCCGACCGCGTTGGCGATCGACACCGTGCCACGTCGCCACGCCTCCATCAGCCCGCGCACTCCCAAGTGACTGTCAGAGCGGAACACGTCGGGATCGAGGAAGTCGTCGTTCAGCCGCCGGTAGATCGTGTGCACCGGCGCCAGTCCCGCCGTGGTACGCATCCAGACCCGCCCGTCCTCGACCAGCAAGTCCTCGCCCTCGACCAGCGGCACGCCCATCTCGCGCGCCAGGAATACGTGTTCGAAATAGGCGGAATTGAAGATGCCGGGCGACAGCAGTACCACCTGCGGATCACTCAGCCCCGCCGGCGCGATCTCGGTCATCGCGCGATGCAGACGCAGGCCGTACTCGTCCACGCCGCGCACGTGCAGCCCTGTCATCAGGTCGGAGAGCACGCGCAGCGTCATGTGGCGGTTTTCGACCACGTAGGCGACGCCGGAAGGCGTGCGGGCATTGTCCTCCAGCACCATGAAACGGCCGGCATCGTCGCGGATGATGTCGGTGCCGCAGACATGCACGTAGGTGCCGCAGGGCGGATCGAAGCCGATCATCGCCTCGCAATAGGCCGCGTTTCCCAGCACCAGCTCACGCGGCACCACGCCATCGGCCAGGATCTTCCGGTCGTGATAGACGTCGTGCAGGAACAGGTTCAGCGCGCGCACACGCTGGATGACGCCGGCTTCCAGCGTGCGCCATTCCTCTGCGGTGATCACGCGCGGGATCAGGTCGAACGGCAGGATGCGGTCGATCGCGGTCGCGTCGGAATAGACGGTGAAGGTAATGCCGCGCTCCAGCAGGTCGCGTTCCGCATCGGCGGCGCGACGGCGCAGGGCCTCGATCGGCAGATGGCGCAGCCGGTCGCAGAGCATCGACAATGCCGGATGCGGCGGCTGGCCCGGCCGCAGCATCTCACAGAACAGGCTGCCCGCGTCGTAGTCCGCCAGAACGCCGTCCTGCCGCATCCGCCTTCCTCGACCGGATTTCTCGGGCCGAACCTTGCACGTTTCGTGCCGCGTTGCCACGGCATTGCAACATCCGGCCACTGCATCGCTGCCCAATCCGCGGACGGCGACTGCCCGTTCGCTGGGCAGCCGGTCAGCGAACGCGGAGCAGCGCAAGCCCGCTGCCGGTCACCGCAACTGCGGCGGCGAGTGGCCCGAAACCGGCAAACCCGAAGCTGCCGATCATCCAGCCGCCGAGGCCCGCGGCGCCGAGCCAGCCGATGCTGTTGGAAGTGACGTTCAGCCCCATCACCGTGCCGCGCACGTGCACTGGTACGTCGCTGAGCGATGCCATCAGCGAAGGCCGTGCGATCGCGTTGCAGAACACGTAGCCGAAACCCAGCGCTACCGAGGTCTGCACATCCCGCTGCCAGCCGAACAGGGCAAGTGCGGCGACCGCCGAGCCAAGCATCGCGGAAGCGAAGATCGCCCGACGGTTCGGCAGCCGATCGGCAAGCTGGCCGCCCAGCAGGGTGCCGATGATGTTGCCGATTGCGAACGCTGCGAGCGGCAACGCCACCGCGCCCAGCGACAGCCCATAGGTCGACTGCAGGAAGGTCGCGAAATACACCGCAACCAGGCCGTAGCAGATGCGCTCGGCGATCCCCATGGCGAGCAGTCGCAACACCGGACGGGACAGCGCTGCCCGCATCGATGGCACGCGCGTCGCGCCCACCGGATCGGCGCCGGGCCGTCGCGTCGTGATCGCCACGAGGCTGACTGCGGTGATCAGCGCCAGCGCGGCGATGCAGAGATTGACGCCGCGCCAGCCGATCCAGGAACCCAGCCAGGCCGCCAGCGGTACGCCGACCAGCAGCGTGAGCGACTGGCCGCTCATCACCCAGCCGAGCGCGCGCCCCTGCTGCGTGGGCAGGACGCGGGACGACACCTCGGTGAAGATCGTGCCGCTGAACAGGCCGCAGAACGCACCGGCGAGCGTCGCCCAGGTGGCAACCGCGAGGAAACTGTCGCCGGTCCCGACCCCGACCGTTGTCGCCGCGAGCCCGAGCGGGCCGCCGATCAGAAACGGCCGGGTGCCCCAGCGATCGGCTCCGGCGCCGGCGATGATCGAGGTGATGCCCCAGGCGATCGAGCTGATGGCAACCAGATTGGCGACCACCGGCACGCTCACCGACAGATCACGCGCCATGTCGATTAGGAACGGCGCGCGCGTGGTGCCGCTGGCGGCGACGGTGAACATCGCCAGCGAGGCGACGGTCAGCAACACCCAGGGCATGCGCTCGCGCATAGCGAACGGCGCCGCGGTGGCCTTCACGGAAATGCCATGCTGGATGTTCCCTCCGATCGCTGACTCTGGCGCGGTTGCGGATTGTCGCCAAGTGATGCGAACCCTGTGTCGTGCCTTTCCGCCGTCCTCCAACAGTGCCAAGCTACCGCTCAAACGGAAGGGCCGTCGTGGGCGGCTCAATAAACGGGAGAACGACAAGATGACGTATGACCTGTTGATCCGTAACGGCCGCATCGTCGATGGGTCGGGGATGCCGGCATTCCGCGGCGACCTTGCGGTGAAGGACGGCAAGATCGTCGAGATCGGCAAGATCACCGGTGCCGCGACGCGCACTGTAGATGCCGACGGCCTGGCGGTGTCGCCAGGCTTCATCGACAACCACTGCCACTACGACGCCCAGGTGACGTGGGATCCGCTGTGCACGTTCTCGCCGCAGCACGGCGCCACCACGGTGATCTTCGGCAACTGCTCACTCTCGCTGGCGCCGGTGCGCCGCGGCAACGAGGAACGCATGGCCGAATTCCTGTCCTACGTCGAAGCCATCCCGATGGAGGTGCTGCGCACCGTCGATGTCGATTGGCAGACGTTCCCGCAGTACATGGACCGGCTCGACAAAGGCCTCGGCGTAATGCCGGTACGCTGATCGGCCACACCGCCGTGCGCTATTACGCGATGGGCGAGGCCTGCCAGAAGCGCACCGCGACCGACGATGAGATCAGGACCATGCAGGAGGTCGTGCGCGACGGCATGAAGGCCGGTGCGATCGGCTTCTCCGGGTCGCGCCAGAAGGGCCACTTCGATCCGCGAGGCGTGCCGATCCCAGCGCTGTGGGCCGACGAAAAGGAGGTGTTCGCGCTCGCCGACGTGCTGCGCGAACTCGGCACCGGCACGGTGCAGATGGGCGGTGGCGTGGATCCTGAACTCGCCGACGGGATGATGGCGCGGCTGTCGGAAGCCTGCGGCCGGCCGGTGATCTACAACAGCCTGAGCCAGACCGTACGCACCGGCGACAAGTGGAAGCAGCACATCGCCCGCGTGGACGAGACCGCGCGCGCCGGCATCCGCGCCTATCCGATGTGCAGTCCGAACCGCGTGACGCAGGACTTCACCATGAAGAACTGCCAGGTGTTCCGGGGCCTGCCGACCTGGCATCCGATCCTGATCTCGTCGGATGCGGACAAGATGCGCGCCTATGCCGATCCGCAGGTGCGCGACAAGCTGCACGCCGAGGCGGTGGAGCGCTCGGTGCCGATCGGCGGCGCGATCGGGTTCTCCAAGACCTGGTGGGACTACATGTGGGTGAACGAGCCGGCACTCGAGAAGAACAAGCCGTTGCAGTTCAAGACCATCGGCGAGATTGCCAAACTGCAGAACAAGCGGGTGATCGACGCGTTCCTCGACCTGGTGGTCGAAGAGAAGCTGGAGACCCGCTTCCTGCAGGCCGAGAACAACATCGACGACGAGGCGGTGAAGCGCATCCTGACCTATCCGAACGCGTTCATCGGCCTGGGCGATGGCGGCGCGCATGTGCAGTTCCACGGTGGCTACGGCTACACCACGCGGCTGCTCGGCGAATGGGTGCGCGAGAAGCAGGCGATGACGCTGGAGCAGGCGGTGCGGCGGCTCACCTTCGAGTCGGCGTCGCTGTTCGGGATCAGCGACCGTGGTCTGCTGCGCGAGGGACTCGCGGCCGACATCGTGCTGTTCGATCCGGACACGGTGAAGCCCGGCCCGGAAAGCGTTGTGCACGACTTCCCCGCCGGCGGCTGGCGCATCAAGGAACCGGCGGTGGGCGTTCACATGACGATTGTGAACGGCCAGGTGCTGCTGGAGGACGGCCAGCACACCGGCGCGCTGCCGGGACGCGTGATTCGCAACTCCTACTACCAGGCGCATCGGAACTGATCTCACGCCTACAGTTGCGGGCGGCACCGAGAGGTGCCGCCGGGCGCCCGGGGCAAGCCGGTGCATCGCACCGAACCCTTTTTGATACCGCAACTGGATGCGGTGAAATCCTAATTGCGGCGTCGTGTCTCGTCAGTCGGCGGTCGCGGTCAGCACTGGCTGCTCGGCGCGACCAAGGTACGCATCTACGACCTGATCGGGCGATCCGTCGAGCCGCACACGTCCCTGGTCCAGCCAAAGCGCGCGCGAGCACCACGCCGTCACGATCTGGGTGTCGTGAGTCGAGAGCACGAGGATATCGGCGCTGCGCACCATCGCTTCCAGCCGGTGCCGTGCACGCTCCATGAATTGCGCGTCTCCTGCCAGGATCCATTCGTCCATCAGCAGGATCTCGGGCCGGATCGCCGTGGCAAGAGCAAAACCGAGGCGGACCACCATCCCCGCCGAATAGATGCGCACCGGTAGGTCCAGGAAGTCGCCAAGACTGGCGAACTCCGCCACATCCTGTTCCAGCCTTGCCAGGCCGGCGCGTGGCAGGCCGTTGTAAAGGCCGCGCAACATGATGTTCTCGCGACCGGTCAACTCCATGTTCATGCCGAGGCCCGCGTCGAGCAGTGCATTCAGGCTGCCCCGGATCACCATCCGGCCCATCACCGGCTCATAAATGCCGGCCAGCGTGCGGAGCAGCGTGGTTTTGCCTGCTCCATTGGCGCCGATCAGTCCGAGCCGGTCCCCGCCGTGCAGACTGAAACTGATATCGCGTAGCGCCTGCACGACGACACGATGCTGCCCGTCCTGGCCGAACCGTCCGGACGCAGCCGCCAACACGGTCTTCTTCAGGCTGCGCGCGTTGCCGTGGTACAGCGGAAAGAAGACCGAGACGCCTTCGATGAGGATGTGTGGGCTCACTGTCGCCGCCGCGTGTTCAGATCCAGAAAGCGATGCGCCCGCGCGCGCGCGTGAACATGCCCCACGCGAGACCCCACAGGACCAGACTGTACAACAAAGCGCCCAGCCAGATGTCCGCGCCGGGCAGCGCGCCCAGAAGTGGTTGCCGGACGATTTCCAGCAAATCGAAGAACGGGTTGAGCCACAACAGCGCCTGCCCCCGGCCGAGTTGCTCGGGCTTCCAGATTACCGGGGTCATGAAGAAGGCGATCTGCATCACACTGGCCACGATCGGCAGGATATCGCGGAACCGCGCGCAGAACGTTCCCAGCAGCAGAACCAGGGCGAGGGCATCGATCCCCCACAACAACAGACCGGGTATTGCCAGCAATGCATGCGACCCGGGCCAAATTCGAAACACCACATAGACCAACGCGATCACCAGGACATTATGCCCGAGTACCAGCACGTTGCGAATGAGCAGCCGTATTGCGAACAGGAAGAATGGCATGCGCATCGCGCGCACGATACCCTCCGATTCGGTGAACGCCGTGCACGATTCCGCCACCACGGTGCCGAGGAAGCCCCACAAGACGAGCGACAGGGCCAGGAAGGGCAGATACTCGTGCACGTCCATGTGGAAGATGCCGGCGTAGAGATAGCCCAGCGCGCCGACCATGATGCCGGTCGACAGCGTCAGCCACAAAGGACCCAGTGTGGAACCGCGATAGCGCAGTCTGATGTCCAGCCAGCCCAGCGTCCAGGCGAGCGGGAGCAGCCGCATACCTTCCCACACGTCGCGCATGGCCAGACCGCTGCGCGTTGCAAAACTTGGATCGCCCTTGAGTTCAAGAAGGGCGTTCCTGGCTTCGGACGTAACGACAGTATCCATGGGTGGCGCAGCGGTTAGCATGACCGCGAACGGACAGCAAACGACTGGACTGTGGCTTTCCAGAACAGGATCGTGTCGCATGGCGTGCGATCGGCGTTCAACGCGTAGCCGGGGATGCGGCCCGCCTCGTGCCAGCCCGTGGCGCGGTACAGGGCCTCTGCCGCATCACCCGCCCGCGTGTCCAGCGTGAGCAGCGTCTTGCCGACGCGCTGCGCTTCTAGCTCCAGGCGGGCCATCAGAACGCGCGCAACGCCGCGCCGCCGCGCCGCGGGATGCACCAGCAGTTTCTGCACCTCGGCGCGATGCGGCTGATTGGGTGAGGACGCGAATTCCAGCATCACGGTCCCCACCAGCACCGCATCGACCCAGGCCGCGAGCAGGATGCGCGTTCCGGCCGCGACATCAGCCGCCATGCGTTTCCAGAAGCCACGCGCGACATCGGTGGCCAGCGGCGGCAGGTACGACACCGATGCCCCTGTATCCACGCAGGCACAGAGGATTTCCGCCAGGCGCCGCCCGGCCGAAGCGGCGGCGGCGGCGTCCAACACTTCGACGCCGGTGACCGGCTTGGCGAAGCCGAACTCGAGCGAGTTCGAAACGTCGTGGAGCACGCGGATCGGCCCATAGCGGATGTAGCCGCGCTTTTCGTAGAAGCGGTGTGCGCGGTCGAATCGCGTATCGCTCCATAGCACGAGACGGGTCGCGCCGGCGGCAAGCGCGTGCGCCTCCGCGACGTCCAGCAGACGCGTACCAAGGCCACTGCCATGCAGGGAGGGCAACGTGTAGACGCGGCAGATTTCCCATGTATCCGCGTCGTGCGGGCGGATCGCGATCATGCCGACGACTCGCTTCTCGGCTTCCACCGCCCACAGTGCGCCACCGTTGCCGGTGTAATACCCGCCGAGCGCGCGTAGTTCCGGCATCTCGCCATCCACATCGAGAACGACGCCGGGATATTCCTCCCAACACGCACCGATCAGCGCAATGAAACCATCGGCATCAGAATCGCGTCCGGGGCGAATGTCGATATGCGGAGGCACGATACCACGCAACTTTCACGCGTCGGCGAGGCTCAGTGCAGCCCCGCGCAGAACCTGGCGATGCGGCGACATCCTTCGGCCAGCGACGCATCGTCTGTCGCGGTGCTGACGCGCAGGTACGGGCTCATGCCATATGCCGCGCCGTGCACGGTCGCGACATGCGCCTCCTCGAGCAAGGCCATGCACACATCCTGGTCGGTCTCCAGCCTACGTCCGCCCTCCGTGGTCTTGCCGATGCAGCCGGCCACGTTGGGAAACACGTAGAACGCACCTTCCGGCTTGTGGCAGTTGATGCCGCGGCAGGCATTCAGCATCTCCACCGCCATGTCGCGCCGGTTGCGGTAGGCGATGATCTGTTCGGCAACGCCATCCTGCGGTCCGTCCAGCGCCGCCGCCGCCGCCGCCTGGCCGACGGTGGACACGCCGGCGGTCGCCTGGCCCTGCATGTTCACCATCGCGCGGATCAGGCTCTTCGGGCCGCCGGCATAGCCGATCCGCCAGCCGGTCATCGCATAGGCCTTCGAAGCGCCGCTGATCGTCACCGTGCGATCGCGCAATTCCGGCGCGACCTGGACAATTGTGGCATGCTTGAATCCGTCGAACACCAGGTGCTCGTACATGTCGTCGGACATGATCCAGACATGCGGATGTTTTAGCATCACATCGGCGATCGAACGCAACTCCGCGGCCGAGCAGCAGGCACCGGTCGGGTTGTTCGGGTTGTTCAGGATCAGCCATTTGGTCCTCGGCGTGATCGCCGCATCGATGTCGTCGACGCGCGGCTTGAAGCCGTTGTTCTGGGGGCAGTTGACGAACACCGGCTCGCCATCGCAGATCTTCGTCATCAGCGCGTAGGCACTCCACGACGGCACCGGAATCACCGACTCGTCGCCCGGGTTCACTGTTGCCATCAACGCGTTGAAGATCGCCTGCTTGCCGCCATTGGTGACACAAATTTCGTCCAGCGCATAATCCAACCCGTTGTCGCGCTTGAACTTGCGCTGGATCGCCTGCTTCAGCGCCGGGATGCCGTCCTGCGGCGGGTACTTGGTCTGCCCGGCCAGCGCCGCCTGATGCGCTGCCTCGATCGCATGGCGCGGACTGTCGAAGTTGGGCTCGCCGATGGTGAGCTGGATGATGTCCACGCCCTGCGCCCGCAGTTCGCGCGCACGGATCGTCATCTGCACACTGGCGGCGACCTGCACGCGGCCGAGCCGCTCGGAGAACGTCGGCATCAGTGGAGGCCTTCGCAGAACTGCTGGATGCGCGTGCAAGCGTCGCGCAATTCTTCGGTCGCATTCGCGTAGGCGATGCGGAAATGGCCCGGATAGCAAAACGCACCTCCGTGGACTGCCGCGACGCCGGTCTCCTCCAGCAGCGCGAGGACAAAGCTCTCATCGTCGGCGATCGACTTGCCGCCGCGCGAGGTCTTGCCGATGCAGCCATGGATCGAGGGATACACGTAGAACGCACCCTCCGGCTTGTGGCAGTGGATACCGGGCGCCCGGTTCAGCATGTCCACTACGAGGTTGCGCCGCTGCTCGAACACCTTGCGCATCGCCTCGATCGATTCCTGCGGCCCGGTCAACGCTTCCACCGCCGCGGCCTGCGCGATCGAGTTGGTATTGGAGGTGGACTGGCTCTGCAACTTGTCCATCGCCTTGATAAGCGCCACCGGCGCGCCGGCGAAGCCAAGCCGCCAGCCGGTCATCGCATAGGCCTTCGAGCAGCCGTTCATCGTGACGGTGCGATCGCGCAGCCTCGGTTCCACCTGCACGATGGTCGCCGGCTTGAAGCCGTCATAGGCGAGCTTCTCGTAAATGTCGTCAGTGAAGATCCAGACGTCGGGATGGCGCAGCAGCACGTCGCAGATCGGCCGCAGCTCCTCCGCCGAATAGGCGGCGCCGGTCGGATTGCAAGGATTGTTCAGCATGAACCACTTGGTCTTCGGCGTGATCGCCTGCTCCAGCGCTTCGGCACGCAGCTTGAACCCGTGGTTCTGCTCGCATGGGACCAGCACCGGCTTGCCGTCGGCCAGCGAAACGATGTCGGGATAGCTGACCCAGCACGGGCTGGGGATGATCACTTCGTCGCCGGCGTTGAGCGTCGCCAGCATGGCGTTGAAGATCACCTGCTTGCCGCCGGTGGAGATGATGACCTCCTCCGGCTTGTACTCGATGCCCGAGTCGCGCTTGAATTTTTGGGCCACCGCCTTGCGCAGCGCCGGCGTCCCCGCGACGTCGGTGTACTTGGTGTCGCCGGCCTCGATGGCGCGAATCGCAGCGTCCTTGATGTTGCGCGGCGTCTCGAAGTCCGGCTCACCCTGGGACAGGGAAATGACATTCTTGCCCTCGGCGATCATGTGCCGCGCCTTGGTCGCGATCGCGATGGTCAGGCTGGGCTGGATGCGGTCGAGGCGTTCTGCAGTGAGATGCATGGTCAGGTCCCGGGAAAAAGCGGCGGCGGACCCTATCGGAGCCGGCTTGGAGAGGCAACGGGTCAGGGCGATTGGTCCGGGCATGTGGCGCCTATGGGTCCATCGGCACCCCTTGCCACCGCTCAGGTGCGGCCACTAGACAGCCGGAATGCTGTTCTACGAGCCGCTGTTTCTGTTCGTCTTCTTCCCCACTGTTTACCTCATCTACCTGCTGGGCGAGCAGCGGGAGAGGCTGCGGCTCGGCGTCATCCTCTGCGCGAGCGTGCTGTTCTACACCTGGAGCGAGCCGCTGTTCGTGCCGGTGGTACTGGCATCGGCGCTGGCCGATCACCTGATCGCGCGACGAATCGACCGCCTGCCGCACCCGTCGCGGCAGGCCAGACTGCTGCTCGCCATCGGGGTCCTGATCAATCTGGGGATTCTCGTTCACTACAAATACACCCACTTTCTGATCGAGAACCTGAACCGGCTGCTGCACGGCGTCTCCGTCGGGCCGATTCCGGTGCCGACCATCGTGCTGCCCATCGGCGTTTCGTTCATCGTGTTCGAGAAGATCACCTATCTGGTCGACATCTACCGCCGGATCAGCCGTCCGGCGCAGCGATTCGCCACCTACCTGCTCTATGTGTTCTTCTTTCCCAAGCTGCTCGCCGGTCCGATCATCAAATACCATGAGATGGAGAGCCAGCTCCGCGCGCTGCCCACGGCGCGATTCGACGACATATCAACCGGGTTTCTCCGCTTCATGATGGGTGTCGCGAAGAAGACTTTGATAGCTGACACCCTCGCCCCCGGCATCGACCAGATCTTCGCGGCGGACCCAGCAGGGATCGGTTTCGGTTACGCCTGGACCGGCGTGCTCTTCTTCACGTTCCAGATCTACTTCGACTTCTCGGGATATTCCGACATGGCGATCGGAATCGCCCGCATGTTCGGTTTCCGCCTGCGCGAAAACTTCGACATGCCGTACATCGCATGCAGCATCACCGAGTTCTGGCGTCGCTGGCACATCTCGCTGACCACCTGGATTCGCGAGTACCTCTACATCCCGCTGGGCGGCAATCGCGTCCCGCCGGTACGGGTCTATGTCAATCTGTGGATCTGCTTCTTTGCCTCCGGTCTGTGGCACGGCGCGGCGTGGACCTATGTCGTCTGGGGCGCCTACAACGGCCTGTTCCTGGTGCTCGACCGGCTGTTCCTGCTGCGGATGCTGGACCGCATGCCGCGACTCGTGGCAAACTTCGTCGCCTTCACGATCGTTGTGGTCGGCTGGACGATCTTCCGCGCCCATTCAATGGATCAGGCAATTGCGTTCCTCCGAGCGATGATGCAACCGGGCCTCGTCAACCATGTTGCCGGCGTGTTGATCACCCCTGACATGACAACTGCCGCGGTGCTCGCCGCCGTCATATGCGCATTGCCGCGGATGCCGGG
>DASXNR010000394.1:0-19307 GCA_036494925.1 Acetobacteraceae bacterium
TGTTCTGGCAGTCCGGGACGCCGCCGGAGGGCGCCTGGATTCCGCCGCAGGATGTGGCCCCGTACCGGGGGCGGGGTTAGACACATGCTATGGCACGGCGCGTCAGGGGAAGGACGCAATAAGGGTGACACGGAGTGGACACCGAGTTTCCCAGAGAAGGCGAATGGCGCTTCGCGCGCTGCGGGCACTCATCGTGGGTGCGAACCCCGCGCGAAGCGCCGTAGGTAGCAAGGGATTCAATACGGAGGAAGATTGAGGCCATAGAGGGCCACGAGGTCAACTTAGGCGTGCGCAAAGCGTATTTAATCCGTTCTATCACCCGATTGCCCTGCCGCAGCCGGCCTGCTCCAAACTCACCGCTTTGCAAGGTGCCAAAGCGCGATGGAACGTTGTCGCGACAGCCTTCTCAACTCAATTCGGCGGCTGGCTGGATAGATGCTGATGGCAAAGTGATCGGCCTAGGCCGGGTTGAGCGCGCGGTGCGCGACGGACGTTGCGCAGCGCCCAGTGGATTCCCAGAACGGCCGCCGATTCGCCGGCACAATGGGCGACGCGTCGACCTGATCCGGGCGTGGCTCTACCGCACGTTCCGGACGCCGACGCGTCGCCGCCATGGTTCTCTCGGTGTCCAGAGACCACGCGTCTATCAGGGGCGCGCGGCCCCGAGCATCACTCCTGCGGGTAGCGCCACGGCTTCTCCGGCTGTGCTGCCGCCTCGTCGATCGTCCATTGCGGCAGCGACAGCCCGGGCCCCACGTCGCTGAACACCATCCGCATACGCGTGCCGATGCCGACGCGTTTCACCATGTCGGGCGGAGCCAGCACCCCATCCGGGGTGGTCAGGTTGGCGACGACGCGCAACGACTCATGCTCGGTCGGCTTCGCCTTCTGGGTGTCCAGCTCCACCAGCAGCACCATGTATGGCACGCGCGCCTGGAACGCCGGCTGGATA
This sequence comes from Acetobacteraceae bacterium, assembly GCA_036494925.1. Lineage (GTDB taxonomy): Bacteria > Pseudomonadota > Alphaproteobacteria > Acetobacterales > Acetobacteraceae > JAMXLO01. The sequence goes on from DASXNR010000394.1 coordinate 953, forward strand.
CCGTGACGCACCTCTTCGTAAGAGTACACCGCCCCCTTCCCTTCGACCTTTGACCAGGTGGAGGTCAGACAGGCGCACCACGGACAGGCCGTGGTCGGCGGATAGCGCAGCAACTTGCACTCGTCGCATTGCTGCAAATGGAAGTCGTGCGCGGCGCAGTGTCGGAAGTATTCCAGGTTCTCGCCGTCGAGATCGTCGATCGACACCGGCATGTCGAGATAGGTGGCTCGGACTGACATGATTGGTTCCTCCCCTCAGCCGCGCCGCATGACCATGGCCGAGCCGGTCATCGGATTGGCCCAGCCGAGATTGGCGGTCACCTCGATGTTGCGTACCTGGCGGCAGCCGCCCTCGCGATAGTCGAACGTATGCTGGCGCTTGCCATCCGGTCCGATCGGGCACGAGTCATCGGCATCGTGGCGCAATTGGCGCACGTTCTCGATCACCATGTTCATGCCGTGCGTATAGCCCTCGCACAGATGGCCGCCCGACGTGTTCTGCGGCCGCTTGCCGCCCAGCCGCGTGATGCCGGACGAGACGTACTCGCCACCCTCGCCCTTTTTGCAGAAGCCGTAATCCTCGAGCTGCAGCATCGAGGTGAAGGTGAACGCGTCGTATGCCCCGACGGCGTCGATGTCCTCGGGTCCAACGCCGGCATTGGGCCACAGGATGTCCTTGGCGTAGTAGCCGGCGACGCGCGTGATCGGTCCGTGCTGGTAGTGCATGTCGGTGCGCGGCTTGGAGCAGCGGCCGACCACGCTGCGGATCAGCGCCGGGGTATGCTTCAGATCGCGCGCATGTTCCGCGCGGGTGACAATGACGCAGGTGGCGTTGTCGGTCTCCACGCAGCAGTCCAGCAGGTGCAGCGGCTTGCAGATCATCCGGCTGTTGATGACGTCATCGACGGTATAGCGCTTCTTGTAGAATGCCTTCGGGTTGTTCGAGGCATGCTCGGAATGTACCACCTTCACCATCGCGACCTGCTCGGGCTTGGTGCCGTATTCATACATGTGGCGCATGAAGGTTGGCGCGAACATCTGTCCGGCGCTCTGCCAGCCATAGGTACGGCTGTGCAGCGCATCGCCATTGACCGGCGCAGCGGAGCGTGCGCCGGTGCCGCCGATGCGCACCTGCGAATAACCGTTCATCGAACGGAAGATCGCCACGCACTTGCACATGCCGGCTTCCATGATGCCGATCGCGATGCCGATCAGCGCCTCGGTGGACGAGCCGCCGCCGTTCACGTCCATGAAGAAATTGAGCCGGATGCCGAGATCGCCGGCGAGGAACGGCGACGGCGTGGAATCGTTGCCCGAATAGGACAGCATGCCGTCGATATCGCCAGGCTTCAGGCCGGCATCCAGCATGGCGGCGCGAACCGCGAACGTGCCCATCGCGCGCGTCGTCTTGCCGGAGCCGCGCGTGTATGTGGTCTCGCCGACGCCGACGATCGCGTATTTGTCGCGCAGGTATTTCGGCGTGGTGGCATCGGTGTCTGCCGGTAGCGGCATGTGCGTTTCTCCCTTTTGCAGCGTTCCTAGGTCCAGCTGGGACAAAGGCTGGACGCGATAGCCGAGGGCGTCAACGCCGGCTTGCACCTCGCCTGGCCGCGTTGTTCTCCGTATAGTGCGCCGGACTGGCTGGCATTATCATTTGGATATGGCAGAGCGCGGTCGACAGGCGGTCCTTGTGCTCGGAATGCACCGCAGCGGCACATCCGCGGTGGCCGGCGCGGCGCGTTTGCTGGGTGCCGATACGCCCGTCACCATACTGCCGCCGGCTGCGGACAATCCATCCGGTTTCTTCGAGGCGTTCGCTGTTATGGGGGTAAATGACTGGATACTGAGCGAGGCCGGCGCAACCTGGTACGACTGCCTCGGTTTCATCGGCAATCAGCTCGAACCACACAAACACGCCATGGCGCTGGCGCTCATCAACCTTTGTCTGATCAACGAGTTCCCCAACGCATCACTGTTGTTGTTGAAGGATCCACGGCTTTGTCTGCTGCTCGAGTACTGGCTGCCGGTACTGCAGGCATCACACATCAGACCGGCCGCGTTGCTCGTATTGCGCCATCCCGATGAGGTCGCGGCCTCGCTGGCGCGGCGCGATATCTGCCCCGCACCGGTGTCGGCGGCGCTGTGGCTGCATCACATGCTGACCGTCGAATTTGCGACGCGCCGCTGCCCGCGCGCGATCCTCGCCTATGACGCGCTGCTGTGCGACTGGCGCGGCAGCCTGACCCGTGCCGGTGATCAGGCTGCGATATCCTGGCCGGTTGCATGGGATCTGGTCGCCACTGCCATGCGGCAATACCTCGACGATGGCCTGCGTCACCATCGCCGACGCGAGGCGCAATCGATGATCCCGATCGGCGCGCCGCAGCGCTGGTTGAACGACGCGTATCAGGCGTTGCTTGCCCTCGCCGATTCGGATGGCGATCCGCGGCTGTTGTCGCGGCTCGATGCGCTCCGCGCGGATTTCGGTCGCTGGTGCCGACAGCATGGCCGGCCCTTGACGGCGGCTTTGCTCGACGGCCATCCGATGCGTGAGCAGCCCATTGCCCAGATTCCGGCAGAGTGGGAGCGGCTGGCGTCCCAACTGGCGCAGAACGTGGCAGGGTATCCCGACGGGGTGTGAAATTCTCCGAATCCGGCTACCGTTTCAGCCATCATGCCAGGGGAAACGCACATGCAGCTTGGAGCATCATTGCCGGTGGTCGATATCGGCACCGGGCCGTCGGTCATCCGCGACTATGCGCAGGCGGCCGAAGGCCTCGGCTATTCGTATCTGGTCGCGCCGGACCATGTGCTTGGAGTCAATCCCGCGGCCGACCACGCCGGGCGGCGCGTCGGCACCACTGCAAATCCATACCACGATCCATTCGTGCTGTTCGGTTTCCTGGCCGGCTGCACCCAGCGCATCGGCTTCGCCGTCGGCGTGCTGATCCTGGCGCAGCGCCAGGCGGTGCTGGTGGCGAAGCAGGCCGCCAGTCTGGACGTGCTGAGCGGCGGGCGGTTCCGCCTGGGCATCGGCGTCGGCTGGAACGAGGTGGAGTTCGTCGGTCTGAATGAGAATTTCCACAACCGCGGCAAGCGATCGGAAGAGCAGGTGCGGGTGATGCAGGCGCTATGGGCGCAGCAGCACGTGGACTTCACCGGCGAGTTCCATCGCATCGCGGACGCCGGCATCAATCCGCGCCCGGCCTCGGGGCGGGTGCCGATCTGGTACGGCGGGCACGCCGAGGCGACGTTCCGCCGCGCCGCGAAGTACGGCGATGGGTTTATGCCGCTGGCCTATCCGGCCGACGACGCGGCGCTGGCTGCGTTCGACAAACTGCGGCGGATGACGCGCGAGGCCGGGCGCGATCCCGCGGCGATGGGGATCGAGGTCTGGGCCTCACTCGGCGCCGGCAGCGAGGACGATTGGCGGCGCGAGTTCGCCTTCTGGAAGCAGGCCGGAGTCACGCACGTGACGGCGCACACCACATATGTCAGCGGCCACCACAAACGTATCGACGGTCGCAGCGCGGCCGAGCATCTGGCGGCGATCAGGCGGTACAAGGCGGCAGTGGCCGACCTGCTGTAACTCGGCCTACATCGCGTTCACGCCAAACCACCCTGCGACCTCGCAGCGTGGCGACGTGCCGGGGCGGGTGATTCTGAGCAGTCGGCCGATATCAAGCTTTCCCGGGTCCCAATGGAAGTTTCCCGGGACATGTTGATGTCCGCACCAGCCGTTGAACGCGATCCATTCGTCGTCGCTCATCCGTGACGAGCTGCTGTATCCCTTGCCGTCGCCTTCACCCACGAACGTGGCGTATTGCCAGGACTTGATCCCGGTCTGCGTCTCAGTCCAGCGCATCCAGTCCCACAGCCGCTCGAGCATCGCCTCAGGCAGGTCGGCTATTGCGGCCGCTGTCCACACCAGCTCGATCTGGATCGCCGATCGCTGGTTGGTGTCGATGGTGCCCGCGTTATGCTCGAGTGCGCGGGCGGCGACGTTGATGGGGAAATGCTGATAGAACCTCGCGTCGTCGCCCTCCATGACCAGTGTAAAGTGCGGCGGGTCGAATTTTCCATAATAATCCTTGGTCGACGGTGTGTAGTACGTGAACTCCGTCGTATGGATCACGCCCCTGAACGGTCCTCCGATGTAGGCACCGCCATTCTGCATCGCAAACGGCAGCTTGGTCGCTTCGCTCCACCACGGATCCATCACCCTGCTCCAAGATTTGCCGGCTACGGCGCTGACGATCGAGAGCTGCGGTTTATATCCGGGCAGCCGGCACCGCCGTTATGTCAGATTGACCCGGTAGTGCGGATGTGATCGCCGTCACCTGGGAACTCGGGCGCGGCGCGGGGCAGGCGTGGCCAGCAGGGAGGTTGCCAGCAAGCCCGCGAACAGCGCGACGAACAGCCACAGCAGCCCCTGCGGATTGCGCGTCTCCATCGCCGCCCCGCCCAACGCCGGGCCCACCAGCGCGCCGATTCCATATGCGATGATCATCGCGGCATTGACGCTCACGAGTTCGGCGCCCCGGAAGCGATCGCCGGCCATGCTCAGCGCCACCGCATAGATCCCTGATGCGATCCCGCCCCACACGAACAGCAGGCCGAACAACACCGCCGGCGAGGCCGGCACACAAGCGAGCAGCAGCGCACCCGTCAGCCCCACCACGCCGCACAGCCGCAGCGCAGCCAGTCGTGACACGCGATCCGACAGCCAGCCGATCAACAGCTGCAGCAGGATCGAGCCGATAAACACCGACGACAGCGTCGCCGCGGCCAGCCGCTCGCTCAGTCCGCTGCGCACGCCCCAGATCGGCAGCAGCGCCATCAGCGCCGACTCGTACAGGCCGAACGCCGCGATGACGCCAAGAATCATCGGGGCGCGGGCGAACATGCCGAACGGACCGGGGCTTCGCTCGCGGCCGAAGACACTGGAGGCTTCGCCGGCACAGAGCAGCGGCAGCGTCGCCAGCGCGCTGATGGCTCCGTTGACCAGGAACGGCGGCCATCCCTCGATGCCGGTCAGCGACAGGATCAGCGGCCCGATGCCGAACCCCGCCGACAGCGCCGCCGCGTATACGCCGATGATGCGGCCCCGCCCGGCGTCGCCGGCGAGCTGATTGATCCAGGCCTCGCTGGTCGTGAAGATGGCAGACACGACCACGCCCAGCGCCGCGCGCAGCACGAACCAGGACGCGATGCTGTCGAACAGCTTCATCGCCAGGAACAGTGCGATGTCGAGCGCGAAGCAGACCAGCAGGAAGCTGCGGATGCCGAACCGCTGGACCAGGCGTGGCGCGAGCAGCGGTCCGATGATCACGCCGATGAAGGTGGCGCCGGCATTCAGCCCGTTCAGCGCAACGTCGATGCCGCGCTGTTCCAGCAGCAGCGGCAGCAACGGCGCCGACTGACCGATGCCAAGGCCGAATACGGTGACCGAGGCGATCGCCGCCGCCAGGCTCCAGCGTCGCTCGCGCGCGGTGGTTGGCAGCGCGCTTGCATCCGTGCTTGGCATCGCCATCGATCGGCCCCGACAGGAAACGGCTCGGCATGCAGTGGCACAGAACGCCGCCTTACGGCAGAGGGGACCGCGCGCCCTTCGTGCTGATCGTAGCGATCACCGCATGCGGCACGCTGGGCATGCACCTGATCATCCCGGCGCTGCCCGATACCGCACGTTCGCTGGGCGTCTCGGCCGGCACGATCCAGCTGACGATCACGCTGTATCTGATCGGTCTTGCGATCGGTCAGTTGCTGTACGGGCCGATGTCCGATCGGCTCGGCCGCCGGCCGGTGCTGCTGGCGGGGCTGACGCTGTTCACCTTGGCCGGTATCGCCACCGCCGCCGCGCCGAACGCCTGGACGCTGGTGATCGCGCGCATCCTGCAGTCGATCGGCGCCTGCGCCGGCCTCGTGCTGGGCCGCGCGATCGTGCGCGATTCCGCGGCACCCGACCGCGCGACGGCGCAACTGGCCATGCTGACTCTGGTGATGTCGGCCGCGCCCGCGATCGCACCGGTACTGGGCGGCTATGCCGCCGCCTGGATCGGCTGGCGCGCGGCCTTCGCGCTGCTGGCGATCATCGGGGCGGTGACACTTGCATTCGCCGTGCTGCTGCTGCCGGAGACCAACGCGCTGCAATCGAGTTCGCGGGCGTCGCTGCTGCTGGGCTCGCTGCGGCTGTTCCGTTCGCGGGCGTTCTGCGGATATGTGCTGGGCGGCGCCTGCACCACCACATCGTTCTACGCATTCATGGCCGCCTCGCCATTCATCCTGGTCGATCTGCTGCATCAGCCGACCGAGCGCGTCGGCCTCTACTATCTGCTGCTGATGGTGGGCGTGGCCGCGGGCGGCCTGTCAGCGAACCGGCTGGCAGGGCGGATCAGGCCGCGAGCGGCGCTGCGGCTGGCCAACTTTATCGCCCTTGCCGGGGCGGCACTGTTCATGCTGGCGGACCTCACCGGCTGGCTGAACGTGGTGTCGGTGATCGCGCCGATCGTGGTGTTCATGGTCGGTGCCGGCATGGCAAGCCCGTTCGCGCTGACCGGCGCGGTCAGTGTCAACCCGCATGCGATCGGCGCAGCGTCCGGGCTGTACGGGTTCACCCAGATGGCGTACGGCGCGCTGTGCACCGTGATCGTCGCGGTGTGGCGGCCGGGGTCCGTCTTCACCGTCGCGGTAGTGCTGCTGGTGTCCGCGCTGCTTGGGCAGGTGGCGCTGTCGCTCGCGGTGCGGCGGAGCTCCGCTTGACTTCATAGCATGCGCCGGGATGTCATTCCGCCAACCGCCGCATGGGAGGCACACCGATGTTCATCCGCAACGCCTGGTACGTCGCCGCGTGGGGTGACGAAATCGGCGAGACGCCGCTGGCCCGCCGGATCTGCAACGAGCCCGTCGTGCTGTACCGCGACCGCCAGAACCGTGCCGCGGCCCTGCTGGACATGTGCTGCCACCGCGGTGCACCGCTGCATTTGGGCAAGGTGGTCGAAGAAGGCCTGCAATGCGGCTACCACGGACTGACCTTCGATCGTTCGGGTGCATGCGTGCGCGTCCCCGGCCAGGACCACGTCCTCGACCGCACCCGGGTGCGCAGCTTTCCGGTGATCGAGCAGGATGCGTTCGTGTGGATCTGGATGGGCGATCCGGCGATGGCCGACCCGGCGACGATCGTGCGCTGGCCCTACCACAACGACCAGGTCAACTGGCCGCACAAGCACACCATGTACCCCATCAAGGCGGCGGCCATGCTGATGGTGGACAACCTCATGGACCTGACGCATCTCGGCTACGTCCACGTGTCGACGATCGGCGGCAATCCGTCGCAGCATGTCGAGGCGAAGATGGAGACCGAGCGCACGCCTCTCGGCATCAGGTTCACCCGCTGGATGCTGAACTCGCTGCCGCCGCCGACCTATGTGAAGGCGGTCGGCTTCCAGGGGCGCATCGACCGCTGCCAGCGCTTCGAGTTCGTCGCTCCAGGGTCGGTGCTGCAATGGACCGGCGCCACCGATGCCGGCGGCTACCGCGACGGCGACACATCCGACAGCAAGCTGGCATTCCGGCTGTATCACGGCCTGACACCCGAGACCGACACCTCGTGCTTCTACTTCTGGTCGGCGGCGAACGGCTTCCGGCAGGACGACCCGGCGGCGACAGAGCAATTCTTCGACCAGGTCGCCGCTGCGTTCCTCGAGGACAAGGAGATGGTCGAGGCCCAGCAGGCCAGGCTCGGCGAGTTGGGCGAGTCGGCATTGGGGGACATCGCCAGCGATGCGGTGCGTCTGCATATGCGCCGTACCGTGGAGCGGCTGCTGGCGGAGGAAGCGAAAGTGAGTTTGGCGGCGGAGTAGGATGGGTTGCGCGCCGCGCAACCCATCGCGCCTCGCGGAAGCTACGCGAATGCGAAGTCGTGGACGCCGACCGTCGGTGTATGGATGTTCTGATCGACGGTCATGCCGGCCGCTGCGCCGGTGCCGCTGTCGGCATGAACACTGCCGAACGAAGGGACATTGCTCACCAGATCGCTGAAGCCGCCGCCCGAGACCCCTCCGGCGATGCCGTTGATCCCGGAGAAGTCCAGGCCGCCCGCCTGACCACCGGGCAGCACGCCGGTCGCGGCGCCGACGATGAAGCGCATCGCCGCCGCCGATATCGCAAGAGCGCTGTTGATGAGGATGTTGTCGCCGGATCCGCCGTCGAGGACGTCCTGTCCCCCTCCGCCGATCAGGACGTCGTCGCCCGCGCCGCCGCTCAGAGTGTCGTTGCCGGGGCTGCCGATCAGGACATCGTCCCCGTCGCCGCCATTCTCCGTGAGCTGCATCGCGGTTCCGAACCCCGATGCGGTGATGACATCGTCGCCGCCTAGGCCATTGATGACGATGCGATCGGTTGGCTCGAAGTTGGCGATCGTCACCGTGGACGCCAGACCCGACACCGTGACCACGCCATTGGTATCGGTCAGCGTGATCACGTCGTCGCCGCTGGTCCCGTTGATGACGACCGTGTCCTGCTGACCGTCACCGCCGGGGCTGCCGGGCTGCGCGCCCAGGTCGATGGCGACCTGTTTCACGTCGGTCCCGGTCAGGTCGTTGACCGTGACGGTGTCGGCGCCGCCCAGGGTGTTGAGCTGGATGTGCTCGACGCTGTTGAGGTCCATGGTGACGTTGCCGACGTCGCGGAACAGCGTCGCACGGCTGCCATTGGCCGAGATGTCGATGTGCTCGGCGACGTTCGAGCCGTTGAACAGCAGGGTGTCGGTGCCGACCTGGCCCTCGACCGTGTCGCTGCCATCGCCGGGGTTCCAGACGAACGTGTCATCGCCCTTGCCCAGGAAGGCGGTGTCACTGCCGCGGCCGCCGATGACCGTGTCGTTGCCGGCGCTGCCGGTAATGGTGTCGTCACCGTCGCCACCGTTGATCACCAGGTTGATCTGCCCGGCCTTGAGCGCGGACGCGTCGATGGTGTCGTTGCCGCCGAGACCGTTGACGGTGAGCGTGTCGTTGGCACCTTCAGCGTGCGCGATCGTCACCTGCGCGGCGAGCCCGCTGACCGTCACCGCACCACCGCTGCTGGCGATCTTGATGGCATCGTCGCCGGCGGTGCCATTGACGATGACATTGTCGGGCTCGCCATCGCCGCTGGTCGTACCGGTCGCGGCCAGATCGATCGCGACCTGCGTGGTGTCGGTGCCAGACAGATCATTGACCGTGACGGTGTCGGCGCCACCGGCGGCATTGAGCTGGATGTGCTCGACGCCGTTGAGGTCCATGGTGACGTTGCCGACGTCGCGGAACAACCTCACCCGGCTGCCGTTGGCCGAGATGTCGATGTTCTCCGGGGCGTTGGAGCCGTTGAACACCAGCGTGTCGGTGCCGGCCTGGCCTTCGACCGTGTCGCTGCCGTCGCCGGGGTTCCAGATGAACTGGTCGTTGCCGTCACCGAGAAGGGCGACGTCATTGCCTCTGCCCCCCGTGACCACATCGTTGCCGGCGCCGCCGATCAGCGTGTCCGCGCCGTCGCTGCCGGTGATGGTGTCGTTGCCGTCGCCGCCGTCGATCGTCAGGTTGATCAGGCCGGCAGGCAGCGTCGACGCGTCGATGGTATCGTTGCCGCCGAGACCGTTGATGACGAGCGAGTCATTGGTGCCTTCGGCGCCATCGATCGTCACCTGCGCGGGCAGCCCCTGGACAACGATCGACGTGCCGCTGGTCCCGATGGTGATGTGATCGCCGTGGCCAGTGCCATCGACGGTCACGATGTCCGCCTGACCGTCGCCGACGCCGCTGCCGGGCGGCGACGCCAGGTCGATGGCGACCTGCTGCACGCCGGTTCCACTCAGATCGTTGACCGTGATGTGGTCGGCGCCGCCCAAAGCCGCGAAATTGATGCGCTCGATACCGTTGAGGTCCATGGTGACGTTGCCGACGTCGCGGAATAAGCGCACCCGCCCGCCGTTGGCCGAGATGTCGATATTCTCGCCGACGTTGGAGCCGTTGAACTGCAGCGTGTCGAAGCCGGCCTGGCCTTCGACCGTGTCGCTGCCGTCACCCGGATTCTAGACGAAGGTGTCGTCGCCGTTGCCGAGCTGCGCCACATCGTTGCCGCGACCACCGATGACGACGTCATTGCCGTCGCCGCCGATCAGCGTGTCGTTGCCGTCACCACCGGTGATCGTGTCGTTGCCCGCGCCGCCGTCGATGGTGAGCTGAATCAGGTTGGCGAGACCGTTGCCGGCGGTGATGACGTCGCCGCCGCCGCCGGCGTTGAGGACGAGGTTCTCGGTGGTGCCGATGTCGATGGTGAATGGCGCCGGGTCGACACGAGCGAACAGCACGCGCGAACCGTTGGCCGTGATGGTGAACGTTTCGGCACCATTGCCACCGTTCACTTGGGCGGTATCGGTGCCGTCACCGCCCTCGAACAGATCGCTGCCGTCGCCCGGATTCCAGATCATCGTGTCGTTGCCATCCTGGCCGAACACCTGATCGCTGCCGGTGCCGCCGGTCAGCGTATCGTCGCCCGCACCGCCGAACAGCAGGTCGTCACCACCTTTGCCAAAGAGGGTGTCGTTGCCGTCCTGGCCGAACAGCTCGTCCGCGCCCGAGCCACCGGTGAGCGTGTCGTTGCCGGCGCCGCCGAACAGGTCGGCAGCCGGCAGCGCGCCGTTGGTCTCATCGAGCGCGATCGTGTCATTGCCGCCCAGGCCGAAGCCCTGGATCGTGGTGGTGTTGGCGACCGTGGCCTTGCCGCCCACGATGGCTACAGCCCCGCCGTTGACGAGTAGCGTCCCGGCCGCGTCGCGGCTGACCGTGATCGCGTTGCCGGCACTGTCGCCGGACGCGGTCAGCACGCCCGTGGCGGGGATGAAGCTGCTGGTGATAGCCATGGTGGTGGTCCTTTCGAAGCTCTGCGCGACGCGCGTTAGCTGTTGAACTGGCTGGCGTCGTGGCTATTCCGGTACGAGTTCGCCGCTGCCACCGAACCCCGCCGGGAAATCCCGCAGCTTCGGCAGCCCGTCGCGCATCGGCAGCACCGTTTCGGCGTAGTTGACGTGCACGTGCGCCACAAACTCCAGGTCGGGAATTGTCGCCGCAAACACGTCGATCATCTTCAGCGGCGGGTGGAGCGTCATCAGATGGCCGCCGCAGAGCCGACAGAACTGGCGGTGGCTCAGTTCCGTCTTGCTATAGATGGCGATGTGTTCCTTGCCCTTCGTCACCGTGACCGCCTCGGGCGGCCAAAGACTAAAGGCATTCACCGGTCCGCCCGACCACGAGCGGCACGAACGGCAATGGCAGTAGCCCATGACATTGGGCTGCCCGGTGACTGCAAGCTCAACGGCACCGCAAAAACAACTGCCGCGATACGAATGTCTCATGGTTTTCCTCGAGGTCGGTTCGTCGGCTTGCCGAAAGGTGCCGCGAGCGCTGCATAACGGAATGCAGGGGGGTGATGACAAACGATCACTTTTCATCCGGATGGTGAGCCGGACTCATGCGTTGGCCGAAGCGGTGCGGATCGGTGCAACAGCGTTGCGACGCCGCGCGCCGGGCGCAAGCCCGAAAGCATCGCATGAGGACATCCTCTAGGCTGTATGGTCGGACGCTGATCAGCGTCCCGCGTGCGCCTACGCTACCGCTGCGAGTATCTGGACGTCGGCAACCGGCCTCGGCGCCGACGTGACGATTGAGCGCGCGAACGCCTCGGTTGCGGCGGCTTCCGCGACCAGAAGTTCGCGGAAGCGGGCGATCTTCGGCCGCTCGACTGCCTCCGGCAGTCCAAGCAGGTGATACGAGAACGCGGTCGGCGCCGCCAGACTTAGTGGGCACACCAGGGTGCCTCTCGTCATCTGTTCGGCGACCAGGCTGGCACGGGCCAGCGCAACACCGAGACCGAGCTCCGCCGCCTCGATCATCATCCCGGCCTCGCTGAAGCGCTGGCCGGCATGACAGGCAATATCCGGCCTGCCGAAATGATTAAGCCAGGCCCGCCAGTCGCTGTCGGTCGCGGAATCGTGCAGCAATGGCAGTGCGACCAACGCGTCGATACTGTCGACCAGCCCATGCTGATCGAGCAGCTCGGGCGCGCAGACCGGGAAGAAGCAATCGCCCATCAGCCGTGTCGCCGCGTAGCCGGGCTGCGGTGTGCGGCCAAAGCGAATCGCGAGGTCGATCCCCTCAGCCCGCAAATCCAGCGGACGCGAATCCCCGATCACTTGTACGTCAATGGCGGGGTGCTGGCGGCGGATGCGCGCCAGGCGCGGGATCAGCCAATGCGACGCGACCGAAGGCAGCATCGTCACCTTCAACGGCGCGGCATCATCGGAGCGGTAGAGGTCGACGACGCTGCGATCGATATCCCCGATCGCCTGGCCGACCCGGTGAGCCAGCGCCCGTCCCTCCGAGGTCAGCTCGAGCCGCCGGGTGAGGCGCCTGAACAGGCTGAGGCCAAGCTCCTCCTCCAGCCCGCGAATGCGGTGACTGACCGCACTCTGAGTGAGGTTCAGTTGGCTGGCTGCCTCGGTAAAACTCATGTGCCGGGCGGCCACGACGAAGATGCGCAGTGCATCGAGCGAGGGAGTGCGGGGCATTTGCTGACTTCAACCAGAGTGACCGAACGTCGTGCGGGGCCACAGGCGGCGGCTTAGCGCATGAATTCGGCTCACGCGCAAGATGAAAAGTGATCGTTTGTCATGAGGGCGGCGCCGGCCTAGTCGCGCCGCCGGCAATTGGTGCGCCGGGAGCGACCATATCGTGCAGCGCAGGGAAGCTCCGGTGCAAACGAACAACATGAGTGGAAGTTAGCCGCTCAACGGCCGGGCAGGTGTGAGGTGGATCACAGTGGTCTGCCCACCCGCGCGGCTTGCGAATGCAACAGTCGATAGGAATGTCCATGTTTCGCAACCTCCGACAGGATCGAGAGAGGAACGCCATGCGCGCACCGGCGCACCGGTGCGACGCCGCCCAATTCAGCCGAACGAGCGATGCCATACGGCTTGCGATCGCCCAGCAACGGCGCGCCGAGGCTGTCAGGACGATGGTGTCTGCACGACGCAATTGGCGCGCGTTTTCTCGTCTTCTGCTGGTCGTGGCGACAACTGCCGCCGTCAGTACTGCATTTGTATTCATCTATACAGCGCTACTATCGTTGCAAGGCATACCTGCATCAACGCCCGCGCTTCTCGCCGTTCTATTGGCGGCAACGCTCGCTAGCATTGCGGGGTTTGCGTTTTCAGCGATCTGCGGCGTGATGTTGCTGCAGATCATCAGCGATCCAGTCCAGGTCGTGCAGGTAATGATCGTTTGCAGCATCGCTATCCAATCAGCCAGCGTTGCCGTGTTGTGGCGCGACATCGACTGGCGACGCGTCATGATTTTTCTGGCCGGTGGCGTTGTCGGGCTGCCCATCGGTGTCTGGCTTCTGCTGCACCTCGGTCACCTCTGGTTCAAGGAGGCGATTGGAGGACTGCTGATCGCCTACGCCGCCTTGCGACTGCTCAGGCGACCTTGGGTCCTCGAATCCGATAGCGACCTGGCGGACACATGCATCGGGTTTCTTGGTGGTATCAGCGGAGGCCTCGCGGGCTTTCCTGGTGCCGCCGTGACAATCTGGTGCGGCATGAAGGGCTGGGACAAGCGGTGCCAACGCGGGATCTATCAGCCGTTCATCCTGATCATGCAGGTCATCGCATTGATGTTGATCCAGTTCATGCGTCCATCGTCGGTCGCGCGTGATGCCGGCCTGGGTCTCGATCCCATGCAGTTCATTCCGGTTGCCCTGCTTGGCACCTGGTTCGGTCTCGTCATCTTCAGGCGTCTGTCGGACCGTTCCTTCGCGCTCACGGTGAATTTGCTTCTGCTTGTCTCCGGTGTCGGCCTGCTGGTCTGAACATGGCCGGTTGTCGGGTTTCGGCAGCTTCCCGGTTCGCTGGTGCATGCGAGACGTTCGTGACACTATGCAGGCCAGAGCCGATCGCTGATTGACGCCACGGCCGTCCAGTGCACAGGGTGACGCATCGGCAACGGTGTGAGCGGTTCATGCGGCAAAGCACATTATTCCTTCGGTCCGCGGTAGCCTGGGTGTGCGCGGGGACGGTGGTGCGATTGACCTGCGTCGCCGCGCTGCTCGCGGTTGCCGTCATCCCGCGCCAAGCGGCGGCGGATGCGGATGCGCTGTGGCATATCATCAGCGACCAGTGCATGCCCGACCAGCAACAGAACCAGTCGCCCAAGCCATGCGAACTGGTCGATCTCCCGGACGGCTACGTGGTGCTGAAAGATCGTGACGGCGATACGCAATTCCTGGTGATGCCGACCGCACGCATCACCGGCATCGAAAGCCCCGCGATCCTCGCGCCGGATGCGCCGAACTACTGGGCCGCCGCCTGGCAGGCGCGGCATTACGTCGATGAGCGCACGCATCGCACCATGCCGCGCGACACGATCAGTCTGGCGATCAACTCTGCCAGCGGCCGCACCCAGAACCAGTTCCATATTCATATCGACTGTGTCAGTCGCGACGTACAGGCGGCGCTGCGCGAGCACGCCGGCGAGATCGGCACAAGCTGGACGCCGTTCCCGGTGAAGCTCTCCGGCCACGACTACATGGCGATGCGCATCGATCAGCCGGACCTCAGCCACGCCACCCCGTTTCTGCTCCTCGCCGACGGCATCCCGGGCGCGCGCGAAGACATGGCGCATTACACGCTGGTGGTCGTCGGTGAGCCCGGTGGGTTCGTGCTGCTCGCCGGCCACGCCTCCGGCATCGACAACCGCGGCTCCGGCGAGGAGTTGCAGGACCACGCCTGCGCCTTGGCGCACTGAATCCGGGAGACCATGATGCAGCTCGGCTTCAATCTGCCGATCAGCGGCCCGACCTCGGCCGCACGCAGCTTCGCCCGCATCGCGCAGGAAGGCGAGGCGATGGGCTACGACTATCTGACCCTGACCGATCACGTCGTGCTGCCGGACATGAGCGTGCCGGGCTATCCTTATTCCGAGTCGGGCGAGTTCATGTCGAACGCGCCGGCCGAGCGCCACGAACTGCTCACCGCCACGGCATTCATCGCCGCGAAGACCTCGCGCATCCGATTGGTGCTGGCGGTACTGGTGGTGCCGCATCGCCCGGCGGTGCTGGCCGCCAAGATGCTGTCAACGATCGACGTGCTGTCGGAGGGGCGGCTGGTCATTGGCATCGGCGCCGGTTGGCTGAAGGCGGAATTCGATGCGGTGGTGACCACGCCGTTTGCCGAACGCGGCGCCGTCACCGACGAATATCTCGAAGCGTTCCGCGCGCTGTGGACCCAGGAACACGCGAAATTCGGTGGCCGCTACACAACATTCTCCGACCTGATCTTCCTGCCACGTCCGGTGCAGCAGCCGCATCCACCGATCTGGGTCGGCGGCGAGAGCGGTCCGTCATTGCGTCGCGCAGCGCGGTTCGGCGACGCATGGTATCCGATCGGATCGAACAACAGGCACAGGCTGGACACAGTGCCGCGCCTCGCCGCCGGCATTGCCCGTCTGCGCAGGCTGACCGCGGATGCGGGGCGCGATCCCGCCAAGGTCTCCGTGGTGTATCGCGTCAAACGCTATGGCGATGTGGTCCCGCCGATCGCCTCGGACGGCGAGAGGCGCCTGTTTTCCGGCGGCGACGACGAGATCATCGCGGACCTGCATGCGTTGCGCGATCTTGGCGTCACGGCGATCGATGTCGAGGTGGAAGGCAAGGACGCAGGCGCGACCCTCGCCAATATGCGGCGGTTCCGAGAGACGATTTTCGCACGGGTTTGACACCGACGGTGCAGTTCCAAGATGACCAGGAAGCAGAACAGATGAACGCCCTGCCGACGGGGCTTCTTCTACTTACCGATGCAGAAGCGCGCGAACAGCGTATCGAGAATATCCTCCACCCCGACGCTGCCGGTGATCCGCCCGATGGCGCGCAAGGCCAGCCGCACATCCTCCGCCCGCAGCTCTGGCAGGGCCGCTTTCTGGGCACCGACCAACCGCTCCTGGGCCTCCAGCAAGGCTGCGCGATGACGCGCCTGGGTCAGCGGCGGCGGACCTGAGCCTTCGGTCAGCGACCTCGCCGCCTCGGCCAGCCGGGCGCGGAGCACCGCCAGCCCCTCGCCGGTCAGCGCGCTGACGCCGATCCCACCCTCCGGCACCGCGCCGCCGAGATCGAGCTTGTTGGCCACCAGCACATCGCCTTTCGCGGCCGGCCCTCCAGCCTCGGTCACCACGACCACCAGATCAGCCGCGGCGGCCCGCGCCCGGGCGCGCCGCACGCCCTCGGCCTCGATCTTGTCGGCCGTATCACGCAACCCGGCGGTATCGATCAGCGTAACCGGCACGCCGTCCAGCACCACCCGTGCCTCCAGCACATCCCGTGTCGTGCCGGGAGTGGCCGCGACGATCGCCACATCCCGCTCCGCCAGGGCGTTCATCAACGAGGATTTCCCAACGTTTGGGCGGCCGGTGATGGCGAACACCAAGCCCTCGCGCAGTCGTTCGCCTCGCCGCTCGTCATTCAGGTGGGCCGTCACCTCGCAGCCCAGCGATGCCATTTCATCGAGTACTTCGGCTTCGACCTCGGGCGGCAGGTCTTCGTCGGGAAAATCGATCAGGGCCTCCTGCTGCGCCAGCAGCAGGCGCAGCCGGTCCGCCCAGCCGCGATACAACGTGCCCAGCGCGCCATCGAGCTGGCGTAGCGCCTGCCGCCGCTGCGCCTCGGTCTCGGCAGCGATCAGGTCGTGCACTGCCTCTGCTTCGGTAAGATCCATCCGGCCGTTGAGAAAGGCGCGGCGGGTGAACTCACCGGGCTCCGCCGGCCTGGCGCCGAGCGCGACCAACGCATCGGCGACCGCGTCCAGCACGGCCCGGCCTCCGTGCAGGTAAAGTTCCACCGCGTCCTCGCCTGTGTAGCTACCAGGCCCCGGCAGCCAGACTACCACCCCCTGGTCGAGCTCGGTGCCCGCGGCATCACGCAACCGGCGGAACGCGGCGCGGCGCGGCGGGGGAACGCGCCCGCACAATGCCGCGAGCATTGCATGGCTGCCCGGGCCGCTCAGCCGCATCACCGCGATGGCAGCCTGCCCGGCACCCGAGGCGACGGCAAAGATGGTGTCGGCGTCCATGCCTCCCTATGTCACCCCGACACCCCAGGAGCGCAACGCCATGGCCGCGCCGGAAAACCTCCTCCGTCACGAGACCTCGCCGTATCTGCTGCAACACGCCGACAACCCGGTGCACTGGCGTCCCTGGGGTGCGGCGGCTCTGGAGGAGGCGAGAACGGCGCAAAAGCCGATCCTGCTGTCGATCGGCTACGCCGCCTGCCACTGGTGCCATGTCATGGCGCACGAGTCGTTCGAGGACCCGGACACCGCGGCGCTGATGAATCAGCGGTTCGTGAACATCAAGGTGGACCGCGAGGAGCGGCCGGACATCGACCACCTGTATATGTCGGCACTGCACGCGTTGGGCGAGCAGGGCGGCTGGCCGTTGACGATGTTCATCGCCCCCAACGGCGCGCCGTTCTGGGGTGGCACGTATTTCCCGCCGGAGCCGCGCTGGGGACGGCCGTCGTTCCGCCAGGTGCTGCAGGGTGTGTCCGAGGCGTACCGTACCGACCACGAGATGGTGGCGAAGAATACCGCGGCGCTGCGCCAGGTGCTGGCGCGAATGTCCGCGGCAACGCCGGGTGACCTGCCGAAGCCGGTGCATCTCGATGCCGTCGCCACAGCGTTCCTGCGGATGAACGACCCTCAGCATGGTGGCCTGCAGGGTGCGCCGAAATTCCCCAATCCGCCGATCTTCCGCTTCCTCTGGCAGAACGCATTCCGCACTGGTCGGCCGGAAGGCCAGGAGGCGCTGCACCTGATGCTGGAGCGGATGTCGCAAGGCGGCATCTACGACCACCTCGGCGGCGGCTATGCGCGATATTCGACGGATGCGATCTGGCTGGTGCCGCATTTCGAGAAGATGCTGTACGACAACGCGCAGTTGCTGGAGTTGCTGGCGCTGGCGCACGCACATCGGCCGGACCCGCTCTACGCGCAGCGCGCAGGCGAAACAGTGGACTGGATGGTGCGCGACATGACGGCGGCGAGCGTGAACGGGCGCGCGGCGTTCGCTGCCTCGGAGGATGCCGACAGCGAGGGCGAGGAGGGGCGCTTCTACGTCTGGACTGAGGCGGAGGTAGACACGCTGCTGGGCGACGACGCGGCTGCGTTCAAGCGCGCCTACGACGTGACGGCCGCCGGCAACTGGGAGGGTCACAGCATCCTGCGCCGGGTCACCCCGCCCGGTCCGCCGGACGAGGAAGCCGCGCTGGCGCGATCCCGT
>DASXNR010000395.1:0-2450 GCA_036494925.1 Acetobacteraceae bacterium
GCTGCCCACCGGCTCACCGCGCGTCAGGTGACCGAGCGCGGCGATCCGTCGCTCCTGGTGCAACGTCAGGCAAACCGCTGGCGCGAGCTGCGGGTGCGCGTGGCCGACGATGCCACGTTCGGGCCGATCATCAGCTTCGGCCAGGGCGGCACGACGGCGGACATCGTGGGCGACATCGCCGCCGATCTGCCGCCGCTCAATCTGGCGCTGGCGCATGGCCTGATCGGGCGAACACGGGCGGCGGCAACGCTGGCGCGCTTCCGCGACAATCCGCCGGCGAACGAATTCGCCGTGGCAGAGGCGCTGGTGCGGATCAGCCAGCTCATCGTCGATTTCCCGGAGCTCGCCGAGCTGGACCTGAACCCGCTGATCGTCGATGCGGACGGGGTGTTGGCGGCGGATGCCTGGCTGCGGCTGCGCGACGTTGGCGAGACCGGTGGCGGGCTGGCGATCACGCCGTATCCGGCCGAGCTGTCGGAGCACTGGGCGGCGCCGGACGGTGAGCGGCTGATCATCCGGCCGATCCGTCCCGAGGACGCCGACCAGCACGGCGCCTTCTTCGCGCGGCTGTCGCCGCAGGACATCCGCTATCGTTTCTTCACCGCGATGCGCGAGCTGTCGCCCGAGCAGATGGCACGGCTCACCCAGATCGACTACGACCGCGAAATGGCTTTCGTCGCGGTGCGCGAGGCGGGCGGCGAGACCGTCGGGGTGGCACGCCTGGTGTGCGAGGATGAACAGTCCGGCGAGTTCGCGGTGATCGTGCAGGCCGACATGAAGGGAAAGGGCGTGGCGCGGCATCTCATGCAGCGGCTGATCGATTGGGCGCGCCGGCGCGGGCTGCGGGATGTGGTTGGTCAGGTGCTGGCGGACAACGCGCCGATGCTGGCGTTCGTGCGGCATCTGGGGTTCCGCGTGCGGCGCATGCCGGAGGAGCCGGACGTGGTGGAGGCGCGGCTGGGGGTGGAGTAGGCCTCGGGAAGTGGGACGCGTTTCAGGTGGCAGCGATCAACGAAACGAACTGGTGTTGGTAAGAAGCACAGAAAATGAACCGCAAAACACGCAGAGCACGCAAATGAAAGCAGGGTGAATCGGCTGTCTGGTGCCGCTCTGTCATTGCGGGAGAGGTCAGGCGCTGCCCAGAAGCACCGGTCTTATCTGCGTGTTCTGCGTGTTTTGGGGTTCCGTTTCTTGCTTGGTATCCTGCGGTGTCCAGACAAGAAACTGCACTCCGTGTCGTCCCCGCGGAAGCGGGGACCAGGGCGCTTCAGAGTTCCACACGGATCGACACCCTTTCGCTACTCGATCTGAATTCAGCTCCATGATCGTTTATACTTGCCGCGGGCGACCGTATCGGCGACAGGAACGGGAGAAAATTCATGGCGGGTGACAGGTCGATCTGGACGGGACTGAGGCGTGGGCTGGCCCGCCGCTGCCCGAATTGCGGCGAGGGACGACTGCTCGTCAGATATTTGACTATTCGTTCGCCCTGCGAGGTCTGCGGGAACGACAACGACGCCTATCCATCTGACGATTTTCCGCCTTACCTCACTGTGTTTGTCACCGGGCACGTCGTGATCGTGCTGTTCGTATGGACCGACAATGTCTATTCCCCTCCGATCTGGCTGGAAGTTGCGATCTGGCTGCCGGCGACGATTGTTTTGTGCCTGGTGCTGCTGCCGTTCATGAAGGGTGCGGCTGTTGGGTTGTGCTGGGCAATGAATATCATTCGTACGGAGTCGGCTACGTGACGTACAGCGAAAGCGATCTGCTGATCGGGGAATACCAGGAGATCAACGCCCACCTGCGCACCAACACGACCCAGTTCGTCAACTGGTTCAGCGTTCTCCTGACCTTCAGCCTGGTGGCGGCCGCGGCCTTCCTCGTGACCGACGAGCATCGCCCGGGGCTGCGCGGGATCGCATTGGAGTACGGTGTGCCGATAGTCTCTCTGACGCTGCATGTCCTCGCCTTTGCCGGCATCCTGATCTTCCGAAATTATATCCGCGCCGCGCATCGCAAGATTGATGAAATCATAGCGCTGCTTGGAGATAAGGGCGGATCGCCGGTTCCGGTACGCTTCTCGTTATGGATGACCCACCTCATGGCTGCTGGCTTCGTCGTAGCATACTTCGCCTGGCTCTCATTGCTGCTTCTCTCCTGAGGCCGCGCCGGCGTCAGTGTTTCGTCAAGCGCGGCCGGAGGACAGCATGAGTGACGTCAGGGTTGGTCGCACATGCCCATTGGCGCCTACGCGACCGAGGACGAAGCAGTCGCGGCGGCGAAGGGTCGGGCCAGGCCGGCGCACTCGCGTCATGAAAGGCCCGACGCAATTGTGGCCGCTGGCCCCGCTCGGCGCCGCAGGGCAGTAGCAGAGGGAAGGGGTGACCAAGCTGTTCAACCTGTTTGCTGATAGTTGTCTTTGGGTTCGTCCTTGTCATGGACGAACC
>DASXNR010000396.1:0-3783 GCA_036494925.1 Acetobacteraceae bacterium
GCGCACTGGCCGACATCGTCGACCGGCGGGTGTTCCTTATCGGCACGCAGTTCTGGACCATCCTGGCCGCCATCACACTCGCCGCGCTGACCATCGGCCATGCGATGACGGCATTCGTGCTGCTGGCCCTGACATTCGCCATCGGCATCGGGTCCGCGCTCACCGCACCCGCCTGGAGTGCGATCGTGCCGGAACTGGTGCCGCGCGAGGACCTGGTACAGGCGATCGCCCTCAACGGTATCGGCTACAACCTCACCCGTGCGGTGGGCCCGGCGATCGCCGGCTTCCTGATTCTGCTGGGTGGCTCCAGCCTGGCATTCTCGCTGTACGCCGTGTCGATCGTGTCTGTGCTGATTGCGCTGTTCTCCTGGCACCGCGGCCGCCGGTTCACCGGGCTGCCTCGAGAGCATCTGCTGTCGGCGATGAGGGCGGGCGTGCGTTTCGTGCGCAACACGCCAGCGATCCAGTTCGCGATGGTGCGGACGATCGCGTTCTCGGTGCCCGCCGCCGCCCCATGGGCACTGTTGCCGTTGCTGGTGCGCGAGCGCCTGGGACTCGGACCGGGCATGTACGGCGTCATCCTGGGCATGATGGGTATCGGCGGGGTCACCTCGGGAATGCTGCTGCCGTTGGCGCGCGGTTACCTCAGTCGCGGCACGACCGTGGTTGCGTGCACGCTGTTCTCCTGCGCCGGCATCGCCATCGTCGGCGTTGGAGCGCACTGGACCCTTGCCGCGTTCGGCATGCTGCTGTTCGGCGTGGGATGGACTTCGGCCTACGCCACCATCCAGGCCGCGGCGCAACTGGTGTGCCCGCCGTGGGTACGGGCGCGCGCGCTTTCGATCTACCAATTGGCGCAAAACGGCGCGCTGACGCTGGGATCGTTCGCCTGGGGCATATTGGGCGGCGAGATTGGCCTGCCCAGCACTCTGCTTGCGGCCGCCGCCATCGGTGTCGTCCTGATCCCCCTGGTGCGCCGCTGCTCGATCGATCTGACCATGGTCAGGACGGCGGCGGTTCCCTTGCCCGAGCCGGTGCAAACGCCGGAGGCGCCGGCCGCCGAGCTTGTGCCGCTGCTGCGCCGGGCGCGCGGCCGGGTCATGGAGACCGTGCACTATCAGGTGAGGCAGCCGCAGCGGAAGGAATTCCTTGCCGCGATGGCCGAGGTGCGCAAGGTGCGCGGCCGAGCCGGCGCGAGGATCTGGGAGCTGTACGAGGACGTCGCACATCCGGAAGGCTGGCTGGAGGTGTGGTCGATGGAGAGCTGGACCGACCATCTGCGCGAGGTGACGCGTCTGTCGGAGGAAGACCGCGAGACGCTGGCTCGTGCGGGCGTGTTCCAATGTGGCGGCGACGGCCCTCGCCCCGCCCGCTATATCGCGGTTGATCCGCAACATTGAGGCACGTGCCATGAATGCACCAGCGATCACCGTGCCGCAGGCAAACCCCGGTGCGGGGTACCGCGCTTTGCAGGGCGAGATCGATGCGGCGGTGGCGCGCGCACTGCAATCAGGCTGGTACATCCTCGGCCAGGAGGGGCGCGCCTTCGAAGCCGAATTCGCCGCCTGGCTGGGCACCGAGGCAGCCGTCGGCTGCGGCAATGGCACCGACGCATTGGCGCTTGCCCTGCGCGCACTCGGCATCGGGGCCGGCGCCACCGTGGTGACCGTGTCGCACACCGCCGTCGCGACCGTCGCGGCGATCGAGATGGTGGGTGCCACGCCGCTGCTGATCGACATCGAGCCGGACTGCTACACGATGGACCCGGCTGAGCTGGAGGCTGTGCTGGCCCATCCACCGGCCGGCCTGCCGCCGATCCGTGCGGTGATCCCGGTGCATCTTTACGGCCAGCCGGCCGACCTTCCACCGATCATCGCTTCATGCGCGCGATACGGAGCGGCCGTCGTCGAGGATTGCGCGCAGGCCCACGGTGCCACGGTCTGCGGCAGCAAGGTGGGCACGTTCGGTGCGGCCTCGACCTTCAGCTTTTATCCCACCAAGAACCTTGGGGCGCTCGGCGATGGCGGCATGGTCGCCACCGGAAGCCAGGAACTCGCTTCACGCGTCGCGGCGCTGCGCCAATACGGCTGGCGGACGCACTACCTCAGCGACGAGATCGGTGTAAACAGCCGCCTTGACGAAATCCAGGCAGCCATCCTGCGGGTGAAGCTGGCTCATCTCGATGAACAGAATGCACGACGGCAGCGTATCGCCGCTGCCTATGACGCGGTGCTGAACGGCGCGACGCTTGCACCGCCGGCGCGACGGCAAGGGACCGCACACGTCTTTCATCTTTATGTCGTCAGGACTCCGGACCGCGACAGCATCCAGTCGCGCTTGCGCGGACAGGGCATCGGGACCGGCGTGCATTATCCCGTGCCCGTCCACCGTCAGGCCGCCTACCTGGACCGCGTCGCATTGGGTCCATCGGGCTGTCGCGCGACGGAAGCTGCTGCCCGTGAGGTGTTGAGCCTGCCGATTTATCCGGAACTTACTGACGCGCAGGTTGCTGGGGTGTGTGAGGCGTTGCGACTGCTCTGAGCGCGCTCGCTACTTTGGCACCACGGCCTGGTTGCCGCCTGGGCTCCCTGGCGGCGGTATCACCGGCATGGCGCCCTGGCCGTTGGACGGCAACGGCGCGCTGATGCCCGGATCAACCGATGGCGGGTGCAGCGTTCCCTGCTGTCTCGACAGCCGATCGCTCAGTGTGTCGGCGCTCTGCGTGCCGGTGGTGGTGCCGTGCGGAGCGATCACCTCCGGTGGCGGCTGGGATGCGCTGGGCGGCGCGAGCGGATGATGCGGGTCCTGCGGTGCCGCAGGTTGTGGGTTCTGCGCGACTGCGATGCATGGAAACGCCGCGACAGCAAGGAGTCGAACAAGAAGTCTGGATCGTCGGGTCATGACCCCTCCTGGGTCGGCCATGAGGGCCAATTCACGGTCAACGCGCGCGACGGCGGGATGTTCCCGAAGCTCACGCGAATGCGCGGATCAGGGATGGTTTGGCCGTTCAGCCTGCCAGGTCTTCCAAGGTGGCTTGCCTGACGCCCATAGTTTTTCGAGGGTGTTCCGGTCACGCAGCGTATCCATGGGCTGCCAGAAGCCGGAGTGGCGATAAGCCCTCAGTTCACCATCTCGTGCGAGGCTCTCGAGCGGTCCGGTTTCCCAGGGCGCGTCGTCGCCCTCGATGCGGTTCAGCACATCCGGATGCAGGACGAAGAAGCCCCCGTTGATCAACGCATTGTCACCCGGTGGCTTCTCGCTGAAGCTGGTCACGGTGTCATCGTCCAGCACCAGCGCACCAAAGCGGCCCGGCGGCGTCACCGCCGTGACGGTTGCGAGCTTGCCGTGCCGTTGGTGAAACGCGATCAGCGCGCCTATGTCGATGTCGGCCAGGCCGTCGCCGTACGTCATGCAGAAGCTGTCATCGGAATCGAGATAGCGGCTGACGCGTTTCATCCGCCCGCCGGTCATGGTGTCGGATCCGGTGTCCACCAGGGTAACGCGCCACGGTTCGGCATAATTGGTGTGATAGGTGATCTCGCAGCTGCGCGCATCGACCGTTACGTCCGATTCATGCAGCACGTAGTTGGCGAAATACTCCTTGATCATATAGCCACGATAACCCAGGCAGATGATGAACTCCGTGACGCCGTGCGCCGTGTAGATGTTCATGACGTGCCAGAGTATTGGCCGACCGCCGATTTCGATCATTGGCTTGGGCCGGAGATGCGACTCCTCGGATATGCGTGTGCCAAATCCTCCGGCGAGGATGACCGCCTTCAC